>CAYTRL010000441.1:0-5155 GCA_964439795.1 uncultured Thermodesulfobacteriota bacterium
TCCGTCGATCCGGATGAGGAAGATCGGGTCCTTTGAAAACTGCAGGATGGACCCCAGGCCCAGGTACTGGAAGAAATCGGTGATCCCGTACCGCCGGAACAGCAGGAAGGAGACCACGAGAAAGAAGCTGACGGACAGGCCGCTGATCGGTACGGCTCCGGCCCCGAAACCCAGCAGGAAGTCCGGAGATCCGGCAAAGGCCACTGCCCATGCCACGAGGAGCAGGAGGTTGCGGGAGCGGATGGGCCCGGGGGGGGTGCTCCGGTATTGGAGGAACACGTCCCAGAGAATCAGGATCTGAACCACCAGGAAAAAGCCCTGGAAGAGGAGGAACGGGAAGCTGTAGCGCGGAAAGTACCCCCAGGAATAGTGGTAAATCCCCAGGATAAAGCAGCCCGTTGTCAGGTGCAGTATCACCAGGAGGGCCGCTATACCCAGCAGCAGGGAACGGGTCCAGGAAGATGCCCCTGCGGGCTTCAGGATGGACACGTTCAGCAGATAGCACAGAGAAGGCAGGACCAGGAGGTAGGCGATGGAGACCCGACTCCAGAACAGGGCCCTCTCAGGGGAGGGCGCTCGGAGCCCGAAAAAATAGCTGACGGACCAGAGCGAGAGGAAGATCAGCAGGGTGAGAAAGTAACGGCCCGCGGACATCCTTCGCAGGGCGTTTTGCGAAGACAGGAAGAAGACGACGCTGAGAACGGCCGGAAGGAGGGCGATCCATGGAAACGGATTGAATCCGTGGAGGAAATTGGCCATTCGTTTATTTTCCGGGGGCTTGCCGGACAGATCCGGGCACCCGAGGGATTCCCTTCATCGGGTGCGTGCAACGAATTTAATGCAGGATTTCCTTGAGCCTCTTGACCACCGAGGAAGGGCTGAACGGTTTGGTCATGTATTCATCGGCTCCGATGGAAAACCCCTTTTCCCGGTCCAGTTCCTGGCCTTTAGCCGTCAGGATGATGACGTAGATGCTCTTTAGTACCGGATCTTCCCTGATCCATTCGCAGACTTCCATCCCGTTCTTTTTGGGCATCATGATATCCAGGAAGACGATATCCGGTTTGTTTTTCTGGATTTTTTCCATGGCTTCCAGGCCGTTGTTGGCCGTCTCGATCTGAAAGCCCTCTTTCATCAAGACAAAACTCAGAGATTTCAGGATGAAGGGTTCGTCATCTACGATGAGAATCTTCTTGTTTTTCACGGGGCCCTTTTCCTGTGCGACGAGTTCTGGGTTTGTAGATACAGTTTACATCTTCCCCTCCTGATCCCAATTCAAGTTGACGTGTTGTTCCGCTTGAAGAACGTTTCCCTGTCGAACTTTCAAGCGGCTCACCCTTTTCCCCGGGGGGAAGGAATTCCCGGATGAAAATCCATGCCTAGGGATTTAGCAAACCCTGTGCCATTCCACTCCGTTTCGGGTCTCCAGGAGAAGGGTTCTGGTGTATCCTGTTGGAATCAAAGGGGTTATCTTGATCTTAAGGGCCTGTGCCAGGTCAGGGGCGCCCTGTGACCTGCCCGCCTGGATGGGGCTTTCCGTCCCGTTCTTCGGTTTTTTCCCGTCACTGCTTTGAAAAAATTAGCAAGTGTGACATTTTCCAGAACCTCAAGCGGCAAAGCCGCGGTCTTCAGAAATCAATGCCAGGAGCCTGTGGAAAACCAGGGATATATACATTTCCTTCATTTCCGCCCCCGTGGAGCCTGTTCCTCACGTATGCAGGAGGGAGATGACCAGGACCGACGCCCCCAGGGCCCAGCAATAGTAGGCGAAACGGTTGAGTTTTCCACCATGCACGAGCCTCAAGAGTAACAGGAGGGCGAAGTAACCGGAAAGCAACGCGGAAATGCCCCCCAGGAGGAAGGGGACGGTGTCCATGGATTCCACGTTTCCTATGACATCCCGCATCTCCATGATGTTTGCTCCCAGGATGGCGGGCACCGAGAGCAGAAAAGAAAAGCGTGCGGCCAGGTCGCGGTTCAGGCCGAGGTAGAGGCCCCCGGCGATGGTCATGCCGGAACGGGAAATGCCGGGCATCAGGGCCAGCGCCTGAAAGACACCGATCGCCAGCGCGTCCCGGAGAGAGAGGGCCTCCAGTTTTCTGCCCTCACCGGTCTTTCGGCCGGTGAAAAACAGCACGGTTCCGGTTACCAGAAGCATGACGCTGGTGGATGTCAGGGACCCGAAGGCTTTTACCAGCGGGCCTCGAAGCAGAATGCCCGCCAGTGCCGCCGGGACCGTTCCCAGTACCAGAAAGATTCCCAGTCGGAAATAGGGGTGTTCCTTCCAGGTCGTCTTCAGGTCCCCAGTTCGAATCCATTGCCCCATGGCGGCCAGAAACTCCACGATGAGCTGCCAGAGGTCTTTCCGGTACACGGCGACCACGGCCAGCAGAGTGCCGAAGTGAACGATCACGTCGAACAGGATCTGGGGTTCGCGGAGACCCAGAAAGTGCTGGAAGATGACCAGATGCCCCGAACTGGAGACCGGAAGAAACTCCGTCAACCCCTGTACGACGCCGAGAAATAACGATTCACCAATGGATATGGGCTCCATGAGGCGGCTTTCCTCCTAAAGCGGTCGCAGGACCGCGCTGGGCAGATGTCCGGGGCAGAGAACTCAGGAAAAGATCCACTTGAGCACCTGGAACATGCCCAGGATACTGCAAAAAATGGTCCAGATGAAAAAGGCCAGGAAAAGCGTGTTGGGCAGCCACTTGCTCCGACTCAGAAAACGGCTGAAGTAACGGGGTTCTCCGTCCCTGGCCTCCCTCCCGAACATGAATACAAGAAAATACCTCGTCTGCAAAAGAGAGAAAACCCACCGGATATCCAGGATCCTCGGGCTCGGGTAGAGGAACGCGCGAACCAGCGCGCGCATGATATCCCTTTTCTGATCCGATGAAAGTCCCTGGACCGTTTCGGCATTCAACTGGTTGAAGAACCGGTCCTTGACCCGGTGCTGCTCAAAGTTCAAATACATCTGAAAGTCGCGTTCTTTCATACAGTTCCCTCTTTCATTGTTCCATCCAATACCGATAGATGTCTTTCAGGGTGTCTTCCAGCTTGAAGGTGGGCTCCCAGGGGACCGTCTTCCGGAACCGGGCCGCGCTCCCGGTGATCAGGGGGATTTCATTTTTTCGCACAAGGGAGGCCTTTTTTTTCACCTGGATCCGCTGCTCCGTAAAGGAGAGGATCATCCGGAGGATCTCTTTGATGGTGACCCCGACTCCGGAAGCGATGTTATAGGTTCCCCCGACCCTGCAATGTTCCGCCGCCAGACGATATCCCCTGACCATGTCCCGGACATCGGTAAAATCCCTGGCGGCTTTCAGGTTTCCAACCCGGATCAAGGGTTTCTGCTCTTTTTTTTCGATCCGGGCAACCTGCCGGGCAAAACTGGCGCTGACGAACTGGGGGGACTGCCTCGGACCGATGTGGTTGAACGGCCGCAGAATGATCCCCTGGATCCCGTACATCCTGTTGTAGTGGAGGACCAGCTTCTCGGAGATGAGCTTGGTGAACCCGTAGAAGTGCGCCGGGGCTTCGGGTTGACGTTCCTTTACCGGGGTTTCCTCCGGTTTCACTCTTCCGTACACCTCGGACGAACTCACGTAGACGAGCCTGCATTTCGGGGCGGCCGTCTGTATGGCCTGCAGGAGGGACAGGGTTCCCCCGAAATTGGTATCCAGCACCGCCTTGGGGTTCTTCTCCGTATCGTATAGCGAGGAGAGGGCGGCCAGGTGATAAATTACGTCAGGACGGGCTTTCCGGGTCGCCTCCGTCAGATCCGGGAGAGAGCGGATGTCGCAACGATGCAGGGGAACCCGGCGGGTCAGGTGCCGGATGTTATCCAGGGGTTCCCCCTCGAGGCAGGTGCCTTCCACGTGGTCGTCCTTCTCCAGGAGATGCTCGGTCAGGTGGCTGCCGGCGAAGCCGGCGATACCGGTGATCAGGGCTCGTCGATTCATCAGGGTCTACTCGACCGTAACGGGTGCGGACTCTTAGCAGGCCGTTGAAAAAGTACCATCTGCTGCGTTCCCCCTCGTCTCGTCACTCCAACGTACGGGGTGTACGCCTCCGTTCCTCGCCTTTGGGGCGCCTTGCATCTGGCACCTTTTGAACGACCTGCTCCAAACGAACTTTTTCATAAGACTCTTACAGTCAAGGGATAAGGTTTCCGAGGATTTCCTCAGTTTTTCCTTCCAGCAGGGCGCGGATCTCCGCCAGTTTCTGTTCGGTATCCGCCTCGAACCGAAGGACCAGGGCCGGCTGTGTGTTGGACGCACGGACCAGGCCCCAGCCCTCGGGAAACTCCACCCGCACCCCGTCCAACTCCACCATGTCAAAGCGGTCCCGGTACGCCTCCCGTACCTGCTCCACCACCTGGAATTTCAGGTCGTCGGGACAATCCAGCCGGATCTCCGGCGTGCAGAAGGTCTCTGGCAGGTCGGAAAGGAGCTGCGACAGTGGGCGGCCGCTTCCGCCCACGATCTCCAGGAGTCGGCAGGCGGCATAGATTGCGTCATCGTATCCGAGGTACCGGTCGGCAAAGAACATATGTCCGCAGATTTCGCCGGCAAGCAGGGCACCCTCTTCCCTCATCTTGCGCTTGAGCAGGGAGTGACCCGCTTTCCACATGACGGCCCTGCCTCCGTTTCTGGGGACGTCCTGGTAGAGGAGACGGGTGCTCTTCACCTCTGAAAGGATACAGGCTCCCGGATGATCCTTCAACAAGAATCGGGAAAAGAGGATCAACAACCGGTCGCCCCACAGGATCTCCCCCTTTTCGTCCACCACGCCGATACGGTCCGCGTCGCCGTCAAAAGAAACGCCGCAGTCCGCCCCCGCTTCCACTACCCGTTTTCTCAGGTCTTTCAGGTTTTCCGGGACAATCGGGTCCGGATGATGGTTGGGAAACCGTCCGTCCGGTTCGCAGTACAGGCATATCGTATCGCATCCCAGCGACCGGATGAGTTCCGGCGCCACGATTCCGGCGGTCCCGTTGGCCGCGTCCAGGACCACACGGGGCGCATTGGGGATCCGGATCCCGGAGCGGACCAGGTCCTCGTAGGCCGACAGTACCGAGGTCTCCCCGAGCTGTCCGGTTCCGGTTCGGAAGGCGCCCCGGTCCTGGATCTCCCGAAGTTCCTGGATT
>CAYTRL010000442.1:0-5145 GCA_964439795.1 uncultured Thermodesulfobacteriota bacterium
GACGCGCTTTATGCCGTTTCTGATTGCATGGTCCAGGGAGGCCACCATGACTCTTTCGTAGACATAGTTTTTCCGGGAGAAGTCCCGGTTGAACCCTCCGAGCACGCCTCCCATATTGGATCCGCTTACCAGATAGGTGTGGAACCCGATGATTCTGCCGTCGAGCCGGACAAAGATATGAACGTATTTGCCTGAATTGAATATGTCCGTTTGAAAAATGTTGTCTTCAAAGAATTGTTGACAGGGGTTGTAGACCCTGCTGTTTTCGACCGAGCAGTCCAGGCAGTCCTTGATATGATCTTTGTCGCGGTCCGACACCGGGCCCTGACAGATCTCCGCTGATACCGCATTTCTTTTTCTTGACAGGTTCTTCCTGAGGCTCCTGTGGTTGGCGAGGTATTCCGAACTGTCCCCGTATCTTGTTGCGTCCAGCCATGATTCAGAAGGGCTGGGATACTTCTGGAAACCCGCTTTTTCATAGAGCGGGTCGTTCTCGGAGGTGTCGAGGATCGAGACCATATCCGCATCTTTCTCTTGCTTCAGATGTGTCAGGATCCCCTGCATGACAAGGTCGGCTTTATCCGGTCCCGCGTAGAAAAAAGGGCGGGTGATATTTGCGGTGATCAAATTCCGCAAGGAAATACAGACACAGTTCCGGCTGAGTGACGATGCAAGGGAGCCAATGGTGTTCAGGGGTCCCTGCGCTCTGAGTCTCGAATAGGAACTTCGCAGGTCAAACGGTTTGATCTTCAGGAAGAGTCCGAGGCCGATCAATTCATCCCACTGGTAAACTTTCAGGTAGAAGAACTGAACGTTGGCGTCTGACAGGGAAACCCATTCCTGAAAGAGGTCCCAGATATTCGCGGACAGTTCGTGCTGTTCGAGATGGACGCCAAAGGCTTCCTTTTCTTTGTCGGTCAATGAGATATCTCTTTTGCAGGAAACATCCTTCATGCGGGCATGGCCTCCTTGCTGTGGATCAGGATCTGTCCTCTGCCGAATGTCAGGGGGGTGTGCAAGAGCCTTCAGTCCATTGCTTTCCTGACTTCTTCAGGTACATCCGCCTTCTCTGATTCCGGGCGTCGTACCAGCTTCACGGATTCGGTTGGGCAGGTGGGCACACAGACACCGCATCCAAGACACCGTTCTTCATGCACCGCCGCCAGCGTATCAACGGTTATGGCGTTGACCGGACAACGATCTTCACAGGTGCCGCACGCCGTGCAATCGTGCTCGATCACCCGGGCTGCGAACGGAGAGGGGATGAACGTGGGCAGTTCCATCTTGTAGGTGCGGAATATAGTGCAGCAGTCTTCACAGCAGTTGCAGATCTGCCCGAGGAGGTTGATGGTGTGAACGAGCCCGTCCCGGTTCGTCTTCTCCAGGTGTTCAACCAGCTCATCGTGGGAAAGCTCACGCGCCATTCCGTGCTTCACGGCCCAGCGGCTCAGCTCCCCCGTGTGAACACAGGTTTCAACCATGTGCCTGCAGGGGTTTTCCGTATCCACAACACCCCGCGACACACGGCAGGGACACAGGGAAACACTCCAGTGCCCGGCTTCTTTAACAGCCTCTGCCAGGTTCTCTTCCGGCTTTATGTCATGGGGCAGGGCGCACATGCCAGCCCAGACCGGCGTGTAGGGAAACCCCAGCTTGGCCAGGGCCTCTTCCGCATGTTCCTTCAACACCTGATGCAGTGTTTTCATCAGTTGAATCGTAAAGGGAAACCGGATACCACCCCACGCGCCCGTTTCCGTCAACCCCCCGGCGGACATGGCCACGGTTTTGTATGTCGGGTCCGTCTCGGCAGGGTCATACCGGATCGTCCCTTTGTCCGCCATAAACATCATCTTTTGCAGTAATCTGCTCCTGTCCATCCCAAGTTTTTCCGAGAGAGAATCCAGGGTTCCTCCCGTACAGCCTATGTTGAGGGCAAGCCCGGCTTCTTCCGGTGTGAACTGAAGCTTGACGAGCTTCAGGAGGGAATCCGTCACCGGCTGCCCCACAATGTCTTCCGCCGCGATCATCTTTGCCAGGGATTCATAAACATCCATCTCCGACATATCGCATCTCCTCGAATGTTTGGTTCGTACACCACACTTTTTCCATGATGGCGTGAAGACGGATCAAGTTCAACCAGAGCTTTTCTCACAAGAACAGCAACGGAAGGCGGTCCGCCAGCAGAAACCCACTCGGCGTGGGAGCGACCCGCTCTCCGGTCTCCTCCAGCAACCCTTCCCGCAGCAGGCGGGGCAGGTGCTCCTTTGCACCGGGAAAGGAGAGCAGTTCCCGCCGGTGGATCCCCCGCCGGGTGCGGAGCGCCAGGGAGAGGACCTCCAGCCGTTCCTGCTCGCGGGTGAGGATCTCCCGGCCCTCCGCCGGTGGGCGGCCCGTCTCCAGTGTTTCGCAGTAACGGTCCAGGGAGCGGGGGTTCCACCAGCGCTCGTTTCCCAGGAGCGAGTGTGCCGAGGGGCCCAGGCCCAGGACAGGGGAGCGGTCCCAGTACTTCCGGTTGTGGCGGCAGGTGCGCCACCCCGGCGGGTCCACGCAGGGCGTGGGCGGCGCATCCCCTGAAGTTTTGTCCTTCCACCGGCCGGCGAAGTTGGAGACCTCGTAGTGAAGGTAGCCCAGGTTTTCCAGCAGGTTCGATGCGGCCAGGAACAGGCGGCTTTCCTGCTCTTCATCCGGCATTTTCAGCAACCCCTGCGCGTGCTGTTCATGGAGCGGCGTTCCCTCCGCCAGGGTGAGCTGGTAGCAGGAGACATGATCCGGAAGAAAAGAGACGAGTCGCTCGATTTCGCGTTCCAGCGTGTCCGGTTCCTGCCCCGGCAGCCCGAAGATCAGGTCCGCACTCCAGGAGTCGAATCCGGCGTCGCGCACGGCCTCCATGGCCCGGACCGCCTGCGCGGCGTCGTGCCGCCGGCCCAGCAGCGCCAGATGCCGGTCCTCCAGCGATTGTACGCCCAGGCTGACGCGGTTGATTCCCAGGGCCTGCCACCCGTGGAGGATTGCCGGGGTGACGTCGTCCGGGTTGGCCTCCAGGGTGATCTCCGGGGCCTCGGCAAACCGGAACGAACGGGTGAGCGTTTCCATCAGCAGGCCCGGTTCCCGGTCGCTCAGCACAGAGGGGGTGCCGCCCCCCAGGTAGAGGGTATCGAACCGGGGAAAGGTTTCGGTGAAGAGAGCAGCCTCCGAGGCCAGGGCCCGGAGCCAGCGGGCCGTGCGGTCCGGCGAGGCGGTAATGGAGTAGAAGTCGCAGTAGGCGCACTTGCCGCTGCAGAACGGCACGTGCACGTAGAGCCCCGCGGGTTCCGGTGTCGATTCTTCGGGGCGGCAGGTTTCCTGGAATCCCTTCATGGAGAGGTCCCCCCGGAGCGCCTAATCACTCTATCCCGCCCTTCTCCCGTATCCCGGATCGAGTCCGGGATGCCGGGGCCCCCGCAACACGAAAATGGGTGCCTGTCCGGAACCCTTTTCTGTCCTGCCATTGAGCGGGGGTATCCATAAGCACCTGCATTGGAGCGGAGGATGCGTTCCCTCACTCCTCCTTGGACTGGAACACCGTCACGAAAGCGCTCTGGGGGATCTGCACCGCGCCCACCATCTTCATCCGCTTCTTGCCGGCCTTCTGTTTTTCCAGGAGCTTGCGTTTCCGGGTGATGTCCCCGCCGTAGCACTTGGCCGTGACGTCCTTCCGGAAAGCGGTGATGGTGGAACGGGCGATGATGGTGCCGCCGATGGCCCCCTGGATGGCGATCTTGAACATGTGGCGCGGGATCTCGTCCTTCAAGCGGTCGCAGACCTGGACCGCCCGCGGGCGCGCCCGGTCCCGGTGGATCATCATGGACAGGGCGTCCACCTTCTCCCCGTTCACCAGGATGTCCAGCTTGACCAGGTCCCCCTCCCGGTAGCCGATCAGTTCGTAATCAAAGGATCCGTACACCTGGGTGACGGTCTTCAGCCGGTCGTAAAACTCGTAGATTACCTCGGCCAGGGGGATCTCGCAGGTGACCTCGATCCGGCCGGGCGTGGGGTAGTTGTACTGTGGGTTGACCCCCCGCCGCTCCAGGCACAGGTTCATTACGGCGCCCATGTACCGTTCCGGGATGAGGATCGCCGCCCTCACATACGGTTCCTCCGACTTCTGGATCCGTGTGGGTTCGGGATAGTACTGGGGGTTGTCCACCTCAACGGTACTGTCGTCCAGGAGATGGAAGCGGTACCGCACCGACGGGATCGTCATGATGATCGACTGGTTGTATTCCCGCTCCAGACGCTCCTGCGCGATCTCCAGGTGCAGAAGGCCCAGGAACCCGCAGCGGAACCCCTGGCCCAGGGCGGCCGAGGAGTCCTTCTGAAAGATCATGGATGAATCGTTCAGCCGGTATTTTTCCAGGGCATCCACCAGGGAGGGGTAATCGTCCGAGGCCACCGGGTACAGCGACGAGAAGACCACCGGCTTTACCTCCCGGAAACCCGGCAGCGGCTGGGGCGCCGGACGGGTGTCCAGGGTGATGGTGTCCCCGATCCGGGTGTCCCGCACGGTCTTGATCCCCGCGATGAGGTACCCCACCTCTCCGGCCGTGATCGTCTTCCGGGGTTCCCGGGTCAGGCGGAAGACCCCCACCTCCTCCACCTTGTAGGTGTTCCCGTGGGACATGAGCCGGATCGTGTCCCCGGGCCGGAGGGTCCCGTCCAGGATCCGGCAGCTCACCACGGTTCCCCGGAACGGGTCGTAATTGGCGTCGAAGATGAGCGCGGTGAGCGGCGCCTCCGGGTCCCCTTTCGGCGGGGGGATGCGCACCGTGATCTGCTCCAGCAATTCCTGGATGCCGTCGCCCGTCTTGGCCGAGCAGAGCAGGGCCTCGTCCGGGTCCAGCCCCAGTTCCGAATCGATCTGCTGTTTGACCATGTCTATGTCCGCGGAGGGAAGGTCGATCTTGTTGATCACCGGGATGATGGTCAGGTCGTGTTCCAGGGCCGCATACAGGTTGGCCAACGTCTGGGCCTCCACGCCCTGGGCCGCGTCGATCAGGAGCAACACCCCTTCACAGGAGGCCAGGGCCCGGGACACCTCATAGGAGAAGTCCACGTGGCCCGGTGTGTCGATCAGGTTGAGGTCGAACGACTCCCCCCCCTGGGTGG
>CAYTRL010000443.1:0-5121 GCA_964439795.1 uncultured Thermodesulfobacteriota bacterium
GTTCATGGTTTTGGCCAATCAGTCCAACGCCGGAGATTGCGAGCGGAGCGAAGCAACCCCCCGGCCCCGCGAGGCTTTTGTTCCCGGGGGGTTGCCACGTCGCCTGCGGCTCCTCGCAACATTCGCAATGAGAAGGCTGTCTGGCTCCATTTATCGACACCCGCGTTCGCCGGGTTGACAACAGAATGGTGTATTCCGACACGTTCCTAAAAATGGAGCCGGAGGCTCGCCCCCGCGTACAGCATGTGCCCGCCCAGGCTTATGGAGTCCCCGTACCCCGGTTCTTTCCGATAGGTCCTCGTCACCAGTTGCGTGTACTGAAAAAAGGCATCCACCGTGAGCGGTTTCTTCCAGATGGGGATCCACGGAAGCCGCGGAAAGGTGTACCCGATGCCCGTGGACACCACGTGTTTGTCGTTGTCCAGGTAGTTGGATTCCCGGGTCTGCTCCGGAACCGGGCTGGGCTGGTAAAAATACCCGGCACGGAGCATGATCCCGTTCTTCAGCCCGTACTCCACCCCCACCCGGGGGGTAAAGGTGTCGGAGAAACGAAGCTGGGGAACATACCACATGGCGTCCACGTAGTCGGACCAGTCCGCCCAGGTAAAATCCAGTGCCACCCACAACGATTCCACCGGGGAGAAGGCCGCCCCGGTGCTCACCTGCTGCGGGTTCCAGTAGTGAATGTAGTGGATGTCGGCCAGCACCGCGGTCGACAGGGACAGGGGGGACTGCCCGGAGAAATCATAAAACCGGAGCAGGATGTCCTGGGTGCCCACGGTCTCCGAATAGAACTTCCCCCGGTAGGTGACCCCCAGCCGGAGCCAGTCCGCGGGGCGCACCTGGATGCCCGCGATGAAGGAAGCCTTCATCTCCGCGTCCCGCATGATCCGGGGGCGCACCTTCTTTACCAGGTCGCCCCGGTTGAACAGGTAGGGGAGCACGGTACGGATGTCCACGTCCACAAAAGCCTCGTTGGGGGCCCGCAGGTCCGCCAGGAAATTTCCTGAAACCCCTATGGACAGCCAGTCCAGGATCTTCCAGGAGAGCCCCAGGAGGATCGACATTACCTGGGTCTGGTCCCGGTAGAAGATGAAGCTCTCTACCGAACTGCTGGACGGGATATCCGCCAGGAGCACCCGCTCCAGGGGCAGGTAGAGGCTGATGCCCAGGGTCCATGGCGACAGTTGATGGTATCCGGTCAGGTGGCCCAGGTTGGTGGCCACGCCGAGATAGCCCCCCCCGGTGGCGTACAGTTTGGGTACCTGATCGGGTTGCCCCTCTTTGTGGTAGGAAAAGTACGGCTTGCCCCAGAGCCCGCCCAGCGACATGCTCGATTCCACCTCGCCCGACAACCCCGCCGGATTGTAGTACACCGAGGTAAAATCGTCGGCCAGGGCGGTGTAGGCGCCCCCGAGGGCCACGGGACGGGGGCCCAGTCCCAGCAGGTCGTAGATACCCGCGTGAACCGGGCCGGGCCCCACACCGTGCGCGACCAGGAGGAGGAAAAGCAGGACGGCCCATGACCACCCCTGGCGCCGAGGTAACTCCTTAGCTCCGAAAGGCATTCGCTCTGTGCCGGGGGGTTGCTTCGCTCCGCTCGCAATCTCCTGCGTTGTATCCCACTGCATGAGGGGTTGGCGGTAGGGAGCCGAATGCTGATCGCTGACAGCTGACAGCAGCCGCATGCTGGAACAGTGTGCAAGCGTTGCCGGTGCCCGATGCAAGGCGCATGACAATTCCGCGTTTGCTTTGTAGTGGGGCGGAATTGGACACGTCACCCGAAGGGCTGACGTGCCCGTAAGGGAGAGGGCCGCGGTCGGCCCGAGTCCAATTCTGAGGAAGGAGGCGTACTTCGGAAGTACGTTGACGGACGAAGAATGAGTGGAACGCAGCAGGTGGTGCTTTTTCAACGGCCTGCTAGGAAACAGGATCCGGTTCTCGAAATGAGGGCGAGATTCGGCCATGGCCCATCAGAAACGAAACGTAAGGGATAACCCCATGTTCAGAACGGACCCCGATGATGTGAGGTTCATGTCCCGCACCACCGGATTGCTTGCGAGCGCTCGTGAAAAACTCCGGTCCTGGAGGATGTGGTACTGGATAAACCCATCGATGGAAACCGGCTTGGAAAGCAGGTCCCAGGGAACGTCCAGTTCGTATCCCACACCCGCGGAAGGAACCCATCGATCGTTTCCAACGGGATAAAAACCCATGGCCTGGCTGGTCACCGGCGTGGGTTCGTAGTAGAACCCGGCCCGCACTTCAATCTTGCGCGTGACCCGGTACAAAAGCCCAATACGGGGAACGAACGAGTCGTTGAACGGGAATTCCAGTCCCTGGTCCAGCGGCCCCTTGTACTGGCTCCAGAGGTAGATGTCCACCTGGGCGCTGACCTTCAGGCGCTCGGTGATATTGTTGGCGGCGCCCAGGGTGAAGTTATCCGGTGTGAAGTCGGTAATGTAATCCTTGGCCACCCGGCTCTTCTGGTAGAGGGAGACCGGGGGATCCAGGCCGGGGGTGAGCACGACACGCGTCTCCACCTGGGCGTTCCAGCTGGAGCGGACGTAGTTCTTCTGCCGAAAGACGAACCCGACGCGGAGGCGCTCGATGGGCCGGACGAGGATCCCGACCAGCACGGACGGGGACCCGAACCTCACGTTGTACCGGGAGGCGTCCGAGGTCCCGGTTTCCGAAATCCGGATGTCACCGCCGGTGCGGAGCTGGGTGGCCAGTCCCACGCCGATGTAGAAAGCGGGCGATATACGTGTGGACAGGGCAAAGTCCAGGGCCAGCGAGGAATTCCGGTCCTGGAACATGACATCCACGGGAAACGATTCCTCGATCACCAGGGTCGAGGACAGGGCCTGTCTCGGCACGAAGAGCCCCACACCCATGGCGATCGGCGTGGGAAGCTTGCGGGGCGTCAGGCGCTGGATCGGAACCACCAGGCCGAAAGAGGGGCCCGGAATGGAGTTGATACCTCCCGGCTCTCCGGGAAACTGCTGGATCTCCTGCTTCCCGCCCGCCGGGAACTCGACATCGATGCTGGGCATGGCGTAGTTGAAACCCAGCGAGAATTCGATCTCCTTGGAAAGGGCCAGCGCCGCGGGGTTGTAGTGCACCGAGGCCCACCCCTCCGACCAGGCCGCCATGCTGTTTCCCAGGGCCATCCCCCGCGCATCGACCCCGAAGGTATCGAAGTAGCTCGCTGCGGCCGGGTGCGGCAGGCAGATAACCAGGGACAGGAGAACGGCCGGAAAAAGCAGGGCCGGGACAAACCGGGACGGGAGCTCGCCCTTGTGGAAACGGCTCCCCTTCCTTCCGCGTTTCAACCAGTCGAAGGCGTTCAGGACCAGTCTCCTTCCAATCCGTGTTTGCGAAATGAACGGGCTTCTCCGGGAATCTTATGGACTTTTTCTATCGGCTGCAAGCGAACATTCCGCCCTGCGGCTCTCCATCCGTTCTCCCGTGCGTTTTCGGCAGAACGAAGGTCATCCGGAATACATCTCATCGATCTGATTCTGATATTTGTTGGAAACCACCTTTCGCTTCACCTTCAGGGTGGGGGTCAACTCGCCGGTTTCCTGTGTGAACTCCACGGGAAGGACCTCGAATTTCTTCACGGTTTCATACCGGGCCAGGTGTGCGTTGACCTCGTCCACGGCGTCCTGAAAGAGTTTCTGTATGCGTGGGTCCTTCACCAGCGTCTCTCGATCATCGGAGGGGATCCCGTTCTCGGCTGCGAACGCCTCCAGGTCCGGGAAGCTGGGAATCACCAGCGCGGTCAGGTACTTCCGCTGGTCCCCGATCACGCAGACCTGCTCCACGAAACGGTTCAGCTTGAGGAGGTTCTCGATGTTCTGCGGAGCGATGTTCTTCCCGCCCGCCGTGACGATGATATCCTTCTTCCGGTCCGTAATATAGAGGAAATTGTCCTGGTCCAGGTAGCCGATGTCGCCCGTGGAAAACCAACCGTCGTCGCTGAGTACCTCCCGGGTATCGTCCGGCCGGTTGAAATACCCCTTCATCACGCTGGGCCCCCGCACCAGGATCTCGCCGTCCTGGGCGATCTTGACCTCCAGGTTCGCAAGCGGCTGCCCCACGGACCCCAGTTTATAGGAGTCGGGCCGGTTGGCCGTGATCACCGGGGTGGTTTCGGTCAGTCCGTACCCCTCCAGGATCAGGATGCCCGCCGCATGGAAGAATTCGGCGATCTCCCGGGCCAGGGGCGCCCCGCCGGAAACGAAGAAGCGGAGCCGCCCACCCATCCGGTCCCGCAGCTTGGTAAAAACCAGCTTGTCCGCAAGCTTCTGCTTGATCTTGAGGGCCGCGGGCATCTCCTTCTTGGCGCTGATGATCTTGCTCACCTCGCTGCCCACTCCCATGCTCCAGAAAAACAGCTTCTTTTTCATGGGCGGGCCGCTTTCCACCATGTTCAGCACCCGGGCGTGCATCTTCTCGTAGAGACGCGGCACGCTGCACATGACCGTAGGGCGGACCTCCTGGATGTTGTCGGGCACCTTGTCGATGCTCTCCGCGTAGGCGATCGTTCCGCCGAGGAACATCGTGGCGTAGTACCCGCCCAGGCGCTCGAACGAGTGGCTCAGGGGAAGAAAGCTCAGGGCCAGGTCGGAATCGTTCAGCGGGAGAACGTTCGTGACCGCCCGCATGTTGGCGATGAAGTTATCATGGGTCAGCATCACGCCCTTGGGGGCGCCGGTGGTCCCGGAGGTGTAGATGAGCGTGGCGAGGGCCTCCGGCGTCCCGTTTTCCAACCTTGCCTGGAACGCGTTCTCGTCGCCCCTTTCCCGGCCCAGCTCCAGGACCTCCGCAAAGGTCAGGATCCAGTCCTCGGGGTGCTCGTTTTCCGGGTCCATGATGATCAGCTTTTCCAGCTTGGGAACGTTCTTCTTGACCTCCACCACCTTCTGAAGCTGCATCTCCGAGGAAACCACGATGAACCGGGATTCTGAATCCTTGAGAATGTGCTCCACCTGGTCCGGGATGTTGGTGGCGTAAATGGGAACATCGGCGGAACCCGCAGCCAGGACGGCCAGGTCCGTATAGACCCACTCGGGCCGGTTCTCGCTCAGCAGGGAAACGTGCTCCTTCTCCTTC
>CAYTRL010000444.1:0-5100 GCA_964439795.1 uncultured Thermodesulfobacteriota bacterium
TCCGTCAAGTAGTTTAAGAAATCGCGTTCTTTTCCGGCACTTCTTGTTCGCCGGAAAGAAATGGAGTTGTTTTTCTTTTGTGCCTTTCACCAGGGTATCTGTACAAATATCGTGGTGGTAAAAAATGAATCTACATTGACTCCAAAAGATCATCCGTTCTCCAGGATGGAGTCCCTTTGCCCCCCTTTACCGGATCATCGTCTGGCTGCTTCTGGCGGGTCGCCGGGGTCCAAGGGATCCGTTCCGTTGGCAAGCTCCTCATCGTCCGGATGTCCGTCATCGTCCCAGTCCAGGACCGGCGTCCAGAAGGAGAGGATCTCGGCCGTTCCCGTTTCCAGGTGTGTGGTGAAAAAATGAACGATCTGCTTCTGCACCTCCCGGTACGGCTGCCGTATGGAAACAGGGTTTTCCAGACGGGGGAACGGTTCATCGTAGCCCGGCGGGTAAGGGAATCCGGGCACGAAGATCCGGGTTCCCGTCGCGCTCTGAAGGTTCCTTCCATGGACCGCCGGCGAACACTGAACCAGGGCTCCCGTGGCCCTGCCCTTCCCGCCGTCCAGGTTGCCCCGCAAGGGTGGATCCGCCACGGACAACCCGGGCACAGACCGCGCGAACGGGATCAGGAGGGGGAGTCCCAGCGCACGTGCCAGCGCTTCGTTGCTGGGGTTGGCCACCGTCTCGTCCCCTTCCACCATAAGCTGCAAGACGCTGCCAGGCGGGATGGGCACCCCATCCGCTTCCAGCGTGTCGCGGAGTACATACGGCGCGGCATTGATCGGATCTCCAGGGTCGATCACCGATTGCAGGAGGTTCACCAGGGGATCCAGGGGGTTCAGGAGGGTCTCCTGGGGCAGTCCGAAAAGGAGAGGAAGAAACGGCAGAACCCATTGGACGGTATCCGGAGAACGGCCTACCAGTTCGGTGAGCAGCCCGCCGCCCGCCACGTTCAACGCCGCGACGCGAACGGCCGGTTCCACGGAAAGGAGCAGTACCCCGAACATGGTCCCCAGGGAGTCCCCGACCATGTACAGGCAGTCGCTGTCCAGGACGGCGCCGGGGAACGGGGACAGGTCCAAATTCGGATTTCGGAGCAAGCGAACGAGCTGCATCAGGTCCACAGCGGTCTGGCGGAAATTGTCCCGGATCGCCGGCCCGTTCAGGAGGTAGGCAAAGAATTCGGCGGAGGAGATTTGTGAAAACATGGTTCTGTCCGGGAACCCGTCGGGTCCGG
This sequence comes from uncultured Thermodesulfobacteriota bacterium, assembly GCA_964439795.1. GTDB lineage: Bacteria > Desulfobacterota > DSWW01 > DSWW01 > DSWW01 > CAYTRL01. The sequence goes on from CAYTRL010000444.1 coordinate 1,232, forward strand.
CAGCGCCGGTCTGGTTGTTTTCCGTATCCGCGGACGCCCAGAACGATCGTGATCCATGGGCCACGGCATCGATGGCGATGGTGGCGAACCCCGCTTCCGCAAACGTGTCGGTCAGCGAAAGCATGCTGACCCGGTTCCCGCTGATCCCGTGCAGAAAGATCACGACGGGAAAACCGGCACCGGGGGAAGGAGGCTCCGCAGGAAGCACCAGCGTAAAATCCAGCTCCTCCTGACGCTGCGGCACCGGATTCCCTTCCGCGTCGTAACGGAAACGCTGATCGTACGGGTTGAAGATCCCTTCATCCGGCGTCTGGTAAATCTCGGTGAGAAAGCGCCCATGCGCCAATGCCCGGATATGTACTTGCCTGTCGGACGCGCCCAGGAGTTCGTCCAGAGCTTCAGGAGTGTCGAAGATGCGTGTCCACAGAGCCTGCGGCCGGGGACGCCCCTGCAGGTCCCGCCGGATCGTCTGCAGGTCCCGCACGGTGCGCTGGGTGGTAAACGGCGTTACCGCTGCCAGCACCCCGGATTCCGGGACATCCGGTTCACGCAGGATCCGGGCAAGCACGTCCCCGTACACAGCGTCGATGCGCGGGTCCGTGGCGGCGGGCCGATGGAGGATCTGTTCCAGGGAATCCTGGGGCCGGAAAGCGCCCTGCCCGTTCCAGAGAGAGGTGGTGACCACCACGGCGTATCCGGTTTCCGGACGCAGCGGTGCTCCGCTTTTCGGGCGTACGATGAGGAGGTTCCGTTCCGAGTCGTAGGAACATTCGATGGGATGCCGTTTCCCGAAATCCGGAGAATCCGGATCCGTGTTCATCAGAAAGACGGGGGATCCGGCACGCATCCCCGAAGAGGCGATCTCCCCAATCAAACGGTGGTCCGGAGCGTCTCCCTGAACCGGAAAGTACACCGCTGTAGAAGTCCCGAACCCCCGGAGTTCCGGAACGGCGGCTTCCAGGACTTGATGATTCACCGGAAGTACCGACTGCAGATTCCCGATCCGCACCCGGCCGGTTTCCGGGTCCACATAGAGATCGTTGGGAAAGGGGATATCCAGAAACGGCACCGGCACGTCCGGTGAAGGAGAGGCGAAGAGAAACAGACCCCCGCTGTCTGCCTGGACATCCACCTCCTTTTCCGCAACACAGGTCCCGTCACAGCCCGGCCATGACGCCTCGATCCGGTACCGTCCCGGGGTCGAGAAGGTATGAGACACAAAAGCATGCTCCGCACAGACCCGGCCGGAGCCGTCCCCGAAGCGGAAGCAGGCTTCTCCCGGGTGGGTTCCTCCCTCCGCGGATCGAACTCCCAGGGCCATGGGCAGGCCTGCGGTCCCCACCACAGGAACTACAAACGGCCCCTCCCCGCGGCCTCCTGTTGTCTCCGCCGGTTCCGGGGTGCTGTCCGAACATCCTCCGACGTTCAACAGCAAGGTCACCCCGACCATCCAACACACAAGTTTCTGCAAAATCCGCCCTCTCCGCGTGTCCCCGGAGAACGTTCCTCTCTCCGGAGGGGTTCCTTCACGGAACTGTTTTACCTGTTCGAAGCATTATAGCCCCATGAAATATCTTTGGAAACCGTTCGTGCGCAGGGGTTCGGGCACGGATGCGGCACATGGCAGCCGATGTTCCGGTGGGCAAAAGCACGGCAGGGTCAGGATTCTTGCGGTTCCTGTCGTTCTCGCTCGATCTGCTCCCGCCCCCGCTGAAGGCCGAAACGGATCCGCGGGTCGTCGGACCGCCAGGTGCGGTCCTGGAACGACCGTTCACGGATGCTGCGTAGAAACCGATCTTCCACCTCCTGCAGGTACGACCCGTAGATGTGGTAGGAATCGGTCATATCCACGTAGCGTCCCGTCCGGACCTTCCGGTCCAGGCGTTTTCCGATGCTTTCCGCCACCATGCGCTGCAGATCGGTGAGAGCGTAGATGTTCATGAACGCCGCTTTGTACGCATCCCGGCTCCGCCAGTGTGCATTCATATTCAGGCAGGGGGCGCCTTCGCCGTCCTCCAGGATGCGAAACCAGAGCCGCTGCAAACAGGGAGGATCGTCCGTGCGTGGATCGAGGGTCGGCATCCATGTGATTGCCTGGGCGCGGCGGCTGTGGAAAACCCGGGTGAGCTTCTCGATCACGTATTCCATTTGATCCACCCCGCCGAACGGGCTGCGATCCACCTGCATCACATCCTCGGACACACGGTAGTCGAAGAGACGCTTGTGATACGTGTAGGTCCACTTCCCCTCTTCCGGGCGGATCCAGTGATCGTGAACCCCCTCCACCACTTCCAGTCGGTATTTTTCCAGGTCCTCCACGGCACCGGGGAAAGCACGGTGGATCCGCGGTTCCTGGAAGGGTTCCTCCACCACCAGGGTCATGGTGGCGTCCAGGCTGGGGGGGTCGTCCGGATGATCATACTCCGTAGCCAGCCGGACACCGTGTTCCCACACAGCCAGAACACTCTTCTCCCAGGCTTCCGGAAGGGTGCGCCCGCTCACGGTGAGTACCGGAATATCTCCGTTGGATTCCACTGCCATGCTGTCATTCCTCTCAGGACGGTTTGTTGATCATGAGCTTGTACAGGAGACGTGAAAAGAAGGCAAGGCCAAAAGCAAGGTTTTCCAGGGAAACCCGTTCATCCACCCCGTGCATCCTCGAATGCTCCCGCCTTGGAAGGCGGAACGGCGCAAATCCGTAAGTTGGAATCCCCCGGCGCCGAAAATAGCGACCGTCGGCGGCGCCGGTCATCAGGCAGGGGAGAACGGTTCCCCCGGGACTCTGTTCACGGACGCAGCATGACAGGACTTCCATGAATTCTCCGGTGATGGGAGAAACGCCGCTGACGGACTCCTGCATCAACAGTTCGAGTTGAAGGTCCAGATCCTCCACGAGTTGTGCCACCTGTTTTAAAAAATCATCCGGAGAACGGTCCGGAAGCAACCGGCAGTCGATCCCCGCCGTGGCCGAGGAGGGGATCACGTTGATCTTCTCCCCGGCACGGAGCAGGGTACACGCCACCGTGTCGTGAAGAAGGGCACTGTGCAACGGGTCCCGGAGAATCTCCCCGCGCGACTGCGGGTCCAGGAGGCTCTGCTCGATCCGGGCAAACAGGGACGCCGAAGGAGCGGGCATCGTGGCGGCGATCCCGGTGAAGTATGCACGGACCACGGGGTGCACCCTCGGGGCGTTTGTTGCGGTCAGGATGCGGTTCAAGGCGGTGACGATGCGTTCCGGGGCCGTTCCAGGGCCGGGCGTCGACCCGTGACCCGCTTCCCCTTGTGCATGCAGAAGGAGGTGGAGCGGGACCTTCTCAGCCACCGAGACGCAAAAGAGATCTCCCCCTTCCTCCGGGGAACGGGGGGTGATAAAGCCCCCTTCATCGAGCACCAGGGAGGCGTTCTCCAGCCAGGGGAGTTCCTGGAGGAGATGACCGGTCCCGAGCCGCCCCCCGGTCTCCTCGTCCGCCACCAGGAGCAGCACCAGGTCCCGGCGAAGGGGGACCTTGTTCCGGTGGAGATGAAGCAGGGCCATCAAATGCAGGATACCGACCGCCTTCATATCGATGACGCCCCTGCCGTACAGGTATCCGTCCCGGATCCGGGCCCCGAACGGCTCCTCGGACCACTCCTCCGGGTTGGCGGGGACCACGTCGGCGTGGTGGAGGAGGACGAGCGGTCCGGTTTCCGGTTGTTCAGCCGGAAGACGAGCCACGAGGCTGCCTCGGCCGCGTGTGGGTTCCCGCAGTTCCGCATCGATCCCCTCCCGTCGCAGGAGTTCCAGAAAGTATCTGGCAGCCGGTGTCTCACGGCCGGGGGGGTTGGTGGTATCGAACCGGAGATAAGCACGAAGATGCGCGATCGCTTCT
>CAYTRL010000445.1:0-2396 GCA_964439795.1 uncultured Thermodesulfobacteriota bacterium
TCCGCTTTGCCGTGTCGGTGCCCCACCGGAACATGCCCTCCAACGGTTTTCCTCTGCTCTTTTACGCCAACGGGCAGGGCGGCAGCTACACCCAGGTGTTCGACCGGGGTCCCACCGGCGAATCGTCCGGCACCCCGGGAACCGGGCCGGGGCTTCAGTTCGCGCATCGGGGGATCGCCTGCCTGGACATCGAGGCGGCCACCGTAGGTCCGCGGCACCCGCAGGGGAGCACCGAGGGCCTGGCATTCTTCAACTTCATAAACCTGGTGGCGTTCCGGGACAACGTGCGGCAGGCGGCCGCTGAGTTCACCATGCTCATCAAGATGGCCGGGAACCTTCGGATTCCCCCTGAACTGGTTCCCGGGGCGGATGCCGGGGGAGGGGAGATTCGATACGACGATTCCCACTTCTATTTCTGGGGGCACTCCACCGGTTCCACCATCGGGGACCTGGCCCTGGCAGTGGAACCCGGGTTCCGGGCGGGGATCCTGAGTGGTGCCGGGGTGAGCTGGATCTACAACCTGGTGATGAAGCAGGCGCCTTTCGAGATGGAGCCGGTCTTCCGCCTGCTCACCGGCGCGGACCGGATCGACATCTACCATCCCCTGGCACAGATCTTTCAAAACCTGTGCGACGATATCGAGGCCGCTTATTACGCGCCGTTGTGGCTCGACACGCAGGCGCGCGGAGGAGGGGCGCTCAACGTGCTCCTCATCATGGGGATCTTCGACAAGTACTTCCCTCCCATCATGATCGACGGGCTGATCGCGGCGGCGGGCGTGGATCTCGCCGGACCGCTGGAAAGGGAGGAGACCCTGGAGGCGCTGGCCTTTTCCGGCCGTGAACGGCTGTCCCTTCCCGCATCGGGGAATATCGAGACAGCCGGAGGGCCGGTCACCGGCCTGACGGTGCAGCATCGGACCCCGGAGGATGTGGACGGGCACTACGCCCCGTTCTACCTTCCCGAGGTCAAGTTTCAGTACACCTGCTTTCTGGAGAGCCTGGCCAGGACGGGCACGGCCGTCCTGCCGGAGACGAACCCGGACTCCTTTGCCGCTTGCGGGTTCGAGTAATTTCTAATTGACTTCGTAGCCGCGGGCCTCCAGGCAGGTGGTCAAGGCCCGGTTGTACTGGCCCCGGTTCTTTTCCGCTGCGACCGTCTGCCGCTGTTCCCTTTCTGCCTGTTGGCGGTTCTGCTCCGCTCTCCGGAACAGGCCCGCGGTTCCGCCCACCGCCGCCCCGATGGCCGCCCCTTTGCCCGCGTCGCCGCCGATGGCGCCGCCGATGGCTCCCAGCGCCGCGCCCGCGCCTGCGCCCCGTACCGCCCCGCCTCCCCGGGGGCCGCCGGCCTCGGCCGTGCCCTGCTGGGGGGCGGTGGGATCGAAACCGGTCTGCTGGACGGCCCACATGTGGCACTCGTATCGATCCTTCTTCTGCTGAGCGTCGCTCTGCCCCTTCTTGGGGTAAACGAACAGGTTTTCCTGGGCGTCCGCCGATCTCGCGGCCGGGCCCCAGAGGCACAGGATCGATGTGAGCAGGAACGTGCCCGCGGCAAACAGCAGAACGGTCTTGGCTTTATGGCGTCTTATCATTGTTTTTTCTCCTCTTGGTTCAGGGAAACGATGCACGTGAGCGCAACCTGAAGACAGGAGATCTGCCTACTTCCCCACAGGCGGAAAGTTGGCCAGCAGTTTCCTTACGGCCTCGTTGATGTTTTTCTCGGTCTTCTCCGGGGAAGGGTTGGTGTCCAGGGTCCTCTTGGCCACCCCCCGCCAGATGATCTCCATGCTGCGGGGATCCACGAAATCGAGCACCAGGGTTCCCTGCTGAATTTCACGGACCCTGCCGTCGTAGTTGATCCCCCAGTCCCGCAATTTTTCCTTCACGGAAAGGTAATACACAACGCGAAAGTCCGGATTCTTTTCCACCGGTTGAAACCCCTTGGCGGCGAGCTGGCTGTTCACCGCGCCCTTGATGCGCTTGTCGATCAGGGTGGACGAGGCGATGACCTCGGGGAGGCTGTTGATGGTCCCCGCGGGGTCGGGCATCCAGTCAAAGGTTTTCAGCTGGGAAAAATCCGCATCAATGTCGTAATCGTGGCTTACGGTGATCGGGTAGCAGCTTGCGGCCAGAACCATCAGAAAGAACAGCGGGAAGATCTTCCGGGTCTTCATGGAATCCTCCTTTTCATAGGGTGCCCAGCATGGACGAAACGGTAACGGAGCGGATTCGATGCACAGATCTTACTGAGGCCCCGGGATCCAGTCAACGTGGTTTTCTGGGGTTCAGGATTCACCGGATGTCGTCGATAATAAAGATAGGAGCGATGATAAAAGGGGAATAAGGTTTTTCGTGGTTTTGCACTCTTCCCGGCAGTGATGTAAACGGGTTGGCAT
>CAYTRL010000445.1:2496-5066 GCA_964439795.1 uncultured Thermodesulfobacteriota bacterium
TTATTTTTTCGGTTCCGAGGTTGCCCGGGCCCCCGGCACGCTTTCCGTTCGGGGCTTGCCTTGCCGGTGGGTTTCTTTTCCCTCCTTTTGTTCTTCTTTCTTCCGGTTCCGGCGATCGGGGCGGAAGCGGTCGGGGATGATCTCCCGGTTCGGGGAGAAGTGTTCCGCGGGGTGGATCCCGTCATCCTCCTGGGGGAGGACCTGGGTGCGCTCCTGGGAGAGGAGGTGGCGTCCCTCCGGTTGTACGCCTTGCGCAACGGAAGGTTGTTGCCGATCCCCTACCAGATCGACCGCAGGAACGAACAGGGGGAGTTTATCTTCCCCGGCACGAACGGGGGCCTGAAACCGGCGGCGGCTGTGCGGCTGAGGGCTGCGGATGAACTGGTCTTCATGGCACGGGACCTGGGGGAGCGGTTCGAGCCGCGGCATGGGGCGCCGTGGGGCAGGGAAACCGGGTGCAGGGACGGATTGGAAATCCGCGTATCCGATCCGGTGGATGGGGCGGAGGGTTGGGCCTACCTCTTCTCCTTTGACCATCCCCCGGCCCGGAGCCCGGTGGATTATGTGAACTACTCCGAGGAGGAGGACATGCTCTCCTCGCCCGCCTACCACCTCGGTTTCAAGAACCCCAAGGTCCGCACCTCCCTGAACTATACGGTCCTGCGGGACAAGGAGGGGAACGGTGTGGACCTTGTGGACCGGTTCAAGGCCCGGGGCGAGGCCACCTTCCTGTGGGGGTTCGTCCGGATCGCCCGGAACGAGACCGATTTCCGGTCCAGGGTGCTGGACATCCTGGACGGCCCGGTCCGGGTGGTCCGAAAGAGCGAGTACTCCATGCGGATCATGTGGAACATCCCCACCCCCGGAGCCGTCAGCATCACCTACTTCTACCGGAACTTCATCGAACTGCCCACCGACCTGCGCATCCCCTTTGATGTGGGGTACGTGGTCACCGAGATCTCTTCCCGGGTTTCCCTGGATTTCAACCGGGCCGTGACCGGGGCCCGGTTTTTCAACCCCAGAAACCCCGACGGGGTGATGATCGACGGGATCATGTCCCCGTCCGAGAAAGCCATGGACCTGGGGTCGTTCAAGTGGCTGCTGGTGGACAGCCAACACGGGGCCATGCTTTTCCGGGTGATCGTTGACAAAAGGCTGCCGGTGGACCTGACCCTGTTCTACCGGGACGACGCCCTCCGCGAGGACGCTCCCGAGGAGGATCCGGGCCAGTACGGGAATATGGGCTGGCAGGTGGGAAACCTGGAGGCCGTCAAGAAGGGGAACTACTGGTACCGTACCCTGATCTACTTTCCGGACAACTTCCGCAAGGGCGATGAGGAGTGTTTCCTGGACGCCGAGGACCGGCCCCTGCGGACCGATGCAGGTCCTTTCCCCGTTCCCTCCAGCGAAATCCGGTGTGTACATGCCGATGCCGGCCCGCCCCGGGGGGAGGAGAACCCGTGAACCGCACTCACTGAATGTTCTATCTGGCCGTCAGTGCCGGGGCGGGCCTGGTCATCGAAACCGCTGCATGGGCGAACCGGCTGTGGGTGTTCGAACCCGGCTGGATCTTTCTTCCCTGGGCCCTGGTTTGGGAGGGCGTATGCTTCGGCACCCTGGCGTACCTTGTCCGTGAAAAGCCCCCGGCCATACAGTGCCTGGTCAGCGCGGCCGTGGGGGGTGTGGGAGAGGTCGTGTCGGCGTGGATTGCGCCCTTCTGGATGTTCCCGCAGGACCGGCTCCTCTTTGTCAGCGGCCTTCCCGCCGTGGTGGTGTTCCTCACCCTGCTCTGGGCCCTCTACTGCCCACTGCTGAACCTCGTCATGAAAAACCTCTTCCGTGTGCGGGCTTCCTGAATCAGGAACGATCCTGTGCCCTCAACTTAGGGAGGTGGGGAGTTAAGATCCCTGCCGACAGGATATAAATCCAATCGATTTTTCCCCTTCCCCACAGTGTTCATATCCGCCTGTTCTGGAGGAAATAGACTGCGGCCTTCGCGGCCTCTCCCCTTTTTGAATTTCCCTGGAATAAATCTTTCAAGAAATTGATTGATAAGATACATTATTTAGGGTGTTGGCAAATGCCCTTGGACAAATCCTGTTTTTTTCTTGGGTTTTCCGGGCATATCTTCGACTGCTCAATAAATAGTTGAATGGAGGAAATTCATGCCAATGGAGATAAGGGAACTTGATGGTGACATTGGTGTACTTATCTCTGGGGACGGTACGGTTACAGATGATGAGTACTTATCGGCTATGGAAAAGCATCTCTCCAATAGAGAGCGCTTGAGGAAGTGCAAATACAGTATATCTGATTTCTCCAGAGTAACAGACATTCTGGTTAGTTCAGACTCAATCAGACGTATGGCAAAGTTGTGCATACATGTGGCGCATGACAGTCCGCAGATCCTGGTCGCCCAAGTTGGTGATCGCGATATAATCTACGGCCTTCAGAGAATATGGTAAGCTTACGCAGACAATATTCCATGGGAAGTTCAGCAATTTCGTGACAGGGATCAAGCAGAGACATGGCTAAAGAGCAGAGTCTTAGAAAAATTTGGTATAGATTTT
>CAYTRL010000446.1:0-5035 GCA_964439795.1 uncultured Thermodesulfobacteriota bacterium
TCGCAAGGTGGTGAAGTCGGCCTTCTCCCAGCGCAGGAAGACCCTGTTCAACGCTCTTCGTACCTCCCCGTTCATGGCCGTGAAGGCCGATCGGCTGAAGACCGCCCTGAATGCGGCCGGCATCGATCCTGTCCGTCGGCCCGAAACTCTGACTCCGGAAGAGTTTCTCCTGCTCGCCCGTTGCATTCAGAAGGCATCGGATGCACAATGATTCCGTTATCCAAACCTGTTTCCCGTGACGCGGCGCCCGGCACCCTGCCCTCCGCGCCGGTTCGGGTTTTCGGGACGGAAGGAGAAGATGCAAAGGAGGGGCGTGTATGGGCAACAGCAGGTACATCGTGGTGGAAGGCCCCATCGGTGTAGGGAAGACAACCCTGGTCAACCTCCTGGGCGAGTCGTTCAACGCGAACGTGGTGCTGGAGCGGGCTGGGGAAAACCCGTTTCTGGAGAAATTCTATCAGGACAGAACCAAGTACGCCTTTCAGACCCAGATCTTCTACCTGCTCACCCGGTACCAGCAGCAACAGGAAATTCTCCAGGCTGACCTGTTCCACCAGAGCATAGTCAGCGACTACCTGTTCGCCAAGGACAGGATCTTCGCCTTTCTCAACTTGAGCGAAGATGAACTGGTCCTCTACGAGTGGATCTATCAGCTGCTGGATCAGAAGGTGGTCAAACCTGACCTGGTCATCTACCTGCAGGCGCCGGTTTCCGTGCTGACCAAACGGATACGGAAGCGTGCACTCTGGTACGAGAAAAATATCGAGGAAGAATACCTGACCAAAGTGAGCAAGGCCTATAACCAGTTCTTTTTTCAATACAAAGACACCCCTCTCCTGGTGGTCAACACCTCCTCCATCGACTTCGTGAAGCGGGAGGCGGATCTGAAAAACCTTCTCAGGGAAATCCGCAACACGGACCGGGGGATCCGGTACATCACCATCGCCCCGGACGTAGACCCGCTCCCGTAAAACTTCAGAAAAAACCCTTTATGTTCGATCTTTTATATAAGGAAGGGTTTGATATTTGACAGAAATTGGTTGAAACAGTATAATTATTTGAATCTGGTTTTCCGAAAGCGGGAACAAGCTATGCTTACACCGCATTTCAAAAGGAAAATCAGACGTTTCAGGCAATCCTGAAGCCGCTTGGATCCTTGATACGAGGACCGGGACGGGGGAAGAGATGAAATTTCACACAATCCACATCCGTTCATCTCTGAGCAGGCACGCCCGCATCTGCCCTTCCACCCCACCGATCCCCTCTGCTTCGATCCGGAACCAACACGGCTCAGGAACCATCAGTAGAAGATAGACTTGTTGCTTCGTTTACGTAGCCGGGTCATCCGTTCGTTCCCCGCTTCCGGCGGACGCCTTCAGCGCAGGGAACCGGACGGAAGCTGATAAGGGTTCCCATGAAAATCATACGGGACATCCGGGAGATGCAGCAGACCGCCGAGGCCCTGAGACTCCAGGGCAGGCGGATCGCTTTTGTCCCCACCATGGGATACCTCCACCAGGGGCACCTTTCCCTGATGCAGGAAGGAAGAAAAAGAGCCGACGTGGTGGTGTCATCGATCTTCGTGAACCCCACCCAGTTCGGCCCCCAGGAAGACCTGTCCGCCTACCCCCGGGATTTCGAGAACGACGAAAGGCTCATGCAGGAAGTGGGCGTGGATATTGTTTTCTACCCCGCCGAAAGCGAGATCTATCCGGAAGGGTACCAAACCCGCGTACGCGTGGAAAAGGTTACGCAGAACCTCTGCGGGGCCTCCCGTCCCGTTCACTTCGGCGGGGTGACCACGGTGGTGACCAAGCTGTTCCACATCGTCAAACCGCACGTGGCCCTCTTCGGGGACAAGGACTTTCAGCAGCGGGTCGTCATCCAGAGGATGGCCCGGGACCTGAACTTCGACATCGAAGTGATCGGGTGCCCCACGGTGAGGGAAGCGGACGGCCTGGCCATGAGCTCCCGGAACGCTTATCTCACCCCGGAGGAACGCAAGAAGGCCCTGTCGGTCAAGCAGGCCCTGGTCAGGGCCGGGGAACTGTACGACGGCGGGGTGCGGAATACGGAAGATCTGCTGTCCGGCGTCCGGGAGGTTCTGGCCGCATGCCCGGAAATGCAGATCGACTACATCAAGATCTGCGACACAGAGACCCTGGAGGAAATCGACCGGGTTGAAAAAGAAGCGGTACTGGCCATCGCCGTCTTTCTGGGAAACACGCGTCTCATCGACAATGCCGTTTTCTCCGAAAACGCCCGCTGAACTCAGACGAGCGCACGAACGGGCGCCGGGGTCAACGAACAGGAAACAGAGAAAAACAAGCATCGCCCAACGGATCACAGGAGGAAGGGATCATGCAGAGGAAGATGCTCCTGGGGAAAATCCACAGAGCAACCGTTACCGAGGCCGACCTACATTACAAGGGGAGAAACACCTTCGATTCTGACCTGATGGAAGGCTCCGGAATCCAGGAAAAAGAGCATGTGGATGTGTGGAACATCACCACCGGGGAGAGGTTTTCCACCTATGCCATCACCGGCGAAAGCGGGTCCGGAACAATCTGCATCAACGGGGCCGCTGCCCACAAGGCCACCGTGGGGGACCTGATCATCATCGGGCACTTCGCATGGATGTCCGAGGCCGAGGCCATGGTGCACAAGCCAAAGGTCGTACTGGTGGACGAAGAGAACCGGTCCGTGGACTACAGCGAACCCGATGTCCGCGACCTTCAGGTCATGAACATGCTGATCTGACTCCCGGGACGCTTCGATTCCTCGTTCCCCGGAAGCAGTGCGCCGGATCCCGCCAACCCCGGGAACCGGCAATCCCGCATTTTCCGAACCGCCCCGCCCCGCCGGGACCTTCTATCCGGAAGGCCCCGGCGGGGTGTTTTTTATCTCGGACATGCCCCCTCCCCCTGTAACCGGATCGTGTTCCCATGTCTCTAGATACATGATAGATTGATCAACGAGCCTGTCGGAATACCATCCCTGCATGTTTTACCGTCATTCCGGGCTTGACCCGGAATCCAGCACTTACGAACAATTCTGGATCCCGGCATCCCCCGCTAAGATACAATTTGATGGGTTCCGGCACCTTCTCAACCTGAACCGGATGCCGAGCGGAACGATAGGAAAAGGAGAGCACAGATGAAACTCGTGATTGTTGGAGGAGTTGCCGGCGGAGCCACAGCCGCGGCCCGTGCAAGAAGACTTTCCGAAGAGGCGCAGATCCAGGTCTACGAACGGGGCGGACACGTGTCTTTCGCCAACTGCGGACTGCCCTATTTCATAGGAGGGGAGATCAAGAAGCGCGACGACCTCCTCCTCCAGACCCCGGAAGGCTTCTGGAAACGATACGGTATCCAGGTGCACGTGCGTTCTCAGGTGGAGAAGATCCACCGGGAGAAGAAGGAGGTGGAAATCCGGAATCTTCAGAACGGCACCTTGCACACCGAACCCTACGACAAGCTGATCCTCTCGCCGGGTGCAGCGCCCGTGCGCCCGCCCCTTCCCGGGATCAACGACCCCCGGATCTTCTGCCTGCGCAACATGGAGGATCTGGACGGGATCCTCGAGGCCGTACCCCGGAGCAAGAAAGCGGTTGTGGTGGGCGGAGGCTTCATCGGCCTGGAGATGGCGGAGAACCTGGTCCACCTGGGACTCCAGGTGAAGCTGGTGGAGATGCTTCCCCAGGTGCTGGCCCCGCTGGATCCGGAGATGGCCCAGCCGATCCAGAAAGAGCTGGAAGCACGGGGCGTGGAGTTGTTCCTGAACAACCCGGTCAAGGGGTTTTCCCGGAATGGGGACACGGTGCACGTTCAGCTGGGCCAGGGCGGGCCCCTGGAAGCAAACCTGGTGCTCTTCTCGGTGGGGGTCCGGCCCGAGGTGGACCTGGCCCGGGATGCGGGACTGGAGCTGGGGAAGTTCGGGGGTATCCGTGTGGACGACGGCATGCGCACGTCCGACCCGGACATCCTGGCCGTGGGAGACGCCGCGGAGGTAAAACACTTCATTACCGGGCAGCCCGCCCTGATCCCCCTGGCCGGTCCCGCAAACCGCCAGGCCCGGATCGCGGCGAATAACTGCATGGGCCGGAATTCCACCTTCCGGGGAACGCAGGGAACGGCCATCGTGCGGGTGTTCGACCTTACGGCCGCCGGGACCGGCGCGGCGGAGAAAACATTGAAGCAGAGCGACATGCCCTACCAGAGGATCTACCTGCACCCCAAGGACCACGCCGGGTACTATCCCGGCTCGGAGGTCATCAGCATGAAGGTCCTCTACGCCCCGGAAGACGGCCGGATCCTGGGGGCGCAGGCGGTGGGGAAAAAGGGCGTGGACAAGCGGATCGACGTCCTGGCCACGGCGATCCAGGCCGGCATGACGCTGGACGACCTGGAAGAGGTGGAACTGGCCTACGCCCCACCCTTCGGCTCTGCCAAGGACCCGGTGAACATGGCCGGGTTCGTGGGCGGCAACGTGAAGGTCGGGGATGTGAGGATCACCGAGGCCGATGCCATCCCGGCCGATGCATGCCTGCTGGATGTCCGGGACCCCGATGAATTGAAGGAGAACGGAACCATCCCCGACGCAATCAACATCCCGCTGCCCCAGTTGCGGGAACGGTTCCGGGAACTGCCCACCGACCGGCCCCTGGTGGTTTTCTGCGCCATCGGCCTGCGAGGCTACCTCGCCTACCGGTTCCTGACACAGAACGGGGTCCCCTGCACCAACCTGTCAGGCGGGTACAAGACCTACATGGCGTACAGGGGCGTGACAAAGGCTTGATTCAGCCGATCTCCCGGACCTTGCGGAACAGGGTCAACCCGCTCTCGATGAACAGGTCGCAGAGGCTCTCATCCCGAATCTCCCGGGGAAAGGTGAATTCCAGGGTTCCCCCATTCATGTAGAATCTCGGGCCGTACTGCTCGACACCCCTTACGATTTCTCCGGGCCACTTGGAACCCTGCTTCTCCAGAAAACGCCTGTTCCTTATTACAGCAGAGCCGACCATGTGGTGAATCTG
>CAYTRL010000447.1:0-5035 GCA_964439795.1 uncultured Thermodesulfobacteriota bacterium
TCCTGGACTGGGAGAGGCTCCTGTTACGTACGTGGTTGAATAAAAGGGCTGGACAGAACCATTGGCCTGCCTGCTTGATAGAACGGTTTTCTGACTCAACTTTACTGTTTTTTATTTTGCAATGCCATATTTTTTTTATACATGTCTGTTGATTGGCCAATATAAAAAATAGAGAAAAATGAAAAACTCGTTTCCTTTCCTCTTATTCCTCTCTTTCAATATTGCACGAACCGGACATACGGAACCGCCGATGGGAAAGCCGATAAAAGGGCAGTCGCCCCACGATTTCCCTCAGGGCGGGAGTGATTTTCTTTAACGCTTTCTCGCGGGAAAAAGGGCAACGTAAAGATGGTAAATCGGACAGAGCGGTGGCCAGGCTCTGAAGAAACAAACGTACAAAAGCTTGCCTCCTACATGGCGAAGTTGTGAACCTCGGTGAATGGAACCATCAACATGCAGCGAGACGCAGCAAAACCAGGGTCATAGGCCCTGGAGTCCCTCACGGCTTTCCCGGGAGCGACTTCTTCCCCTCTTCGCGTTGCTTGTGAAAAGGGTTGGAGTAATCCATGGAGTCCGGGTCCACCAGCCACCGGAACTCGCCACGGGCCTCGGCCCCCTTCAGGGCCTCGATGTACCGGGCATAGTTGGCGGGCGTCATCTGGAGCAGGGGTTCCCAGTCGGTCTTCAGGGCAAAGACCGGGCAGACGTTCACACAGTGCCAGCAGTAAATACAGGGATCCTGGAGCCTCGGGGGAGAGTCCAGCACGTCGATCCCGCCCACGGGACAGATCTCCTGGCACTCCTGGCACTGTGTGCATGCCTCCGGGTCGATTTCCAGCCGGGGCATGACCTGCCCGAGAAAATCCCTGGAAAGCATGGCCGCCTCGTCCCGTGTCCACTCATCGGTCACCTCCGGGATGGGCCGTATCCTGGAAAGGTCGCCCTCACGCACCGCCTGCAGGCAGTCGGAAACCTCACGGCCGAAGGCCCGGGCCTCCTCCAGTTCCCGCTCGTCCGGGTGCCCGGTGGTCACGGTGGGGTGCGGGTAGAACGGCACCCAGGCGTCCGCGTAGGTGTGATGGGATCCGATCACCCGGGCACCCTTCCCGGCCAGTTCCCCGGCCATGGACTCCAGGGTGACCCCCATGACAGACCCGTGGGTGCAGAAGACAAACCAGGGTTTATCCTGTTGTGGGGGCAGTTCCTCGAGAAAGGTCCTCACGTGGAACGGCTCTTTGTAGTAGAAGACCGGGGTGCCGATACCCACGAGATCATACTGGTCCAGGTCCCTGGTGTCGGACAGGCCCATGATATCGCAGGAGCCACCGGACTTCCGGATCCCCTCTGAGATCCTTTCCGCCACGTTCCGGGTGTTTCCGGTCTGTGAAAAGACGATGATCAGGGTTTTCATGACGCACTCCCTTTCACGCAGGTGGTTTCCGGGCCACTCCCCGGAAGGTGTACCCGCTCACCTTCCAGGAATCGGGCATATAGAACCTCCGGCAATGTTCGATGTTCAGGTCCTGGTCGTTGATGAGCCCCGGGATGTCCCGGTTCAAACAGCAGCCGTCCAGCACCCAGGCATGAAGCCGGTTGAGCCGGTGCTGCCAGACGGCCACGTCAGGGTCCGGGGACAGGCCGTGCTCGATGAAGAAGAAGCGGCCCCCGGGTTTGAGGACCCGCGCGATCTCGGCCAGGGCCTTTTCCACCTGACGGATGCTGCAAAGGGTCCAGGTGCTCACCACGCTCTCCAGGGAAGCATCCTCCAGGGGGAGGTGCACCCCCTCCCTCAGGGAAACAGGCTCCACCCGGATCCGGGAGGCCTCGATACGGGGCCTGGCCCACCGTTCCATGCCCGGGTTGGGATCCAGTGCCAGCAGACTGCACACCGATTCCGGATAATGCGGCAGGTTCAGCCCGGTGCCGAACCCGATCTCCAGGACCGGCTCCCGCACCCCGGTCAAGACCCGGGGCCACTGGTCTTCCACCACCTCCCGGGTCATGACGTGATCCATCATGCGTGGCAGAATGTGTTTCGTGTAGAGACTCATGAACGGTCCTTTCACGGTTCCCGTTATTTCCCGTTATTTCAACAGCCGGCGTTCGGGTTTCTCGAAATCCAGTTCCAGCCTCTCGCCCCGGAACTCCAGGGCGGTGACGGTCGTGCCTAAGGGCTGCCTGCAGTACCGGTTGTCCCAGCGCTCGTAAGGCCCCAGGTCCACCTCCACGCCCTCCACGGTCATGGGCCCGGTCCACCCCACCCTGATCAACCCCTGGCTGGGGGAACCGTACTCCACGGACTCGCCCAAGGCAACCGGTGCGCTCTCGATCTCCGAGACAAACCGGGAGAAAGACTCGTACTCACCGGCGTCGCCCAGTTCCACGATCCAGACATTCTCCTTTGCCCGGGCGATCAGCTCGTACCGGTCCTCCACGGCCCACTCTGTTTCGTGCTGGGAAAACAGGGCCACATAGGCGTCCCCCTTCCGTCCCATCACCCAGTTGCCGCTCTCCACCACCTCGTCGAACCGGTCCCGGGGAAAGAAGGCGTGAGAGTAATCCACGAAGAGAATCTGGTCCAGCAGGGGGATTTCCGGCCGCCTGTACTGGATCACACCCACGTTCCGGTGAAGCGTGGCCCGGGGGACAAACCCGCCGGTCCACTCCCCTCCCATGTAATCCCCTTCCAGTCCCCCCGGATACGTGGTGAACACGTAGGCGTCCCCATCCAGGGTGGCCTGCCATGCGTGCACTTGGCCCGTCCAGGAGCCCGGCTTGTAGTCCTGGGCCCCGGAGAGCTGGTAACTGGGCGTCCGGTAGGTGTAGGTACTCACTGCCTCCAGCACCACGCCCCGGGTCAAGGGCTCCAATGCCAGTGCCACATCCTCCAGGACAGGGCTTCCCACCAGGGGTTTGAGAATGCCGAGCTGGTTCCACGGCTCCCCACCCTCCCAGAGGTTGTATGCGTCCACCATGTCGAAGCTGCGGATCACGGTCTGGGGCGCCACGTAGCCGGTGAGCCCCCACCAGAACATCACCTCCTGGAACGACTCAAACCCGTAGCCGAGCGAGGGCCCCTCCTCCAGGGTGATGCTGTCCCGCTGCCGGTGTTCCAGCTCCGTTTCAGCGTCCCGGGCAATCTCCTCCAGCATGGCCGGGGGAAAGTAGCGGTCGCTGGTGGACAGGAAAGCCCCGGTGAAGTGATGGGGGGACAGCGCCTCCAGGGAGTCGGGCGCCCCCAGGCCCAACATGATCCAGGCCGCCGCATGCGTGGAGTCCTTCAGGCCGTCCAGCAACTTGGAGGGGTACGTCCTGCCGTGGGTCGTTGCATAGAGGCCTTTGAAGTAGTTGCAGGCCATGTCAAAGGCCATGATATCCAGGAGGATCGCCGCCCGGGCCGCCACGCCCCCGTCCTCGGCAAAGTCCACCAGGTTGATCAGGCCGGGCATGTCCTCGTTGAAGTAGACATTGGAGTGCCACTCCGAAAAACCGAAGCGCCCGCGGAACTCCAGCCAGGGCCGGAGCAGGCCCAGGGCCTTGTCCACGTGCTCGGTCCCGGTCATTCCGGAGTTGGAGAAGACGGTGTCCGGGAAGAGCTGCCCGGCCAGCAACTCGGCGGTGTGGTAGAGGATCTGATGGTTCTCGGACCACCAGACCAGCTCTTCCGGGCCCGGCTCGTCAATCCAGTACATGAACCCCAGGACCGTCTCTTCCATGGCCTCCCGCAGGTCGTCCGGCAGGGAGGGCGTGCGCCGGTCCAGATAGAGGATCCTCAGGATGGCGTTCAGGTGGAAGTTCACCGACCCGTACCGGACATTGATCCCGTCAAGCCGGCGGAGGATCTCCTCTTCATCGTACGAGCCGGATCCGGTGTAGGCGGGACAGACCTGTCCGTAGATGCCCCCCTGGCCGGGCCCGTTCCGCTCATCGCAGTAGGCCAGGTACTCAGCCTGCCGCTCCCGGTAAGCGGCCGTGGGGGTAATCTCTATATCAGGCTGCAGGCCGCCGGAAGGGACCGCGTCGTCGTTTCCACCGCATCCCGGGAGGAACACCACTCCGGCCAGAACGACCGGCAGCAGCCACAGAGCACACGTCGATCTTTTCACGGTTCGCTTTCCCCCTCATGGAAAGAATATCTGATTCCCAGGCCCGGGAAAAGGGTCACGATTTTCTTTTCTTTTTCCTAATATATGTGTATATATACGAAAAAGATGTCCCCTGTAACAACCTGAACCGGAACCCTCTACTCATGCAGTACTACAGCCTCTTCATCTTCTTTCTCTCCCTGGCGGCCTTCGCCTGTGTGGGAATCCTGTTCCTTGCCTGGAGCCGCCGGCAGGCGCCCGGGGCCAAGATCTTCTTTTTCATGATGGTCGGGGTCCTCGAGTGGACCATGGCCTACTCGTTTCAATTGTCCTCGAACAACCTGGCCGGAAAACTTCTCTGGCTGGAACTCAAGTACATCGGCATCAGCATCGTCCCCTCGGCGTGGCTGGCTTTCACCCTGCAATACACGGGCAGGAGCAGATGGCTGACCCCTTTGAACATCTGCCTGTTGTGCGTACTGCCGGTCCTGACCCTTGCCCAGGTCTGGACCAATACAACCCACTCGTTGTTCTTCACCAGCATCGAGCTGAAACCGGTCCAGACCGGGGCCCTCCTGCTGATCAAATACGGCCCGGGGTTCTGGGTCCATGTGGGCTATTCTTACCTCCTTCTGATCGCAAGTTCGTTCCTGCTGATCAAAGAGGTTGCCCACACCACCGGCCGCCAACGGCAGCAGTCCCTGACCATCCTGGCCGCCTCGTTCATGCCCTGGGCAGGCAACGTGATCTGGATCTTCCGGTTGATGCCCTCACCGCATCTGGACTATACAGCCTTCACCTTCACCCTGAGCGGGCTGCTGATCATCTGGAGCTTCTTTCAGCTTCGCCTCCTGGACATCATTCCGGTCGCCAGGGGCACTCTGACCGCCCGCCTAGTGGATTCCATGCTGATCCTGGACCGCCAGGACCGGATCGTGGAAGTGAACCCC
>CAYTRL010000448.1:0-5034 GCA_964439795.1 uncultured Thermodesulfobacteriota bacterium
GAGTACGGTGTCCTGCATCGTTTTATCTCTCCATGCAGCTGATACACGGGTCGATGGAAAGGACGATCACCGGCACGTCCGCCAGGTCGCACCCCGCCAGCATCTGCACCAGGGCCGGAATGTTGGCAAAGGTGGGCGTTCGGACCCGGAACCGGTCCAGAAATTTCGTCCCGTTCCCTTTCAGGTAGTAGACGACCTCTCCCCGGGGCTGCTCCAACCGGGAGAAGAATTCGCCCTCCGGAAACCCCTTCACCTTGGCATCCACGGGGCCGTCCGGCATACCGGCCACCACCTGCCGGATCAGGTCGAACGACTGGTTCACCTCCCGAACCCGCACCAGGCAGCGCGCCAGACAGTCCCCGGTCGACTCCGTGACCGGTTCGAACTCCAGGTCGCCGTAGACTGCGTAACCCAGCTTCCGGATGTCCTGGGCCACGCCGCTCCCCCGGGCGGTGGGTCCCACGGCCCCCATCCGGTAAGCGTCCTCCCGGTCGAGAACCCCCACGCCGGCGAACCGGTGCCGCATCGTGTAGTCCCTCTTGAAGACATCCGCAAGGCCGTTGTAATCCGCCTCGATCTCCTCCAGGCGGCCCAGGATACGCTTCAGGGAGTCGTTATCCACGTCCCGGCGAACCCCGCCCACCTTGCACACCCCGAAGATGACCCGTCCGCCCGAGGTCTCCTCGATCACGTCCAGGATCTTCTCCCGCACCCGCCAGCAATGGTTGAACAGGCTCTCGAACCCGGCCGCGTCCGCGGCCAATCCCAGCCAGAGCAGGTGGCTGTGGATCCGGGACAGTTCGCTCCAGAAAACCCGCAGGTGCAGGGCGCGGTCCGGCACCGGGATC
This sequence comes from uncultured Thermodesulfobacteriota bacterium, assembly GCA_964439795.1. Classification (GTDB taxonomy): domain Bacteria; phylum Desulfobacterota; class DSWW01; order DSWW01; family DSWW01; genus CAYTRL01. The sequence continues at coordinate 849 of CAYTRL010000448.1, forward strand.
TCCATGATTTTCTCGATGCCCTGGGAATACCCCAGGCCGTGGATGAAGCTGCAGATCCCGCAGATCCGTTCCGCCACGAAGACCATCTCCTGAAACGCCTTCTTCCGGCAGAGAAGTTCCAGCCCCCGGTGGATGAACCCTACGGAAGGGATCGCCTCCACCACGGTTTCGTCCTCCAGGACCAGATCCAGATGAACCGGTTCCGGCAGGACCGGGTGCTGCGGGCCGAAGGGGATGACCGTTCTCGTCTGCATCGTCTTATTCCTTGCCTTCCGGGGCTTTTTCCTTCACCGTGCCCGGGATGTTGAAAGGGGCGGCCAGCGGGACCCGGTAGAAGTTCCCCTGGTAGTCGAGCTTGTTTCCACGGACCTCGATCCCGAACAGGTCGTGGATCTCGTTCTCGTACGTGAAGGCGCACCCGTAGAGTTCCGTGATACTGGGAAGCCGGGCGTCTTCTGCTGGAAGGTTCAGGCGAAGGTTCAGGAACCGGTATTCCCGGTCAAAGGTGTAATCGATCTGGAACGACGCCTCCTCCCGGGTACAGCCGATCTGAACCAGCCGGAACCCCTCCTCCGAACGGCTGCGGACGCTCTCGAGAAGCTCCTCCGGACCGATCTCGATGATTTCCTGTTCCTCGAACATGCTCATCCCTCGTTTCCGGCTTTTTTCCGTTTCTGTTTCTCTTCCAGGATCCCCAGGGCCTGCACCACGCTGTCGATGATCGCCTCCGGACGGACCGCGCACCCGGGGAGGTACACATCCACCGGCAGGGTGGTGTCCACGCCCCCCAGGGTGTTGTAGCACTCGGCAAAGAAATGACCGCTGGTGGCGCAGGAACCGAGGGCGATCACCACCTTGGGGTCGCCCATCTGCTTGTACAGGGTCTTCACCACGGGCTGGTTCTGCGTGTTGATGGATCCGGTGATCAGCAGGATGTCCGCATGCTTGGGGTTGCCCGTGTTGATCACCCCGAACCGCTCCACGTCGTACATGGGCGTCAGGCAGGCCAGCACCTCGATGTCGCACCCGTTGCAGCTGGAACCGTCGTAGTGAAAGATCCAGGGCGAACGTTTGATGAACGCCATCACATCCCCCTCCCCTTACCCATGAAGTACAAAATGAAGCACCAGCAGGTTCCCCCCGCCCAGGAGCAGGGTGACGAGCCAGGCGGATTTCAGCATCAGTTCCCACTTCACCCGGGCGTTGGCGTTGTCGATGAACACCTCGAGAAAATAGATCCCCAGCGCCGCGGCAACGGCCAGCCACGGGTTGAACGCAAAGAAGAGGCAGACCATCCCCAGGAGCAGGATGGTTTCGTACCAGTGCTCGATCTCGATCAGTGCCAGGGACGGCCCGGCAAACTCCGTGGTGATCCCCTTCACCAGTTCCTGGTGCGCGTGATGGGAGGTGGACAGATCAAAGGGAGACTTACGCAGCTTGATCGTCAACACGTAGGTAAGCCCCAGGAAGATGCCCGGCAGGTACAGGATCAGCGGCTTCTCGCAGGACGCGATGGCGGACACGTGAAAGCTCCCGGTCACCATGTAGAGCCCCACCGCCGCGATGAGCATCATCGGCTCCGCGGAGAGCATCTGCAGCAGCTCCCGCTCCGCTCCGATGGAGGCGTACGGTGAGTTGGTGGAGTAGGCGCCCAGGACGAGGAAGAGGTCGGCCACGATCAGGGCGAAGATGACCATGAGGAGATCATCGCCCGCGAAGAACAAGGAGCCGCTCAGCACCATGAAGATCAGAAAGCAGAAAAGGTAGTAACCGTGAAAGCGGTTTACGGCCAGGTTGTCCTTGCCCAGCAGCTTGAACACATCGTAGAACGGCTGGAGCACCGGCGGGCCCACCCGACCCTGCATGCGCGCCGTGACGATGCGGTCCAGGCCCGAAATCAGCCCGCCCAGGAGCGGTGCGAACAGGATATAGCCGGCGGTCAGAAAGAGGGCATTCATAACTTCTCCATGAAGAACATGAGGACGACCAGGACGATGGATCCCACCAGGGTCCCCCGGAACACCTTTTCCTCACTGAAGAACTTCCGGATGTAGTAGTTGTGGAACGACCACTCCCGCGGCGCCCCCATGGACCCCATGAACCGGTGCGGGTCGTCCACGTTGGCCCCGGAAAGATAGGGATCCACGTGCACCAGGTTTTTCCAGTGGATGAAGAACCCCAGGGGGAGCAGGAGCATCAGGCCCAGCATGATCCCCACCATCTGGACCGCGCCGCGGCTCAGCACGGGGTCGTACCCGTACAGCGGTTCGATGAGGGTGATCCCCACAAAGGGATACAAAGCGCACACCAGCACCGAGAGCACGGCCAGGGAACCCAGCGCCACCCATTCCAGGCCGAGCCCCCTGTCTTCCCGGGGCTGCGGACCGGTTACGGCCACGAGCGTGCCCATCCATTTGGCCCAGAAAAAGAGCATCAGGGAGCCGCCGAAGATGACGATGGGCGGGTAGACCGGGTTCCGGGCGGCCAGGGCCTCGAGCACGGCCCACTTGCTGATCAGCATGCCGAACGGCGCCAGGAACATGCCGGCCACGCCCACGAGCATCACGATCGTCAGCATCGGCATCCTGGAGATCAGACCGTGCATGTCCTCGATGTCCCGGCTGCCGGTCTGCTGCTCCACCGTGCCCACGCAGAGAAAGAGCAGGGCCTTGGCCAGGGCGTGGAAGATGATGAGGAGCACCGCCGCCCAGAGCGCATAGGGTGAGCCGATCCCGGCGCACAGGATGATGAGGCCCAGGTTGCCGATGGTGGAGTAGGCCAGCACCGCCTTGCCGTCCCGCTGGGAGATGGCCAGGGCGGAGCCCGCCAGGAAGCTCAGGCCCCCGATGAACGCCACCACGGCTCCGGCCGAGGTCCCCTCCAGGACAGGCGAGCACCGGAGGATGATGTACACGCCCGCCTTGACCATGGTGCTGGAGTGCAGCAGGGCCGAAGAGGGGGTGGGGGCCGCCATGGCGCCCAGGAGCCATTTGGCGAACGGGAACTGCGCCGCCTTGTTCAGGCCTGCGAAGCAGATGAGAAGAACGGGCAGGATGACCACGCTCCCGTCCTTGGACACGACCTCGTTCAGTGCCACGGTACCCACCCGGTCGGACAGGTAAAGGATGGCCGCGGAAAAGGCCAGCCCGCCCAGCAGGAGCATCCACAGGGCGCGAAAGGCGTTGTTCCGGGCTTCCCCGGTAAGCGCGTACCGGATCATGATGAACGAGCACAGGGTGGTGATTTCCAGAAGAAGTAGATCCAGGGGATGCTGTTGGAGAAGATGATCCCGAACATGGCGAAGAAAAAGAGGAAGATGGCCGCCAGGAACTCGCCCCGGCGGTCGGGCACATCGGGGTGGTTCTCGTGGTAGCGCTTCATGTAGCCCGGGGTGTAGATCGCGATCAGCCCCCCCACCACGCCGATGATCAGGGCCAGGATCACCGAGAGGTTGTCCACGAAGAGCGGTTTCGGGGCCGCAGGGACCCGGCCGGCCAGGTCGTATCCCACCACGGCCCCGTACTGCACGATCACCAGCAGGGGGATCCAGTACTTCTTCAGGGGAAGGTGCCTGCACACGTACAGAAAGACCAGGGCCAGGACGATGTCGCCTGCGGTGACGAGCTTGTTGAATATGTCCGATGGTACGCTGAAGTACTGCGGCGACCCCTGGGAACAGGTGACGGCGAGTCCCACCACGCCGGCGCAGATCAGTGTGGATGCCGTGATTACGATCCCCTGCTGCATCCGGGGAGACCGGAACACAAGGAGAAGGAGAGCCGGCAGGAGCGGAAACAGAATCAGGAACAAGATCCAGTTCATGGAGGCCCCCCTGTGGACGCTTTCCCCGGAAAAAACCCTGTCCACGGGAGCAGGGTTCAGGGTCCGTTACCCGCCGACGGTCTGTTTCAACAACCTTCCTGAACGAGCCGGCGGATCCATTCACTACCGTGTACAATCGGCAGGTTCCCGTCGCGTCTTGATAGGCTGCAGGATCCGTACCTGTTCCGCGGCGCCTCTTCCTGTAGGTGTTATAGTCCATTGGAAAAAAAAAGCAAAAGGGATATTCTCACTGCACATCAGGAGGGTGCCTGACCCCTGGAGGGATTCGTGAGGGGGCTTCTCCCCACAGGAGGTGAAGGGGGGGGAGCTTGTAGGCAAGGGTTTTGGGTCTTCCCGGCGTTTT
>CAYTRL010000449.1:0-5033 GCA_964439795.1 uncultured Thermodesulfobacteriota bacterium
AAGGTCTCCATGGAGGGCGTTCCGCTGGAGGGGGCCTATGTGGTACTGCTTGACGAGGAAGGGCAGCCCTTGGAGGACAGGTAGGTATGGACCGATGATCAGGGGGGGTACTTTTTCGACGGGATTCCCTTTGAACGGGATTATACCGTCCAGGCAACATACCAGGGTGAGGAAACCGTGGTGCCGTTTTTCACGGGAACAAAAGGGGCAAAATGCGGTTCGATCTTCTGCACGGAAGTGAATCCCACTATTTCCTGCAGCGTGCCGGACGCACGTGAACCGAACAATGCGTGTGATACTGCCGCCCCGGTGGCCCTGCCTTTTTTCGAGCCCCTGGGCGCCCTCTGTCCTCCGGGGGACGTGGACTTCTATCGCGTGGAGGTGGACCAGGAGAACATGAACCTCCTTGCCGAGGTTCGATCCCCCCCGGGGGGGCCGTATCTTTACAAGAGGATCGGCCTGTTTGACAGCGAATGCGACCGGCTGACATCGGATTCGGGGTCTTCTTCCGCGGACATCACGTACGCGCTGGCCGAACCGGGTACCTATTTCGTGGCGGTCACACACGGAAATGATTACCAATTCAACGGTGAGCATGACGAATACGGGGATTATGAACTGGAGATCCAGGTGGTTCCCTCGGCCTGTGTGAGCTTCACGGTGCAGGAGAACGGGATGCCCCTGGCAGGTGCCGATATACGGAACAGCGACTATCCCTACGACTCCTGCACCACCGACGGAACAGGATTCTGCTGCTTGGGGGCGTATGCAGGTCTGGAAAAAGATGTCCGTGTCCGTCATCCGCTCACCTATGAATATTTGTATACATCGGTGACGCCCTCGGAACCGGGATCCTGCGAGGAGGGCGTATGTGAACAGATGAGCGTGGATTTTAACTACACCTGTGTGAGCGGCGCCGTGACAAGGCTCGGAGAACCGGTGATCGGAGCTGATGTGGACGGCCCCTTCGGCGATCAGAGTACCGGACTGGACGGTACGTACTGCCTTCGGGCCCCCAGGAACCAGGACGTGACTGTGTACATCAAAGACCCGGTGCTTTGTTCCCGACATCCCGGTGTGGTGGGAACCGGGACCGAGCAGGGATCCTGCGTGGAGGGGGAGTGTACGGCACTTGATTTCCAACTGGCCGGGTTGACGTGCGTGAACCTCACCGTCACCCGGGACGGGGAGCCGGTGGAAGGTGTGAGAGTATATCTGCCTTACGGGTGCTCGCAATACAAGGTGAGCGGGCCGGACGGAAAAATCTGCTTCCCAGCTCCCGAGGAGAGTTCTTTCCTGATCAATGTGCGGGACCCGCTTTTCGATACCACCGATGAGTACAGGGTGGAGACGGATACCGGCGGCTCCTGTGACACGGGAGGGTGCACGGAGGTCGAGATTCCACTGACTGGCGTCACATGCGTAAGCGGGATCGTGCAGTGGCAGGACGGCCAGCCCGCGGACGATATCCGCGTGAGAGGCCCGGCGGGCGAGAGCCGGACGGAACCGGACGGGAGTTACTGTGTAGAGGCCCCTGAAAACACCCTGGATGTAAGACTCCGATTTTCCGATCCGGTTCACGGACAGGAAAGAACCCGTTATGTGAACACCGGCGACACGGGATCCTGTCCGGACGGGGACTGCACGCCGCTGGACGTGGTCTTTCCCTCTACAGCGTGCATCTCCGGAATTCTGAGCCGTGAAGACGGCAATCCCCCCACGGGGATGGAAGCCTGCATCGGGTATGGAAAGGCGTTTTGCGTGGACCCGGACCCGGAAGGAAGTTTCTGCTTGCGGGCTCCGGCGCAAGACGACGTGCGCGTGTACGTTTACGATAATGTCACGGGCCACAGTGAGGATCGGACCATCGAGACCGGGCCTGCAGGCTCTTGCGGCGAGGGTGTGTGCACCCAGGCGGATTTCGAGCTTCCTGGGGTGTCCTGCGTCAGCGGCACCGTGATCCGGGAGGGAGAAGTGGTAGAAGGGGCGGAGGTCTGCCTGGGCTACATCGGTGATTTCTGCGTTTCAAGCGGCCCGGCCGGGATCTACTGCCTGCCTGCGCCCCTGCAGTCCCGTGTCCGGGTTGAAGTCAGGGACCCGCTCCTGGGAGAGAAACAAAGCGCCTATGTGTATACAGGACCCTCTATCTCTTGCAGCGAGGGGAACTGTTTCCCGCTGGATTTTCTTCTTCGCGGGGCCACCTGCATCGACGGAATCGTGCGCGAGGGCGACGAGCCCCTGGTGGATGCCGAGGTCTGGAACGAATTCGGGAGGGTGTTTACAAATGCCGAGGGTCGCTACTGCCTTCCCACCCTTGCCAGTGATGATCGGTGGATCCGCTGCGGCCATCCCCTGGACGGTTCGGAGATCCTCCGATATCCCGTCACCGGAGTCGGCGGTCGGTGTGAAACGGGCGGCTGTAAAAACCAGAACTTCACTTTTGACCTGAAAAAACGTCGCCCTTGATCCACGGGTGACGGGCCTGTGCGGGGCCTCCGTACAGGCCTATCAAGAGGTTGCCGCAGAAGAGCAGTCCCATCCAAACAAAATGTAACCGTGTTCCGGCAAGGGTCAGCAGGGACGAGAACAGCACTCCAATCACATTTGGCTCTTAATGTCCCTTCTTTCTGAAGTTATCACTGTACTGAGGGTGTGAGGGGAGTCTTTAAGGATGAGCGAGCCGGTTATAAGTCTCCTGAAGGCGAGCGAAGACGAGAAGAACTCCCCTCACACCCGAGTTCCTCCCAGGCCCAGCAGGAACTCCTTGAACTCAGCGAAGTCGCCGGTCAGTTCCACGAAGTCCTGCTTCTTCTCGTCCAGGCCTTTCATGCTTTTCGGCAGTTTCGGCTCCACACCGATCTCCCGCAGGGCCTCCGGGAACTTGCCCGGGTGGGCGGTCTCGGTGGCGATGCAGAGCGGCTCGGTCCCGGTGTAGGAGAGATAGCGGTGCAGGGCGGCCCAGCTCACCGCGCCGTGGGGTTCCAGGAGCACGCCGTGCGTCTCGTACACGTGCTGAATGGTCAGCCGGGTGAGGGAGTCCGACACGCTGATCCCCTCGGCATCCCTCCTGAGGGCCTCCATGTCCGGGATCTCGTGCACCACGCCGTTACGGTCGATCCGGCCCCCGTACAGGTCGAACAGGCGCCGCATGTTCGACGGGTTGCCCACGTTCATGGCGTTGGAAATACAGGCGTGGGACGGCCGGATGGGGTGGTAGATACCGGTCTCCAGGAAGCTGGGGAACTCGTCGTTCTCATTCGTGCAAACGATGATTTTTTCCACCGGCTTGCCCATCCGCTTGGAGATGAAATCCGCGGTCACGTTGCCGAAGTTACCAGAGGAAACGGCGTCCACCACCGGCTCCCCCTTTTCCGGCTGCAGGGCGGTGTATCCGTAGAAGTGGTAACCGATCTGCGGCATCAGGCGGCACCAGTTGATGGAGTTGGCCGTGGTGAGCCTCAGGGAGGCCAGGTCCGGGTCCTCGAAGGCGCGGATGGCGTTGGCCTGGAGCTGATCGAACTTGGCTCCGCTGGCCACGGCGATCACGTTCCCGCCCAGGGTGTTCATCTGGCGGGCCTGCCGTTCGCTCACCTCGTCTTTCGGGTAGGTGACCACCACCCGGAAGCCCTCCAGGTTCCAGAAGGCGTTGGCGATGGCGCTGCCCGTGTCCCCGGAGGTGGCCACCAGGATGATCCTGCCGGCGTCCTCCCGGCGCTGGTAGAACTGCATGGTCCGGGCCATGAACCGCGCGGCGAAGTCCTTGAACGAGGCGGTGGGGCCCTGGTCCAGGCGGATGATGTGCCTGCGGTCGTGCATCCGCTCCACCAGCACCTCGAAGTTGTAGGCCTCGAAGGTGATCCTTTCCAGGTCCGCCAGGGGGATCTCGTCGCAGAGAAACCGGGAGAGCACGGCCAGGGCCACTTCCCGGTAGGGCCGTCCACGCAGGGCGTGCAGCTCGTCCGGGTTGATTCCGGGGATCCGTGTGGGCATGTAGAGTCCGCCGTCCGGGGGCTGCCCCTCGAACAGGGCCTGGGGGAACTCCCTCAACGGTGCTCCCCGGCCTGCGGTGCTGTAGTATCGGATCTTCTCGTTCACGGCGCATCTCCAAGCATCGAGGCGGTTCTGCGAAGGCGCAGGACCGTGGAGGCCCGGCCCACGGTCACCAGGATATCGAACAGGCCCGGACCGGCCAGCTGTCCGGTCACCGCGGCCCGCACCGCGTTGATGATCAGGCCGGCCTTGACCTGCTTCTCCTCCACGAACGCCCGTACCGTGGCCTCCGAGGTCTCCAGGTCAAAGGGGTCCGTCTGTTCCAGCTGATCGGCCAGCTCCGGCAACCACGCCGCTACACGGGGGTCTTTCTTGAGGTTCTTTTTGAGCGGCTTCTCGCCGATGGTGAACTCGTCGCTGAAATAGGGACGGCCCAGCACGGCGAAATCCTTGAGAGTGTGATACCGCTCCCGGATGAGGTTCACCGTATCCAGGTACCACTGCTTTCGGTCCGTCCCGTATTCCGGCTTCCAGAGTCCGGCGGTCTTGAGCTCCCGAGCCGCCAGGTCTCCGAGCTCCCCGATGTCCATGGTGCGGATATAGTGAGAGTTGATGGCCAGGGCCTTGGGATCGGTGAAGAACTTGGGGTCGTTCTTGTTGTCGTTGAACACCGAGTTGGATTTGCCCGCGCGGTTCAGCGAAAATTCCCGTACGGCTTCCTCCCGGCTCAGGATTTCCCGGTCGTCGCCGGTGGACCACCCCAGCAGGAGCAGGAAGTTGCACAGGGCCCAGGGCGGAAAGCCCCTTTCCCGGTAGAAGGAGACGGTCACCACGTCGCCGTGCTTGCGCTTGGAGATCTTGGCCCGCTTGGGATCCAGGGTGAGGTTCATGTGCGCGTATGCGGGCGGCTTCCTGTCCAAGGCCTGGAAGATGAGCAGCCACCACCGACGGGGCCGCGGCCGTGGTGCTCTGTTCCCGGGAGGCCCTCCCGCGTTTCCAAAAACACGCGCCGGTGCGCATCCGGACGATCTCCCAGACCTCGG
>CAYTRL010000450.1:0-5031 GCA_964439795.1 uncultured Thermodesulfobacteriota bacterium
CAAGGGGCCCCTGTTCAACACCAACGCCCGTTCCGCCTTTGAGATCGCCGGGGCGACGTTTGCCGAGGACATCCCGGTGCGGTGCGACCGGATCACGCTCCTGTTTGACAAGAATGCGGTACAGTTTTACAGGGGAAAGGGGTACAGCAATATCCTGCGCGTGAAGTTTCCGATCCCCGCGGACTATATCCGGGAGCAGGGGATCCACAACCTGATCTGGCTGTATGACGAGAACGAGGAGGCGCTCAGGGCCCGTTTGTCCACCAGCAAAGAGGACACCAGCGCGTCGGAACAGTTTAACCAGGAAGAGAACGGGGTGCTGATCCCCCGGGAAGTCCAGGACGGGATGATGAAAGAGGTGCTCGAGGAGATGAACGGGACGAACATTCCCCGGACGGGCACTTACTGCTTTCACATGGGACAACACGACGTGACCCCCGGGCACGTGGACCCCCAGAACCCGATCCAGTCCTACCACCCGGTCTTCTATTTCTCCTCCCTGAACTACGCCAATTTCGGGCACATGGCGGACATCCACGTCTGTGCGCGGCAGAACCTGCTGGAGAAGAGCCGGGCGCGGGTCATCGAGTACAGGGAGCAACAGGAGTCGGAGGCGGCGGACGGGTCCGGCGATACCGCGGACGCTTCCGGCGCGGGCACCGGGGGGGACCCGTCCCCGTATGTGGGGAGCCTGGTGAACGTGAGCTCCCGGAACTTGAAGCGCCTGCTCTGGCAGTTCGGGAGCGATCCCGATATCGACATCATTCTCATGCCGGGAGATCTCATCGATTACATCAAGAGTCTCTACTCGGAATGGGTTCGCGAGACCCCAAGCATCAAGAGGATCTGGGACGAGGTGGCCCTGGGGGACGACTACGCGGAGCGGTATCAGGACTTCATGGACTACATCTCTTTCTTCTCCCTCCTGGTGGACTTCTACGCGAACCATCCCACCCCTAAGCCGGTCTATATCCTGAGCGGGAACCACGACTGCTACTACAACCCGTACGGCATCTCGCCGCGGGTGTTGCTGAAACTCCATCGCGCCAACGCCGGCCTCCCGGCGGACCACAACCTGACCATCTACGAGGCATGTCTCATCTTCGGGGAAACGTACCATGAGTTGACATCTACGAACTTGTTCCATGCTGAAAAATTCAAGTGGTTTTACAACGTGCTCACGCCCCTTTCGGACTTTTCCATAAAGCTTCCCAACCAGTGCCTGGTGGGGCTGGCCTGGGGAGACGACGAGGACGTGCTCGATGTTCCGTTCATAGACCAGGGGCAGGAGTTGCATGTCGGCCATCTCCCGCGGGCGGACAACGTGGTGTCCAATGCCCAGCTCCAGGTGGTGCGGGATGCGCTCGGTTCGGGAAAGAACGTGATCCTGACCAGCCACTTCACCTTTGTCAGCTACCTGGAGAGCATCGCCATGAGCAACAGCGATGAAGGGGACGTGGAGTTCGACGACTACTGGAATCCGGGCGATTACGACATGGGTACGTTCGAGACGAACCGAAAGTATCTGTACGAAACCTGCCTGGCCAACGAGCGCAACATCCAGTGCATCGTCACCGGACACTCCCACCGCAGGGGGCTGTACACCATCAACCGGGCGGACTACTTCGGGGACAACTCGGTCAAGACCAGCTACTATGACTTCGGCGGCTGGAACGCCATCCCGGCGGACCGGCGGGTGCCGGCCGTAATCGTCTCGGACTCCGCCGGGTCCATCCCCCGGAGCAACCGGGACGGCGAGTTCAAGGGGTGGGGAAGCGACATCGCCGGCGGTTCGGGGATCTCGTTCGCAAGCAACGGATCGATCCAGTCGCTCCGCAAGATCTCGGCCTACGACCGGCAGGCCAACCCCAACTGCAAGCCGAGGATCGTGGTGGCCTTGGACTACATTGACATCCTCGTGACCCGCTGCTGGATTCTCGACTACAACGTCATCACCGAGTTCGAGACCGACTCTTTTTCCAAGGAGGAGGAGGTGGAGGGGACACTGGCGGGGTACGCCTTCAAGATCTGGCTGAACGATGATGGGATCCAGGACCTGTACATCGAGCGGGTGACGATGTACTGCCGGAGGCCGGGGAGGGCGGAGTGGCTGGAGGTCCCCCTCCAGTACGATCGAGGCACCAACCGATGGTGGATCCGGGGGAGGAATCACATGATGGCCTTCCGGTACATGACCCGCCTGGGCAGCGAGCGCTGCAAGTTCCTGTCGATGAAGTTCGGAACCACAAATTCGGTCTACCGGGACCAGTACGACTTTGACAGCCCCTGGAACTTCGAGATACAGCCCCGGATCTATCACGCGGCGCCCATCATCGGGATTTTCATGGACAGTGCCAGGTACGCGGTCGAACGCGACAAGGATTTTGCGGAGATCCCGGATTTCGACTGGAGAAAGACCCTTGTCAAGTATCAGTAAGACGATCCTGTTATTCACAGCGGGTTTTCTTCTCCTAGCAGGCGGAGGGATGGGTTTCATGAAGACGGAACTGACCGAGGAAGAAAAAGAGCTGTTGAGCGACCCGGCGGAGTTCAACAAAAAGGAGGCCGGGCACGGCTGGCGCCTCTCCCACCGAAAGGTGGAAGCGTTTTCCCTGGCCGGGATCCAGCTCAAGAATGCCGACCTGGAAAACGTGGAACTCCTCCGGGTCCGGCTGTCGGGAAGCCGCATGGAATCCACCCGGTTCGAGGACGTGGCTTTCGAGGATTCGGATTTCTCCGGCTCCGTACTGAAGGATGTCCGGTTCATCTCCTGCCGCTTCAAGAAGACTTCGTTCGAAGGCACGCGGTTCGAGAACTGTACCTTCCAGGGGTGTGAGGCGGAAGCCATGAACATGCGAAAATGCCGTTTCTCGGACTGCACGTTCCGCAAGCACGAGGACCGCCAGGGGAAGTACGCGGAGAGCCGTTTTCACCGGACCCGGATCGTGGATTCCAGGGTGGAAAAGTCCTCGTTCCTCTCTGCGGTGTTTCACACGGTGACGCTGGAAGACAACCGGATGAAGGATGTGAGCTTCTCCCAGGTGGACGGTCAGGATGTGGTGCTTCGCCGGGGGACCGCCGACTACTGCGATTTCAACGGGAGCAAGATCAAGGGGTTGCGGTTCGAAGAACTGGGCGGCACGGGTGTCGGCCTGAACAGCGCCACCCTGTCGGATGTGAACCTAGTAAATTGCGACGACTTGAAGTCCCTGGGCCTGATGGAGTCCCGCGTGCGGAACCTTTCCATCGAAGGGTGCGATACCCTCTACGATTCCATGTTCTACCAGTCCACCTTTGAAAACCTTTCCATCCGGAAATCCAAGGTGAAATACCTGAGCTTCGAGGAGTCCAGGGTCCTGGGGACCAGCCTGTTCCAGAACACGAAGTTCGACGGGGTCAACTTCACGCAGACCGAGTTCCAGGGGCTCGTAGTGGAATCCTGCTCCTTTGAACGGTTTCTGGTGCTGAAACAGGCCGTGTTCCAGGACCTGGTGATCCGACAGGCGGAATACGACAAAAAACTGAGGCTGACGGACGACCAGGTGCAGTACATGAACTCGGACCGGTTCGGGGTTCCCCGGTGATGTTTTCCCCGGTTTGATAATCGAATCCCGGGGTTGGAAATCCGGATTTCCGGCAAGGAACACGGGCAGAGGGCGAGGCCCCTTTATCGAGAAAAATATTGTGGTTCCAAGCGGTTAGGCTGGTTCCGCTCCTTGGAGCCTTTTTGGCATGTCTTTTGAACATATGTCCCCTGTGAGAACCTCCCCGCACGAACTTCTCCGTTAGATGGGAAGGGGGGAGTGGTTGAGGACCTCGTGGGGAAACCGGGTTGTCTCTCTGCCCTGGGTGCACGAGACATAGAGGAACAACGATTTCATGGCTGTGATCCTGCACGCAGACGAAGCCGACTTCACCTTCCAGATCGAGGAATGTGACGAAGAGCTGCGGGTGATCCGTTTTCAGGGAGAGGAGCGGATCTCCCGACCGTTCCGGTTCGTAGTGGACCTGGCCGCGGAAGACCCGGAGCTGGACTTTTCGGAACTGTTGGCCAAGCCCGCCCTTCTTACGATCCGCGGGGAGGACTCGGACCGGTACGTCAGCGGCATCGTTCAGCGGTTCGTGCAGACCGGGGGCCGCGACCGGTTCACCACCTACCGCGCCGAGGTGGTCCCTTCCATCTCCCTGCTGGCCCTGCGGATCAAGCACCGCATCTTCCAGGAGAAGTCGGTCCGGGACATCATCACCCAGATCCTTGACGAGGCGGGAATCGAAAGCGACCGGTTCCGGTTTTCCCTGCAGGGCGAACACCCGGAACGGGAATACTGCGTGCAGTACGCGGAAAGTGAGTTGGCCTTCATCATGCGCCTCATGGAGGAAGAGGGGATCTTCTTCTTCTTTGAGCACACCGAGGAGGGCCACGTCCTGGTCATGGCGGACGACGCCGGAGAGCATAGCGACATCGCGGGCACTCTTCCGGTGATCTTCCGGGAGCCTTCGGGCATGGCGCCCGACGAGGAGTTCGTGCACACGTGCCGCTACCGGGCCCGGATACGCACGGGGGCCGTGGTGCTTCGCGATTTCTTCCCCGGCAATCCGGGTCTGGACCTGGAGGTGGAAGCAGGAAATCCGGATGCGTTTCTTCTCTGTTACGATTACCCGGGCAACTACCACGCGGCGGACGTGGGCACGGGATGGGCCAGGGCGAGGCTCGAGGCGTTCACGGCCGGCGGATTCCGGCTGGAAGGAGAGGGGGCCTGCCGCCGCTTCCTTCCCGGCTATCTGTTCGACCTGGGCGACCACCCCACCGGGGCCCTGAACCGGAAATATCTCCTGACCGGTGTTTTCCACCAGGGCGATCAGCCGGGCTCCCTGGCGGAAGAGGCGCACGAGGCCACGCACGTTTATCGGAACACGTTTATCTGCATTCTGCCCGAGATCCCGTATCGAGCCCCCCGGAACACCCGGAAGCCGAAGATCTACGGAAAACAGACCGCCCGGGTGGTGGGTCCCTCCGGCGAGGAGATCTAC
>CAYTRL010000451.1:0-5027 GCA_964439795.1 uncultured Thermodesulfobacteriota bacterium
CTGCGGGAACTGGGGGATGCGTGGAGCTTCGGGGGGGGGCTGTGGGCGCCCGGGGACGATGCGGCGGTGCTGAAGTCCTCTCCGGACCGGTTTCTTCTGCTGGCCGCGGACGCCATCATGCAGGAACTGGTCGAGCAGGATCCCTACCATGCGGGACGGGCGGTGGTCCTGGTAAACGTCAACGATATTTATGCAATGGGGGGGCGGCCGCTGGCACTGGTCAGCGTGCTGGCGGGCCTGGAGGAAGACCCGGAGCGGGAGGTGTGCCGGGGAATCCGGGAAGAGTGCGAACGGTTGCGGGTTCCCATGGTGGGGGGGCATGTGTCTCCGGAAGGGTCTTCGCCCTTCCTGGCGGCGGCGATCCTGGGGGAGGCGCGTTCCCTGCTCGCGGACCGGAACGCCCGGCCGGATCAGACGCTGCTGCTGGCGGTGGATCTGCGTGGAGAACGATGGGGAGACACCCTGCTGAACTGGGACTCCCACCGGGCCAAGGACCCGGGTACCCTCGCCGCCGACCTGGAACTGCTTTGCCAGCTGGCCGAGGAGGGGTCGGCCGTTTCGGCCAAGGACGTCAGCAACGCGGGCATCATCGGAAGCCTGGCCATGCTTCTGGAGGGTCCGGGGTTGGGTGCAGTGGTGGACCTGGACCGGATTTCGGTCCCGCCCCCCTTCACCCGGGAAGAATGGTTGAAGGTGTACCCGAGTTTCGGGTATCTCCTGGTGACAACCCCGGCGAAGGCCCCGAGGGTCCGGGAGCGGTTCCGCGAACGGGGGATCTGGGCGGAGGCGGTGGGACGAACGGACGGTTCCGGCGTTCTGCGCCTGCGATCCGGTGAGGAAGAGGCTGTGTTCATCGATTTTTCGCATCAAAGTATTTTTTCGTTTTCGCCCGGAGAGAAGCAGACGTGAACGGAACATCATCTTTTTTCCACGTGCCGGAATGGGCCCGGAAAGATCTGGAGCGGGTTCGCGGCACCCTGTTGGATACCTTGCCGCCTTCACTGAAAACGTTGCTGGACGACCGTCATATCGTGCTGCCGGCCGGGGAGAGAGATCCGCTCAGACCGTTTCTCGTCCTGCTCGCGGCCCGCGCCATGGGCTGTACCGGAGAACGGGTTGTCCGGCTGGCCGCCGGGGTCCAGATGATCCATCTGGCGGCCCTGTTGCACGACCGTCTGGGGGCGTTTCCGGGCGAGACGGTTTCCGGCGACGGTGCGGCACGTGACCTCCATCATCAGGAATCCGTGGATATCCTGCTGGGAGACTTTCTGTTTTCCAAGGCATCGTGCATCATCATCGAGGACGGGGAGGAGCGGATCGTCCGGGACATGATCCGGACCTCCATTGCCAGCGCCGAGGTGCAGGCCACCCTGGTGAGCCTGGAGAAGCATCCCGAGACATACCTGCCTTCCCGCTGTTTCGACATCGTTGCCGAAAAGCTTTCCCGGCTCCTGTCCCTGGGACTCCGGGTGGGAGCGACCCTGGGCAACGCCCCGGACGCGGAGCAGGAGGCCCTCTCCGGGTTCGGAGCGGTCTTCGGGCGGGTTCTGCGGATCGTCCAGGACCTGGCCTGCTGGGAGAAGCCCATCGCCGGAGCCCCTGCGCAGCCCGGGGAGGTCCGCTATCACCATCCCCTGCTCCTGCTCTGGGAGCGCGAGGGAAAGGATGCGTGGGAGGAAGCTGTCCGGAAAATCCGTGATTCCGCAGGCATCCTGCCCGAGGACCTGCGGACCAGGATGAAGGCCGATGGGTATCTCCGGTCCTCTCTCAGGCAGGCACAACAGTACGCGGAGGAAGCCGTCTCGCTGCTGGAAGGGCAGCCGGGGTTGCGGGGGACATCCGATCTGAAGGCCCTGGTAAGGGACGTTCTCCTTCGGGGGAGCGGCCGGGAGGAGGAACCGCCGTGCGGGCCATGATCCTGGCCGCCGGCAGGGGGGAACGTCTCCGTCCCCTCACGGACCGGCTTCCCAAGCCTCTGATCCCCGTGGCGGGTCACCCCCTGATCCACTACACGCTCACGACCCTCAAGAACTGTGGTGTGCAGGAGGTGGTCATCAACCTGCACCACCTGGGGGAACAGATCCAGGCCTACGTGGGAGACGGGAGCCGTTGGGGCCTTCAGGTCTTCTACTCACGGGAAAGCCGGCTCCTGGGCACCGGAGGCGGCATCCAGAAGTCGGCGCCCTACCTGACCCGGGAGGCCTTCCTGGTCATCAACTCCGACATCCTGGTGGAGTTGGACCTTCGGGACGTGTTGCGGTTTCACCGTGAAAACAACGCCACCGTGACCCTGGTGCTGAGGCGGGATCCCGATGCAGAACGGTACGGTGTAATCGAGGTGGACGGTTATCACCAGGTCAGGCAGATGCTGGGACGGTTGCCCGTGCCTCCGGCCCCGAGAAAGAAGATGATGTTCACGGGAGTCCATATCCTGGAGCCTGCTGTTTTTTCGCACATGCCCTACCAGAGCAAGGGGTTCAGCATCGTGGATGTCTATCTGAAGATGCTGGAGGCGGGAGAACGGATCCTGGGATACGAGATGAAGGGGTTCTGGGCGGATCTGGGGACCCCGGAACGGTATGAAGATGTGAAACGCCTGCTGGAAGACAAGGCTTCCGGTTTGTACAGACTCCTTTCCGGATGCGGGAACGGCGAATGAGACCACCGGTGGGATCCGACGCTTCGTTCGAGGAGATTCACGGGATCATCAATGCACGCTCCCTGGCCATCGTCGGAGCCAGTGACAAACCCGGCAAGTTCGGAACTCATCTTACCACTTCGCAGCTTGCCATGGGGTTCAAGGGCCCGGTGTATCTGGTGAACCCCGGCGGGGGAGAGATCCTGGGCAGGAAGGTCTATCCGGATCTCGGGTCCCTGCCCGAGGCCCCGGAACTGGTCTACGTTGCCGTCCCGGCCCTTCGGTCCCTGCCGATTCTCCGGGAGTGCGCCCGTGCGGGGGTGAAGGGCGTGGTCATGGTGGCCTCGGGTTTCCGGGAAGCCGGGGAGGAGGGGCACAGGCTGGAGCAGGAGGCGCTCCATACGGCCCGCCAGGGAGGGTTCCGCATCATCGGCCCCAACTGCTTCGGCATCTACAACCCCCGGAACCTTTTGACCCTGGCCCCGGGGCACGATTTTTCCACCGAACCGGGAGACATCGCGTTCCTGTCACAGAGCGGCGGCTACTCCGCCCACGTGGCGCGCCTGGGAAAGAGCCTGGGCCTTCCGTTTCGGGCCGTGATCAGCTACGGCAACGGTTCGGACCTGGACGAGCGTCATTTCCTGCGGTACTTCGGGCAGGACAGCGGCACCGGAATCGTTGCGGCATACCTGGAAGGGACCCGGGACGGCCGCGGCTTCCTGGAGTCCCTCTCCGAAGCAGCGGAGCGGAAACCCGTGGTGATCTGGAAGGTGGGAAGGGGCGAGGCCGCCCGGCGGGCTGTCTCCTCGCACACCGGGTCCATGGCGGGTGCCCACCCCGTCTGGAATGCGGCGCTCAGCCGGCGGGGGGTCATCCAGGTTTCGGGTCTGGACGAACTCGGTGACGTTCTCGTTGCTTTGAAACACCTGGGCCCGGATCCGGGAAAACGGGTGATGTTCGTTGGCGGGGGCGGGGGCCTGGGCGCTTTCGCGGCCGACCTGGCGGAGGCAGAGGGCCTGGAACTGCCCCCGCTGGAGGAACCCGCCGGGAACGCTCTGCGGGAGATCCTGGAGGGGGCCGGCGCCGTGGCGGGAAACCCCCTGGACATCGGGACTCCGCTCATCCCTCTCCGCCGTTTCGAGGCCGTGCTGAGGGCGGCTTCGGCACAGGCATCCGCCGATGTCCTGGTCCTGGACCTGGCCGTGAACTTTGCCATGCTCCTGGGCGGCACGGAGGGGATGGTCCGGGTGGCGGAGATCCTGGCCCGGGTCCGGAGCGAGAGCGGCCGGCCCATGGCGGCGGTTCTCTACTCCAGCGCATTCGACCCCGACGACCTGGAGCCCGAACGGGCCCTTCGCCAGATGCGGTCGATCCTGCTGAAACGGTCGGTGGCGGTGTTTCCCTCCATGCCCCGGGCCATGCGGGCCCTGTCCCTGGTGAACCGGTAAGCGGTCACACAGGAAACGCGGTGGCAAGGGCAGCCGCTTTGTTTGCCGCATCAGAAGAAGGCGGCACCTCGATAATCCTTCCTGACGAATTGCTTCCGAGTGTTTCACGCCGTTCGAATCCCAGCGGATGAACGACCGGGAACGTTCAGCTCTGCCTGGAACGTGAACCGGGGGGGATCATGGTATTCATGGAATGTCGGGGACCCAGCGGGTGTCTTCTCAACAGAATAAAACAAAGAGTGTCTTGACCAAGGCTTGATCTTAAGTCGTTTCATGAAAGACGAGAATTGACCTGACAACGGAAGAACTCGAAACCATCTCTCTCGGCGACTGGCAATCTATGGATGTCAGGATGTTGGCAAAAGACATGGAAATCGACTGCTTGACAGGTGTCTTTTGGACCTTTTGAAAACGGCAGATGTCAACTGCCACAGGTTTTCGACTTTGGGTGATGATCCCATTGGTCCATCGGCAAAAAAAGTTTCCTTGACATTCGCATTGAGAGGGTAGAAATTGCCTGTGTGTCTAAAAAAACGGCTTGCTATTTTCTAGCTCTGCATCAATCGACCACCATCTGAATGAAGTTGGAGCCATAATTCCGGATCAAACATACAAGGGGGATGGAAATGAGAAACAACGTGAACCATGAAACCCATGGGGCGATCGCATGGGTGTTTCTCTTTATTGCCTTTTGGGTTTCCGCCTGTGATACACAGGGGCCTGCTTCAGAGACTCAAGCCCCCCCGCCCGCTCCTCAGGGGGTAATCGTTGAGGAGGAACGGATCTACTCGCCTTATCCAAGGAACAATGGCGAGGTGCCGCCGGAGTTCGACTTCGACTGCGACTACATCCACTTCCTTCGTTATCGGACTGCAACGGATGATGCATCGATAAAGGCGGTGGATGCGGTTCTCGTTCTCATGCCTGGATGGATGGCAGGG
>CAYTRL010000452.1:0-4976 GCA_964439795.1 uncultured Thermodesulfobacteriota bacterium
TATTATCGTCTTGGGCCCGTTGGCGCCACGAGGTCAGGGACAAAACCGATCAGGGCATGCTTCGGAAACCGAATCCGGAAACGGATCAAGCATCGTGAGAAACCATGAAAAAACGGGACGCGGACGTGCTGGTGGTCGGGTGCGGCCCGATCGGGGCGTATGCCTGCTGGCGATTTGCACGGAGAGGCCTGAAGGTCATCGGTCTGGAAAAGAGCGGGGAATCCGATCCGGCGTCGGACATCGGGGTATTCCACTTCGAGCTTGACGCCTTTGAAAGAGTGGGGATTCCCCTGCCCCCGGAGGACAAGGTCGTATGCCGTTACCCTGGGATGACGGTTCATGCCCCGGGGCCGGGACGATCCGTCCTCGTGGACGGGGTGGAGACCTGGGCCCTGGATCTGGACGGGTTCGTGTCGGAACTGAGAACCCTGGCGGCCGGGGCCGGGTCGGACATCCGTTTCGGCACGAGGGTTACCGGCGTAACCGCTGGAGACGGGCGCCTGGACGGTGTGTGCGTGGAGCACGGCGGCCGGGAAACGGTTCTGTCCGCACCGGTGGTGGTGGAGGCCACCGGGATGGCCCGGGCGGTGCGCCGGCACGTTCCGGCCTTCTCCCTGCCTTGCGAGGGGACCCCCTTTTCCGTGTACATGGAGTACTGGGCCGATGCGGAAAACCCGCCCGGAGAGGGGATCCACTCCTTTGCCGGCCCGAACGTCTGGACGGCCCGCTATCCCGGCTACTGGATCGTGGGCATCGGGCAGCCCAGGCCCATGAGCGAGACCCGGGCCCTTCACGCCGCCTGGGTCCGCCGGCATTTCCCCGGAAGGAAGGAGGTCCTCCGCTCGGTGACCGGCGTGATCCCCTACGCCTTCTCCCCGGCCACAATGGTGGACCATGGGGTGCTGCTGGTGGGGGACGCGGCAGCCACCAACAAGCCGTTCAGCGGAGAGGGGATCTCCTCGGGAATGCACCTGGTGGAGGTGGCGGCCGAGGTGCTGCCCGGGGCGGTGGAGGCCGGGGGCGGTCGGCGGGCGCTCTGGCCCGTCAACCGCAGGTATTACCCGGACCAGGGGGCAAAGTTCGCCTTTCTGCGGGCCATGGGCCTGGCCCTGCAGGACTTGGACGAGGAGGACCTTAATGCCGCCTTCGATGCCGGGCTCATGAACGGAGAGGACCTGCGCCAGACCTTTCTGGAGTACGAGGTCCGCAAGCCCGCGCGGCAATGGCTGTTCCCGGCCCTGCGTATGGCGGCAAAAGGCCGGCCGGCGTGGAAGTATTTCCGGGCGGTCCTGCGGGCGGCCCGGGTGGCCCGCCTGCTCAGGCAGTATCCCGCCGAGGACGGGTTCGCCCGGTGGGCAGAGCGATACCGGAAACAGGTAAAGGCGTTCAACCCTTAAACGGGTTCTTCCGTAGAAGGTTCAGGTTCACAAAGAAGTAAAAAATAGGGTATAATGAAAAAAGGAAATTGTGCCGAAATGAATATTTAGGAGAAGTATTCTTTGTCGTGCGTACTGATTGGAGGACATGATGGATCTTCTAAGAAAATTGGTTTTCACATGCGCCCTGGCTTTCGTCATGGTCCCCGCTCTTGCCCTTTCACAAGTGACGGTTGTTTCACCTCCTGACGGAGGCGAGGTAACTTCCCCTCCGGTCTTCGAGTGGTCGGCTGAGGGGTCTTACGACATGTACAAGATGTTCACCGTCTTCAATTACGAGGGAGTGGGATATATTCCTCTTCCATTGAACTGGTTTCCCATTACGTCGCTCCCAATGCCCGAGGGTTGGTTCGACATGCTGGCGACCGGCGAAACCGAATTCGGCCACGTGTGGGCCGTGGTCGGTCTGAATACGTCCACGCTTGATTTTGCGGTGGGCGGACCCTGGACTTTCACGAAGGAAGTCTGCAACGACCTGGATGGAGACGGATACGGGAACCCCGCAAGCTCCGCCTGTCTGTACCCGGAGGAGGACTGCGACGACAGCAACCCGGATGTGAACCCGTGGGCCGTGGAGGGACCTTTCGGGGACGCCACCTGCAGCGACACCCTGGACAACAACTGCGACGGGGATGTGGATGATGATGATCTGGGATGCTGGTTTCCGGGCGGGTCTTATTATTTCAAAATATCTTTTATTTCACAGGATCCGGGAGGCTGTATGATAAACCCGTTTCTCCTGGCTGGAGTATTGGTCATGCTTCAAGATGTGTCTTTTCCCGTGACCCTGCCCGCCTACACACCCGATCCTTTCCTGTTTGTACTTCCTTTGCCCTTCCTGGGAGTTTTTCAACTGGAAGACACCGTGTTCGGTGAAGACGAGGTGATTTTCCCGCCACAGACGGAGGCAATTGACTTCGGGCCCATCCAGGATATCTTCCCCCTCCCGGGGTTGAACTGTCTGGTAAGCGGAACCGCCGGAGGAGGGATCACCTCCCTGAACGTTTCTACCTTGCCTGCACAGATCACCATCTCGGATCTGGTCGTGAGCGAAGGTTCAGGAGAGGGTGAATGCACAATCCTGTCCCCCGATCCGGATCCAAGCTGTACACTCATTATTGACATGGAAGGGACCTGATCCGGATCGTTGTTCTAGCCGCCTAATACCCTGATTCCCCTTCATCGTATTCGGGAAATCGATACCGGCATGTGACCTCGGATAGGCCGCCCCGTTCTCCACTCCCGGGCGGCCGATTCCGGGGTTTTTTTTCATAGCTTTGAGTGTGCCGGAAAACGGGGCGTACATGCTTTACCGTCATCCCGGACTTGATCCTTTGACCCCCCTGATCCGGGATCCAGGCGAGGGGGGATGCGGAGTGTAGAGACGTCCCGGGGGAGCTTGCCTCGTCCTCCGGGGCCTTCGGAAGACCTGAACCGGCCCCATCGTCCTCCGGCAACTCCCGCCGTGCGCTGTGACTTGCCTTTTCTCCGGACTTTTCGCGTCGCCTTCCCCCTCCTGTAACTCGTGATTCCATCCTCCCCTCTTCAGGCATTTGAGCCTCCCCTCCCTGCTTTTCCCGTTCGCATGCTATGATGTGTCCAACACAGGTGCAGAGGAGGTCCCATGAGTGAAAAAACCATTGTCGTATTCAGCGCCCACGCCGATGACTGCGAGTTCTTTGCGGGCGGAACGGTGGCTCGGTTCGTGAGCGAGGGGTATCAGGTGATCGAGGTGATCGCCACGGATAACAGCCGGGGGAGTTACGACCTGGACCCTCAGACCCTGATCGCCCGGAGCCGGGACGTGGAGGCCCGCCGGGCCGCGGAGATCCTGGGCAAGAAGGAGGTGATCTTCCTGGGGCATTCGGACGGGTTCCTGGGGGACGTCCCCCTGAACGAACTCCGCGAGACCTTCATCCGCCAGCTGCGCCTTCACCGCCCCCGGATCATGATGACCTGGGACCCGTGGGCCCCGTACGAGCCCCACCCGGACCACCGGCAGGTGGGCATGGCCGCCGTGGAGGCGGCCGAGTTCGCGTCCATGCCCCTGTTCCACCCAGACCAGGTCCGGCAGGGCCTGGAGCCGCACCTGGTCATGGAGCGCTACTACTTCGCCAAGTTCCCGGAACGCGCGGAAAAGGTCGTGGACATCACCGGGTTCATCGACAAGAAGATCCAGGCCCTGTTGGCGCACGACTCCCAGATGAAGCTCACGGTGGACACCGCCCGCCGGGTGCTGGGCTCCGTGGAATCCGCCCGGGAGATCCTGCCCCTGCTGGACCGGGACAACTGCGGTCCCGTAGTGGACATGTTCATCAGGGCCTGGGCCGGCAAGGTGGGTAAAGAGGCGGGTGTGGAGTACGGGGAAGCGTTCCGCTACGAGACCCCGGCGGACCTGTTCTCTCTGGAGTGATGGACTCCCCTGCAACATCCTCTAAGCGCAAATGATAGATCCGCCGGCCAGGATGATGTACGATTAATATTTGTATATGCAAATCCGTTCGTGCATCCCGGAGGACTTCATCTTGAGAAGGAAACGGATAAGAAAACCTTACGGCAGGCTCGAGAGGAGGCTCCCCTGGAGGGGCCTTCCCGTCCTGGCCTGCCTGACCCTGCTGCTCGGGGCCTGCAGCTCTGATCCATCTTTGACCACGCCGGGGCCGGATACCGAACCCGGCCCGGATCCGGTGCGCTCCCTGTTCTCCATGGACGAAGAAGCCGGATTCTTCGAGGCCCCGTTTCCGGCGGAACACATGCGCAGGGCCGACGGTACCGTCCGCTACGGCCGGTTTCCCAACCCCGGCAACAACCCCGTCACGCAGCACTACATCGACCAGGCCGACCGGGAAACCAGCGGCTTTTCCCGGGCCGGGGTGGTCTATCTTCCGTTTGACGGGCCCGTGGATCACGAGAACCTGCCGGCAACCCCTGCCCACAGCCTGGGGGACGATGCCCGGGTGTTCCTGGTAAACGTGGACCGTTCCTCGGATCGTTACGGGGAGCGGGTCCCGGTATACGTGGAATGGAAAGGGGACCCATCGGTCTATCTGCCGGGCAACCTGCTTGCGATCCTTCCCTTCCAGGGGGTCCCGCTGGCGCCCGACGCCTTTTACGCCGCCGTGGTGCTGACCTCCCTGGGCGGAGGGGACGGCCGGCCGCTGGCCCCCGCCGGGGCCATCGTCTCCATGCGGGAGGGCCGTGTGCCCGGGGGAGCCCGGGGGCCGGTGAACGCGGAGGCCTTCTCCCGCCTCTGGGCCTATTGCGACCAACAGGGACCCCCCCGGGAGAAGGTGGCCGCCGCCACGGTGTTCCGCACCGGGGGTTTCATTTCCGGGATGCAGGCCCTGCAGGAGGCCGCGGCCTCCCTGCCGGACCCGGTGCCCTACGACCTCTCCGTGCTGCGGGAGTACGAGACCTACACCATCGTCCAGGGGAAGATGATCATGCCGATCTGGCAGGACGGCGAGCGGCCGTACTGGACCGGAGGGGGAAAGATCCACTTCCAGGACGGGGCGCCGGTCCGGCAGTGGGACGAGGAGA
>CAYTRL010000453.1:0-4972 GCA_964439795.1 uncultured Thermodesulfobacteriota bacterium
CCCGGAGCCGGTACTTTCCGTGTCGGCTACACGAATGCGAGTTCCTGACAGCCTGTTAAAACAAGGAGGGTGTTTTGAAACGAAGATGCTTCTGGGCGCTGATGTTGCTGGTAGGCGGTGTGCTTGTTTTTTCCTGGGGTGCCACGGGGGTGCAGGCCGGGAAAAAGAAGAAGCCGAAGTACGTGGTCAAATTCGCCACCCTCGCGCCGGAGGGGACGGTCTGGATGAAGACCATGCGCGCCGTATCCGAACACGTTCAAGAGGCCAGCGGGGGGGAGTTTCGCGCCAAGTTCTACCCGGGCGGCGTCATGGGAGATGAACCGGACGTGGTGCGGAAGATGAAGCTGGGGCAGCTGGACGGTTCCGGCGTGAGCCTCACCGGCGTCCGCCTCACCTGCCCGGAATTCCAGGTCCTGGAGATGCCGTTCCTGTTCGGCGGGGACGGGACGGACAGCGCCCAGGCCTACCGGGAAGCGGAATATGTCATGCTGGAGCTTTACAACGAGTTCGACAAGTACGCGGAGAAGCACGGCTACCGAATCCTCGCTATCGCCTCCGCCGGTTTTGCGCACATCTGCTCCGCCAAACCGCTGGACAACATGCTGCGCGATTTTCCCCAGCAGAAGGTGTGGCAGTGGGAGGGGGAGACGGTCATGAAGGCCATCTCCGAGTCCCTGGGCGTACCCACCATCTCCCTGCCCCTGCCCGAAACCCTTACCGCCCTGCAGACCGGCATGATCAACACCTTTTACGGGACACCGATCCACGTCCTGGCGTTTCAGTGGAACAAGTACATTGACTACGTGTACTCTCCCCCGATCTTCTATACTCCATCTTACGTGGTGGTTACCGAGCGCGCCTGGAAGAAAGGCCCGGAGAACATCCGGAACCTGTTCTTCGACGAGGAGGCCATGAAGATCAAACGCGAGGCCCTCGGGTGGATCCACGAGGACGACCGGAAATCCCTGGAGGTCCTCAAGAAACAGGGGGTGAAGGTGGTGAACATCCCGCCGGATCAGCTCCGGGAGATGAAGGCCAGGACCCGGAAGGTCTATCAGGAGATGTCCGGAAAGATCTTCCCCGCCGAACTGCTGGACAAGGTGGAGCGGCTCCTGGAGACGTACCGCGCCGAGCACGGCACCGCAACCCCGGCCCCCTGATCTGCGACCGCCATGAAGATCCTGAAATATATAAGCGACCTGATCGCCCGCGGGGAAAAGATCCTGCTCTTCACCATGCTCTTTTCCATCGTGGGCGTGAACCTCTTGCAGATCGGCATCCGGCTGCTCCAGTCCCTTCTGCGGACCGTGGGCAGCGACTATGTGCTGAGCGCCCCCTCCTGGCCGGCGGACCTGAACCGGATCCTGGTCCTCTGGATCGCCATGGTGGGGGGAAGCCTGGCCACCCGGACCAACGAGCACATCAAGGTGGACTTCTTCTCCCGGGTGCTGCCGGCAAGACCGCGCCGCGTAGTCAACGCCCTGATCTCCCTGATCGGCATCACGGTCTGTCTGATGCTGGTGTTCTTCTCCCTCCAGTTCCTGAAGATGGAGTACGAACTCGAGGAAACACTGGTGGCGATGCCGCTCCCCCTCTGGATCATCCAGATCATCATCCCGGTGGGGTTCTCCATCATCGCGTTCCGGTTCTTCCTGCACCTGCTGGGAGGACCGGAAGAACCGGTGCGTGAGCCGGACCCGGATCCGGCCGGCGACCCCGAAGGCGCCGCGGAGGAGGAGAAGGGAGGTGCCCCGTGCTAGGCATGCTGTTCCTGGCGGGCATCCTGATCTTCTTCGTCCTGGGCGCTCCCCTGTTCGTGCTGCTGGCCTCGGCCGCCATGTACTGCTTTCACTTTCTCGAGCAGTGCCCGCTGGCCGCCATCATCGGCGACATCTACCAGCTCGTTTCCAACCCCGTGCTCGTGGCCATCCCCCTGTTCACCTTTGCGGGCTTCATCCTTGCCGAGAGCGGCATGCCCCAGAGGCTGGTGATGTTCAACCGGGCGCTGTGCGGCTGGATCCCGGGGAGCCTCACATGGGTTACCCTCCTTTCCTGCGCCGTCTTCACCGCCTTCACCGGGGCGAGCGGGGTGACCATCGTGGCCCTGGGCGGCCTTCTCTTCCCGGCCCTGCTCCGGGACGGCTACTCGGACCGTTTTTCCCTGGGCCTGGTCACCGCCTCGGGCAGCATCGGCCTGCTTTTCCCGCCCAGTATTCCGGTCATCCTCTACGGGGTGGTGGCCAAGCTGGAGATCGAGCAGATATTCCTGGCCGGCATAACGCCGGGCATCCTGCTCCTCTGGTCGATGGCTTTGTACGGGATGTTCACCGCGGGCCGGGAACGCGTGCCGCGCCACAAATTTTCCCTGAAAACCCTGTGGGAGGCCACCCGGGCCACGGCATGGGAACTGCCCCTCCCCCTGCTGATCCTGGGCGGGATCTACGGGGGCATCGCCACGGTGACCGAGGTGGCGGCGCTTACCGTTGCCTACGCTTTCCTGGTGGAGGTCCTCATCTACAAGGACATCTCCTTCTCCAAGCTGATCAACATCTGCATGGAGAGCGGGAAGATGGTGGGAGCGATCCTGCTGATCCTGGCCATGGCCCTGTCCTTCGCCAAGTTCGTGATCCTGTACAACATACCGGACCTGGTCGTGGAGTACATGAGCGGGCTGATCAACGATCAGCTGAGCTTCATCAGCCCCAAGATCGCCTTCCTGATGCTGCTGAATATATTGCTTCTGGTGGTGGGCTGCTTCCTGGACATCTTCTCCGCCATCATGGTGGTGGTTCCGCTGATCCTGCCCATCGCCCAGGAGTTCCAGGTCCATCCCCTTCACCTGGCCGTCATCTTTCTCGTAAACCTGGAGATCGGCTACTGTACACCGCCCATCGGGCTGAACCTGTTCATCGCCAGCTTCCGGTTCCGGAGGAACGTGGTGACCCTCTACTGGGCCGCGCTCCCGTTTCTTCTGTTGCAGTTGGCCGTACTGCTCATCGTAACGTACATCGAACCGATCAGCCTGCTCTTCACCAGGTGACGGGGATCAACCGTATCCGTAGTCGTCCAGCACGTCGTCGTCGATCCCGAAGTGGTGGGCGATCTCGTGGACCACCGTGATCTCGATCTCCTCCACCATTTCCTCCACCGACTCGCACAACTCCTCCAGGGGCCGGCGATAGATCTCGATGCGATCCGGCTCGCCCGGGATGTCGAACAGGCTCTTCTCCCCCAGCGGGACGCCGAAATAGGCGCCGAACAGGGTTTCCCCTTCCGGCACCTCCAGTTCCTCCAGGACCTCCGGGGAGGGCTCTTCCAGCACGAGCACCGCCACGTTCTCGATGTGCCGGAGGAACGCCTCGGGAATCCGGTCCATGGCTTCCTGGACGGCGCAGCGAAACGCTTTGGATGTGAGTCGGGGCATCGGCGTAACCCTTAGGGTTTCTTTACGACGTAGATTGGGCTGCTCCAGGCCGCGTGTCCGTCCTCCTGGTCCACGCGCACCCAGATCGGGTTGTCGCCCGGATGGAGGCGGTTGAGAAGGATCTCGAACGAGAAGGTGTTCGGCGGGGGCGGGTCCGGAAGACGGAGGACCGAGATCTGCTTGTCCAGCCCCCCGCAGGACCAGGTTTTCGGGCGGATTCCCAGGGAGCCCAGGGTGCATCTCACCGTCCGCTGTTCCGTGCGGATTTCCAGGTTCCCTGCCCGGGGTCTGCCCAGGGTGAGGATGAGACCCGCGTGGCCGCCGGTGGTGGTGGATCTCCACGCCGTCCGTTGGTGGCCGGTGAGGCGGGGCTGCTCCAACGGGTTCCAGAAGTTCACCGGCCGGACGTCCCTCAGGGAGGTGTTTTTCACCGTGAGTTCTCCGTCCCAGGTCACCATGCGTCCGCGGCCGCGCACCTCGGCCCCGCTCCACTGGACCTTCACCCGGGCCCCCAGGTCCGCCCTTCCGCAGGGGCGCAGGGTCCGGATCGTACCGGTACCGTTGCGGACCTCCACGCGTTCGATAGGGGTCGAGCCCGCCACCTCCACACGAAGGCGGAGCGGGGTGTCTCCGGCAGGGACCACGTCCCCCATCATCGCTTCCCGGCCGGCGGGTGTGATCAGGTGAACCCGCAGCAGGAGGCGGTTTCCCGTGGTGGCGTAACAGTGACGGGCCCGCAGGGCCCGGAAGATGTTCCGGCGGTCGAGCTTTCCGGCCAGGATGCAGGTCAGCCCCCCAAACGACCCGAATTTGCGCGCGCCGGGGTAGGATGCCCCCGGCCGCCCCTTGTGGCCGTCGGAGTTGGCGCAGATGCCGATGCGGTATCCCCGTTGGAAGGCGTCGCCCGCAAGCCACTCGAAGGTGCCCCAGGCGGAGTGGATCTCTACGGCGATCTCGGTTTCCGGGTCGTGCATCGCCATGTCCGCGTACCGTCCGCCCACGTGCGCGATCACGAACGGGGCCTTTCCGGCCTGCTTTCTCAACTCGCGGAACAGTTCGTCGGCCGTGGCGGCCACGGGGTGGCGGGACCTCTTCCCGGGGAGGAGGTCCAGGCAGCTGTGAACGATCTCTCCGCCCTCGGAGCGGAAGTAGACGTTGCGGTCGCCCCCCAGGGGGGTGTTGCCGCTCCACTCGTAGCCCGGGAAGGTGATGAACCGGCCCGGTGCGTGGAATGCCCGTGTGGTACGGTTTACGGTCTTCCAGAACGCGTCGGTTACCTGAAAATCGTTCCCCTGGTGGCCGGAAACATCCAGGAGCGCCCGGTCGCGGGCGAACCGGAAATACTCCTCGATCGTGTTGCTGCCGATGGTCTCCTCGGACTGTCCGTGCAGGTCGGCCCAGAACGGGGAGAGGGCGGAGGCTGTGCGTGCCTCCACACGGATGGGGTTGCTTTCCCCTTCCAGACCGGTGCGCGGGTCCCGGACCCGAACCCGGAAGACCCCTTCTTGATCGAACCCGGAGACCCGGTGCCGGACCGGTCTTCGGGTG
>CAYTRL010000454.1:0-4963 GCA_964439795.1 uncultured Thermodesulfobacteriota bacterium
CAATTTCACCGTTTCCGGCCTCGACCAGGACCCGAACAGCTGCCTGCTGCCCGACATCCTGCTGCCGATCATCCAGGGCATCGTGGGTGGCATCAACATGCCGATGATGCTGCCCTCCGCCGCCGACATCATTGCCTCCGGCAACGCCTATCCCTTCACGATCCCCCTGCCCTACCCGCTGGGCGACGTGGATGTGATCTTCAGCGTGGATGAGACAGGCAACGCCATCCTGATCGACGGCCCGGACGACTACACCATCGACCTCACCGGCCTGGTGCCGCCGCCGCTGACCGGGTTCGACTGCGTGATCACCGCGGCCGCAGACGGCATCTTCGACGACCTGGATCCGTACGACGTGGACGGCTCCCTGACCATCTCCATCGCGGACGTTGAGGCTTCTCCGGGCGGGAACTGCACGCTCACGCCGCCCACCGGCGACTGCGACCTGATCGTGGAAATGGACGGAGACCTCATTCTCTAAGAGGCGCCCGCTCGAGACCAAGGCGCATCGTTTGAGCACCGCCCGAAAGACAAGCAAGGCCTTCCCCGGACCGACCCGGCCCGGGGAAGGCCTTTTTTTTCATGAAACCAAGAAACCCCTGTTAAGCCCCCACGAAAAAAGATATCCGGAACCGGGCTTGTTCAACGAGTCGTTTTTCCGGGGAAACGACATGAAGCCGAAGAAATCTCCTGGCAGGGCAGAGGGGATCGTGATATTGCCGACGCAAGCCGTTGGCGCCCCATCGGGGACTGGATCCCTGGTGAACGGAACCGATGCCCCGTGAGGGACATTGCGAGGAGCGCAAGCGACGCGGCAATCCCCCGGGAGAGAAAGCCTCATGGGGCCGGGGGGGTTGCCACGCTCCGCTCGCAATCTCCAGCTCTGTGTCTCTCTGCATGAGGGGCTGGTGTTACGGAGCCGGTTTCAGAGCCGTTCCCGGAGAACGGAACGGATCTCGTCCGGATCGAGAGACACCGGGTTGTTCTTGTTCCCGGTCCCGGCAATGATGGCGTCCAGGTCGGATTCCTTCACGCCGAACGCTCCCAGCCTGGGGATCTTCAGCTGCTCGGTCCACGTCTCCACCTTCTCCAGAAGGAGGCTCCAGCCTTTCTCCGGATCGCTGTCCACCCGTCCGCCGAACAGGGCCCCCACCCGTGCGTACTTCTGCAGGGCCGGGTGCGACGGGCCGTGCTGCCCACGTATCTTTTCAATGCTGGCCCGGTTCGCGGCACCCATCAGGGTGCCGCAGACCACACCGTGGGGGACCGGAAACAGACCGCCCACGACGGAGGCCAGGCCGTGCACGAGCCCCAGACCCGCGTTGGCCAGGGTCATCCCGGAGATCAGGGCGGCGTAGGCCATGCCCCCACGCACGTCCAGGTCGCCGGCCCCATCCGTGCAGGCCCGCACCAGGTTTTCCGCGACCTGTTCCAGGCCGCTCAAGGCCAGGGCGTCGGTCATGGGGGACGCGGCCGTGGACACGTAGGATTCCAGGAGCTGTGTGAAGGCATCCATGCCGCAGGCGGCGGTGACACCCGGCGGGCAGGAAACAGCCAACTCCGGGTCCAGCAGGGCCACGTCCGGCACGAAGTTGTCGTGGCGGAGCGACTTCTTGAACCCCTCCTGCCCCACCCGGCTCAGCACGGCGTTCTTGGTGGCCTCGCTTCCGGTTCCCGCGGTGGTGGGCACGGCAACGAAAGGCACTTTGTTCCCATCGTGAGGCGGGCCGGAACCCACCCCCACCAGGAAACGGAACACCGAACCCTCCTGGCAGAGCATGGCCGAGACGGCCTTGCCCGCGTCCAGAACACTTCCCCCGCCCACGGCGAGGACCACGTCCACCCCCCGGTCCCGGTACTCGGACGCCACGGCATCCACGTGCTCCGGGGTCGGCTCCCCGTCCACGGCGCTGTGAAAGACCTCGAGGGACGCACCCCGGAGATCCGCAAACAGGGACGCCATCCGTCCCGACGACTCCAGGGACCGCGCCCCGGTTACGACGAGCACGTTGGAGCCGAACGTGCCGAGGATACCGGCCAGGTCGTTCAGTTCGCCCTTGCCGAAAACGATTCTGGGAATCCTCGCAAAACGGAAAGCATTCATCACCATCGATCTTTCTCCTCCGGGCGGATCACCCGGTGCGGAACACCCTCGCGGGGTCGGGCCATCCAGTCCGCCACGGTATCCCTCCATGTTTTGTAGTGCTCGGTCTCCTTGTGGGCTTTGGCCGCTTCCTCGGAATCGTAGGCCTCGTAGAGCAGGAACCGCGAGGGGTCGTCCCGGCACTGGAGGATGTCGAACCGCAGGTTTCCGGGTTCCTGTACGGACCCCTCGTGGTTGCGGATCGAGGCGGCGATGAAATCCTCCAGGTGTTCCTCCTTTACGTAGACCGTCACGCAGGTCACAATCATCCCTTACCCTCCTTTAACAGGCTGTCAAGGTTTCAGGTGCCGGTCGCAGAAGCGGGTGAAAACGGCCCAGTCCCCGGGCCCGATGCTGTGGTCCCCTTCCCGGATATGATAGGCGAGCCGTTCCCCCGCCAGGGTGCCGGTCCCGGGCATGGTCTCCAGGTCCAGGCCGTCCATCCCGTAGAGTCGGTACACGGGACCGGCGCCACGTGCGCCCAGGAACTCCCCTTCCGGGTCGGACCAAAGGTCGGCCGCGGCGCTCAGGACCAGCACCGGCCGGGGCGCCACCAGGGAGACAAGAAGGTGCTGGTCCACGGGCAGCGTGTTTTCTTTTCCGCTGAACGCCTTGTAGTGCGTACAGAACCAGTGAGGGTAGATGAGGTTGATCAGGAAGACGGTCTCCCCGCGGGCTCTCCGGCTGATGGCCGCTCCGGTGCAGCCGGACTGGTTGGAGATCACCACGGCGATCCGTTCGTCCAGGGCCCCGGCCAGCAGGGCCGTCTTCCCGTTCCGGGAGTGGCCCATCACCGCCACCCGCCCGGCATCCACCAGCGGTTCCTGTTCCAGGTAGTCCATGGCCCGGGAAAGGCCCCAGGCCCAGGCGGCAACGGTCCCCCACTGGGCCGGACCGGGCCTCTCCTGCCCCGGTTCGTAATGGTGCGGATGGATTCCGTTGGTAAAATCGTTGAAGTCCGGGTCGATGTCCCCGTTGTAGGCCGTGACCACCGCGTAGCCCCGCTCCAGGGTCTTCCGTATTGACCAGCGATCCACGGCGGTGCCCCGGGAGGCCTCGGTGGCTCGGTTGTCCACAACGCCCTCGGCACGGGCCGGGATCCACTGTTCGGACAGGGTAACGGCCGGATCGTCGGTGACCGTGTGGTTCCCGTAGAAGTTGAGTCCCAGAAAGGCGGGCACGGACCCGGCCGTTCCGTTCGGTGCATGGATGAGCAGGTGCAGGATGGGTGCGCCCACCGGTCCCAGTCGGATGTCCACCTGCCTGCGTGTGGCCAGCCCGCCCAGGGCGCGGTGGCTCTCCTCCACCACCTCCCACGACAGTTCCTCCGGCGACCCCGGCGCCCTTCCGTACACATAGTGCTCGAACAGCGCCCGGATCTCAGGCCGGCGGAGCTCACGCCACGCCTCCACCGAGCGGACCTCCTCCCCGGTCTCGAACAGGATCAGCGGGTCTGGGGGTTCCGGTCGCTCCGGCAGGTCCTGAGGGTCGGGAAAGTCGTACACGTGCGGCGCCGGGGGTCCGGGATCTGCGGAGGACACCGTATCTGCAGGATCTGAAGAACAGCCGTAACCCCAGGCGAAAACAAGGCTCGCGAGGAGGTTCAAAAGAACGACGCGCCGACCCTTCCCGCGATGAACTGACGCCTTGGGAGAAAAGGGTCTCCGGAGGATGGCTTCATCACTTCCTTCAGCATGGTTCGGGCTCGTTTGCAGCCCGGAAAAACCGATCCTGCCTTGCATGCAATGTCCTTTGCACGATCCGCTCTTTTGAAAAGGGAAGCGGTTCAAGGCGGAAAAAGGAGAACCACAAACCTTTTACGGATCTTCTCATTGTATTGGGAGGAGGCAAGCCGGGTCAAAGTGCAATCGTAGAGAACCCTGGACTCGGAAAACTGTTCCATGGGATACAGCGGTCCACCGGTTCCATCTGTCCCCAAGGTGTCCCCCATGAAACGTAACCATGCCTGAGAAGAAATCCATTGGACAAAACAGGCCCTTGTCGTATAATAAATTAATGTTTTTTTAATCATATTCGACCTTGATCCGGGGGCGGCTCTGTAATAAGCCTGGCCCGGAGAAGCTTCAAGAGTTCGTCTGTCCTGATTACCGGTAAAGCGAGAGGTTCGATGCTCAAGATCAATCCTCCAGCCCTGATACGAATCCCCGCCCTCCTCTGTCTTTTGGTCACTGTCGGAATCTCGGGCTGCATCCAGGAAACCGTACTCGTGGACGGGGTGGAACGGGAGTACGCCCGTTATGTGACCCCGGATCCGGCCACCGGCCCCTGGCCCGTGGTGTTCTTCTTTCACGGCGCCAAGGAGTCTTCCATCCATGCCTCGAAGCTCTTCGAGGAAGCCAGCCTGCGGAACGTCCTCCTGGTGGGAATGCAGGGGATGGTTGACGAATCCTTCTACTTCTACAACCGTGGCAACGGCGTGCACGAACAGATAACGGGATGGGCTCTAAGCGAAGCCCTGGACCACGAAGACCACCCGGACCTCCGATACTTCGACGCGGTCCTGGAGTCGCTGCGGGACAGGTTCCCCGTGGACGAGGACCGCATCCACCTGGCAGGGTTTTCCATGGGCGCCTGCTTCATCCACATGATGGCCGGATACCGGAGCCCGATCATCGCCTCGGCGGCCGCGGCCTCGGGCAGTCTGGACGCGCAGGGTATCGCGGACCACTGTGCTGAAGACGACAGGGGCTACTGCTTCGTGGATCCGGTGACCCGTTCCTGGAAATGGCTCGAGAGCATGGAGAGAAAGTATCCCGTGTTTCTCTTTCACGGGGAAGCCGATACGCTGGTGCCGTCGGA
>CAYTRL010000455.1:0-4917 GCA_964439795.1 uncultured Thermodesulfobacteriota bacterium
TCGGAGATGAATTTCCACTGAGGGGAATTATACAAGGCGTACTTCGGAAGTACGTCACACGCACTTTCAGTGCGTAGCCCTGACGAAGGATGAGTGGAACGCAGCAGATGGTGCTTTTTCAACGGCCTGCTACCGGCCCACGAACCGGAACCGTATATCCACGCCGAAACTTCCGTCCGTCCTCTGTGTGCCCACCAGGTAGAATCCGTCCGCCAGTTGATATTCCACCTGCGCCTCGCCCCGGTTCAGCTGCTCCCCCACCGAGACCGTACCCTTGATCTCCATCCGCTCGCCGAACCGCTTGCCAAGGGTGGCCTTGATGCCCACACCCTCGCGGTCGTACCCCCCCAACTCAAAGGTGTCCACCCCGGTCCATGTCTTGACATCCTTTCCCACCAGAGCAGAAAGCCCGGAGGCGGCCAGACCCGCCCCGGCCCCCTTCATATCCGTTGGAGTCGCAAAGTATTTTTCCTGGGTCATGCCGGTGAACAGCACGAACAGGATATCCTCCTTGGATAGAGCGGGGATGGAGCTCAGCGTGAGCTCGATCCGGTCCAGGGGCCCGTCCATGGAAAGGTAGATCAGGTAGTTCCGGTATTTTCCCTCCACGTTGGTCTTGGATTCCAGCTGGAGGGTGGGGTAGGTGCCCGGGGAGCCCAGAAACACCAGGGTCCCACGGGTGATCTCGAAATCCTGGTTGTTGAAGTACACGTCCCCCTGCACGACCCTGATCCGGCCCGCGGGGGCCACCGCCGACGCCGTACCCCGGACGTTCACGTCCATGGAAAGGATCATCCGGGCAATGTTGTTTCGGACATAGAGATCCGGTCCGCTCCGCACGCGGATGTCCAACCTCATGTTCTTGAGAAAGGCCGAAGGAACCCGCTTCACCCGGAGACCGGGGCGCCGAGGGCTCAGCACCGTCCCCAGCAGATCGAAATCCTGCTCGTAGCGGGCCTGCATGATCCGCACGAACCCCTTGAAGAGAGACGAATCCTCGTTGCCTTGAAAGGTGAGCGTCCCCTGCGCCACCCCGGACAGCGAATCGGAGATCGACACCGGCAGGGAAGTCAGTTTCAGGTCCATGCCGTTAACGTTAAAGGGGTGCAATACCACCTTCCCCCTGGCGTCCAGGCTTCCCTCCCCCACACTGGCATGCAGGGATTTCACTTCCAGAATCCCGGCGGAGGCCTCCAGGTCCGCGGTCAGGTGCTGCACCGGAAACGGAAACGAGGGAAACGAGAGGTCCCGGGCATCCACCTGCACCGTTCCCTGCAACTCCGGATCGTGTATCGTCCCGGCAACCGCCATGTCCAGGCGGGCAGTGCCGTTCTCCAGCTTCATCCATGGGAGCAGACCCACGAAGGGAGCCAGCTCCATGGTCCCCCTGGCGGAAAACCGGTTCTCACGTCCCAATGTACCCTGAAGCCGGAGGGAGGACTCCCGGAACAGGAGTTCGGCTTCAGGGACGATGACCTCCCCGGGGGTGAAGGACAGGCGGACCGGATCCGCCAGACGGACCGACACATCCGCCATGGCCAGGTCCAACCGGGAAAGTGCCACACGGCCGTTCCACTGGGAAAGATCTGCAAAGGGTCCCTCCAGGTTTCCGTCCAGGCTGACACGTCCTTTCCACCCCTGCCCCTGCCATGCCTCCATGATCGGGCCCAGGGGAAAATCCCGCAGGGAGGCCCGCACCGCGGCCCGCCGGGTTCCCTTCAACTGAAGCGTTCCTTCCAGTGTCCCGTAGGTCAGATGCCAGCGGGTGCCCAGTTGCCCCTCTCCATAATCCAGTTCGCCGTCCACGTCCCCATACGTTCGCCCCTCCACGGTGAGCTCCTTCACCGGGATGGAGAGGTTCACCCGGGGGTCCTTGAGCTTTCCCTGGATCGTCCCCTGCAGCCGCGCCTGCCCGTCCACGGGAATCTCGCGGGACGCAAGCACCTGGCCCAGGTCCCACTGGCTGGAGCTCACCCGGGCCGATATTCCGTCCGTTGCCGGGTCCCACCAGCCGTCCTCCAGTGAGATGGATCCATAGGCGCTTTTCAACTGAACCTGGTCCGTACTCCAGCGGGAGCCGTTCCCGGCAAGATCCAGCACCGCCTCCTCCAGGGGAATCCCGTACAAAGAAGCATCGGTCACCTGGAGGTTCAGGACCCCCTCCGGGGTTTTCAGAGGACCGTTCAGGTCGGCGGACAAGCGGAAGCGGCCCTGAAAGATGTCCCCTTGAGGATCTCCCTTCACGGTCCCCTCAGCCGTCCCCGAGGCAAACGCCACCCTGCCGTCGCGGATGTCGAGAGAGGCACGGAATACGGGTGAGGCCATCGTACCGTTTACCTGTCCCTGAACCTCCAGCATCCCCTTGCACGCCTGGAGGGAGGGAAGAAACGAGGCGAGGAGGCCCTGAAAGGGGGCCAGGGCCAGGGAAGCCCGCCCACGGAGCTGCATCCGTCCGCCGGCAACGATGGGAAGGGTCCCCTCCAGGTCCAGGGGCTCTCCGTTCACCCGGGCGGACAGGTCCAGGTCCAGGCTTCCCTTTCCCAGCCGGAGGTCCGAGTTTCTTGCCATGATCAGATGGAGTTCCGGCATGGAAACGGACAGTTCGTCGATCTTCACCTCCCCGCTCCAGGACTCCCGGTTCCGGACGTCCCCCTGGAAGCGCCCCTCTCCTGAAAAGGAGGCAAGGGAAAGATCGGGAACCCAGTATCTTCCCAACTTCGTCAGATGGAGCCGGCGGGCGGAAAAGGACAGCTCTGCCAGGTGATGTTCCAGGTGAAACATCCCCTTCAGGCGCATGGACGGTCCCGTATCCACGGCCCCGTGGATCAGGCCGGCCTTGAACCCCATGGAGAAGGACAGTTCCCCCGGGGGTTCCGGGGGCAGGAACGGGCTCCCGTCGGCCGTCCCCTTGAGGCGGGCGCCGTCCGTCCGGTCGTACGACCCACTGGCGCGGATCCTGTTCAGGAACGGCTCGTTCCCGGTGGACCACTGCCCCAGGGAAAGGGCCGCCTGGATTTCAAGTTCCTGCAGCGTACCCCCCAGGTCCGCCTCCAGAAGAAGGTCGTCTACGCGGTTATCCGGATAGTCGTGTTTCCGGAAGGCTTTCTCCAGGATCGGGGCTTCCAGCCGGAGGTTCCCGGCAACCGCGCCGGAGGCGAGCTTCAGGGTTCCCTTTCCGGTCAGGGACGCCTCGGCTTCCTTGACGGTCAGCGAATCCAGACGCACCACGCCCCCCTCCATCCCCCCCTTCAGATCCGCGCGGACCCCATGTCCGTACATGTCGGCCTGAAGCCCGGCCACGACGCTCGCCTCCCGGAAGGCTTCCGAAAGGGTTTCGATCCGCCCGGTCACACCGTTTATCCGGAGACCGGACACACCCAGGGCGGAGAGGATCCGATCCAGGGGTACGTTCTCAAGATCCGCCTTCAGGCTGAGCCGGTTGTCGTTCAGATCCCAGGATCCGTTCAGTTCCAGCACCCCCGGGTCGGGACGGAGCTGAAACCCGGAAAGCTCCAGGGCCTTGTCCCGCGCCAGGACGGACCCTTCCGCCCCCAGGATCAGGGCCCCCTCCTGTCCCTCCCTGTGGAACCGGACGTCTCCCTTCTCTACCCGCAGGCGGGCCTGGAGGGGTCGGGTGTCCAGGGTTCCCGCCAGGTGAAGCCCATCGGCCGCTGCAAGGATCCCTGCGGCGGCATCCGTGTAGAGAACGGCTCCATCCACGATCTCCAATTTCTCCACGGCAAGCGGGAAAGCGGTCCAGGCCAGCAGGACCTCCGGCCGGAACGGTTTCCCGGGCCCGGGGTCCGGCGGCCGCCTGTCCGGGAGCCCGGAGACGTTGAACCTTCCGTCCGGATACCTCTGCAGGTGCACGCGGACCCCGTCCGCTTCCAGAACCCGGGCCTGGACCCGCCCCAGGAACAGGGAAAGAAACTCGTACTCAAGAGACAGATGCCGGACCGTGCAGATCGGCCCCAGGTCGTTGGACAGGCGCACATGGGCCAGCTTCAGGTCCCCCGGTACGTGCCGGTAGGTCCCCACCTCCACCCGGACGGGCAGAAAGGCGTTGGCCGTTCGCAGGGCCCCCTGGAAACACCAGGGCACGAACAGGACCAGGTTCACCAGGACCAGTGCCGTCAACAGAACCGCCGCGGCGAGCACCAGCCAGAAACCTGCCTTTTTTTTCACTGCGCGCACCTCCCTGCGGATCTGCACCCGCAAGAAACGCACCCGTGGGTCAATACGGAAACCCCAGGCTGAAGATGATTTCGCCCCTGTCCAGCGGGGGGTTGGGCTGTAGCTGATAGCCGTACCCCAGGCACAGGGGCCCCACCGGGGTGTACAGGCGGATCCCGCCGCCGGACGTCCAGCGGAAGGTCCGCCACGCGACCCCCCCCCACCCGCTGGTGAGGCTGCCTACGTCCACGAACACATACCCGTGAACCAGCCTGTAGATCGGGAACCGCATCTCCACGCTTCCCAGGATCCGCGTGGTCCCGCCCAGGGGGTTCCCGTTAGTGTCCACGGGCCCCAACCTCTGCCGGGGAAACCCGCGGACGCTATCGTTGCCACCCGCAAAGAGCAGTTCCGTTGAGGGGACCTGCCCGGTCTCGCCGTAGGGCTCCACGAAGTCCGTTGACACGGTGGCGGCCAGGGTCCACTTCGGATGGAAAGAGTGGTATCCGGAAACCCGGGCCGCTGTGATGACCAGGCTGTCCGTACTCCCCCAGTCCTGTCCTGAAACGGCAACCCCCGCTTTCAGGAAAAACCCTTTGGTGGGGTAGATCTTGTCATCGCGGGTGTCCACCTGAAACAGGGGCCCGAAGAACAGGTTGGTGGTGGTGGCGGG
The DNA here is from genome assembly GCA_964439795.1 of uncultured Thermodesulfobacteriota bacterium. GTDB lineage: Bacteria > Desulfobacterota > DSWW01 > DSWW01 > DSWW01 > CAYTRL01. The sequence goes on from CAYTRL010000455.1 coordinate 4,847, forward strand.
TATCGGGGCGTCGGGCCCCACGCTCACCACGCTGAACACCCTGGACCTCTTGACCATGAAGGAAAAAGAGG
>CAYTRL010000456.1:0-4871 GCA_964439795.1 uncultured Thermodesulfobacteriota bacterium
CCCGCATAAAAACAGCGATTCGTTTCGTTGACACATATAGAAGGAAGGGGCTCCGAGGACCGGGGTGTCCCGGATGTCCAGCCGTCCATCGGGTCCGGGTCTTCCGTTGCACCAGTCTGTTCCATTTTTGAACGCCACCGGAACACACAAAAGAAGGGGATCGGACATGAGACGAATCGTATTGCTTCTGGCTTGGTCCATTGTGATCGGCACCGTGTTCGGCGTCACCGATGGTCTGCCGCAGACGTTTCGAACCCAGAACGAGATCTTCCTGTACGACGGCTCGTCTGTCCTTCGGCTCACCGACAACGCGGCACACGACGCCATGGGCGACGTGAACGCCAGCGGGTGGGTGGTCTGGTACGGGTACGAGGGAGGGGACGCCGAGATCTACCTGTACGACGGGCTGAGCACGATCCAGATCACGGACAATGATTTCCAGGACAGGTACCCCAGCATCAACGACAACGGGTGGGTCGCCTGGCACCGGGACAACGGAAGCCACGACCAGATCTTCGTGTACGACGGCACCACCGTCACTGCCGTTCCGGACACCTCGCTGTACCAGGGAAGGCCCCGGATCAACAACAGCGGGTGGGTGGTCTGGGACAGCTACAGCGGGTATCCCGGGAACAAGGAAGTCTACCTCTTCGACGGCACGAACATCGTCCAGCTCAGCGACAACGAAGATCGCGACGTAGACCCGTTGATCGACGATGCCGGCCAGGCGGTGTGGATCGCCGAGACCGGCATGTATACCCGCGACCTGTACCTGTACGACGGAACGGCCACGGCCCAGATCGGGGAACAGCTGCGGCTGCAGTATTACGAGCTCCCCCCCTTCGACATGAGCAGGACGGGGTGGATCACCTGGATCGAGGACATGAGTCATGTCTTCCTCGACGACGGAACGGGCGCGGTCGAGATCGATACCGGCAGCCACGATCGTTTCCTGCCGCAGGTTTCCAGCGGCGGCCACGTGGCCTGGTTGGTCCGGGAACCCGCCTACACGAGTTATGCCCTGTACCTGTACGACGGCGCGGCCCAGGTGCAGGTCGGGTCCATTGACAGCTCGCTTCCCCGGGACCAACCGTTCAGCGTGAACGGTAGCGGGTGGGTGGCCTGGAAGAATCCGGGGTCGGCCCCGGAGGATGAGGACCTGGAGATCTTCCTCTACGACGGCACGGGCACCGTGCAGATCACGGACGATGAGTTCGAGGACAACTCGCCCCTGCTGGGCGACAACGGGGTCGTGGTCTGGAGCGGAAACCGGTACTACCCGTGCACGGACGCGGACGGCGACGGCTACGGCGACCCGGCCAGCCCCCTCTGCCCGCACCCGGAACTGGACTGCAACGACGGCGACCCGGACGTTCATCCGGGGGGCGTGGAGGGCCCGCTGGGCGACCCCACCTGCAGCGACGGAGAGGACAACGACTGCGACGGAGCGCGTGACCAGGGGGAGCCCATCTGCAGGGAGTGCATGGACCTGGACGGGGACGGGTACGGCACCAACGAGAGCGCCAACTGCCCCCACCCCGAGCAGGACTGCGACGACGCCGACCCGGACGTGCATCCGGGGATGTCCGAGATCCTGGAAAACTGCGTGGACGATGACTGCAACCTGGACACGCCGGACCGGGAGCTGTTCTGGTCCCACCGGGCCTTCGCCGCGGGCGTGGGGCCCGAGGTCCTGGATTCGGGCGACCTGAACGGCGACGGGTACACGGACCTGGCCGTGGGGGGCGGGGTCTATTCCGGGAACGAGTATGCCGGCGTTGAGATCCTGCTGGGGCGGGGCGACGGCAGCTTCGGGCAGGGCGCATCCTACCCGATCGGCGGCACCGGCCCCGGCGGCATGATCCGGATCGCCGAGCTCAACGGGGACGGCAATCAGGACCTGCTGGTGCAGTGGGTGTCGGACTTCAACTATCACTACGAGTATGCCATCTACTACATGCTCCTGCCGGGCAACGGGGACGGCACCTTCGGTGACCCCCAGTACATCCGGGTCACCCAGCATATGGGGTTCTCCGACAGACCCGATTGGGCCGTGGGGCTGGAGGACCTGAACCGGGATGGGTTCCCGGACCTGGTGGTCATCGACAAGGACCTGAACGTCCTGGCGATCCTGGGCAACGGGGACGGCACCTTCCAGGACCCCCAGATCGTGCATGCTGGCGGGCCGGAAGAGCTCAGCGGGGGGACGGTCGCCGATCTGAACGGGGACGGTGACCCGGACCTGGTGCTCCTGGCGCCCTATTCCGATTCCGTGACGGTTCTTCTCGGACACGGCGACGGGACCTTTGAACTCCACGGCAGCTACGCGGCCGGGGACGGGCCCGCAGCTGTCGTGATTGAGGACCTGGACGGGGACGGGCACGTGGACGCGGCCGTCGTGAACGGAACCGCCGATACCGTGTCGGTCCTGCTCGGGAACGGAGACGGCTCGCTGCAGGCACCGGTCGCCTACGCGGCGGGCGATGCCCCGGTCTCCATCGCCGTGGGCGACTTGGACGGGGACGGCTCCCCGGACCTGGGCCTGGTGACCGACGTGGCGATCGCTCACGGGTACTCCGTCGTGGGCGTGATGCTGAACGACGGCGGCGGGGCCTTCAATTGCGTGGTCTTCTACGAAGGGGAGATGAGTCCCTCCGCGGTCTCCATCACCGATCTTAACAGTGACGGCCTCATGGACATGGCCGTCACGGACTCGGGCAGCAACAAGCTGCTCGTGTATCTCAACCGGGCCGGGCCGGGGCCGGGCTGGGGGGCCGCCTCGGTGCTGGGCGCGGGTCCCTGGGGGGGCTCGAATCTGCTGAACCTGGTGCTTGCCCTTCTGCTGCCACTATGGGTGGTGCTCTACTTCCGGCGGCGGCTCTGAGCGCGGCCCGTCTGCTCGAGGAAGACGCGCGAGCTTCGCGCGAAGCCCGTGTTTCCCTCCTGGAAATGTAGTACGATCCATCCCCGGTGATGGGAGAAGGGGGTCTTGCCAATCACCATCTCCACCCTGCTCACCCTCTTCGTGGTCCCGGTGTTCTACGTCTACGTGGAGCAGGCCGGCGAGGCCGTCGGGAGGCTTTTCTCCCTGGCCCGGGGCCGCAAGGCGAGGGCCGCGGCCTCTTCTACAGACCCCATTCGAGACGCCGTGCAACGATCTCGCTGACGATTCTTCCTGTGATGGCCCCGGACGGCGCCCCCCCCGGAGACATGGCCCAGTGACCTACCTGAAAGAGGTTTTTGACGGGCGGGTTGAAACCGGTCATAAACTTCAGCCCGGAGTTCATGGCCTTCTGCGGGTGGAAGGTCCATCCGGCGGAAGCCCCTTCTGAGTTCAATGTGTACCGCTCTATGGTATAGGGCGTTCCACTGAACTTGACTTCTATCTTTTTCGAGAGCCCGGGGATGACTTGCTCGGCCGTGGCGATCAAACGATCCGCCACCGTTTCCTTGAGGGCCCTGTACTTCTTCGTTCGCTTGCCGTCCTTTGTGCCCCAGTGATGGGCAGCTTCGGCGGAAGCGCCCGCCTGAATGACAATGGCGGACTTTCCCTTCGGGGCAAGCGACGGATCATGGATCGAGTTCACATTGATATCGATGGGGGTGCGGGCATAAACCTCCTCGATATCCGAACGCTTATATTCCTCTGGATGCAGCCCCTTGTAGTCCGGGAAAAAAAGCAGATGCGAACATCCGCGGGTGGGGATCTCCTCCGGAGGAATATCCACGCCGAGAAAGAGGGTGAAGAACGACTCGCTCACCGAGCTCTGCCGCAGTTCCCGCTTGTAGAACTCGGGCACCGCATCCGAAGGAAGCATCTTCAAGTACGTTCGGCGGGCGTCGCCGTTGGAAATGATAAAGGGGGCCCGAAAGACGTCTCCGCCTTTGGTTCTTATCCCCCGGGCCTTCCTGCCCTCCACGATGATTTCTTCCACCAGGGTCCTGCACTTTACCTGGCCGCCGTGTTCCGTTATGTACCGGGCCAGGGCACTGGGGATCACCTGCACTCCGCCCATGGGGTGGTAGTAATCCATCAGGAACGAAAGAAACAGAAGCCCGAACGATGCCGGGCTGCCCGAATAGCTCATCTGGCATAGAAACCTGTACAGATCCGGATCGCTGACGTGCTGCCGGAAGTAGTCCTCCATGAGCAGCCTCAAATTGCGGAAGAAATCCGGGGCGTATTTTACGGCGGAGCGGTTTTCCAGAAACCAGGCGGGGAATTCCGACAAGGCCTTCTTCCACGGGGTGAACATGACATTCGGCATCTTCTGAAAGGAGAACATGAAATTGCAGCAGGCTTCCGCGTCTCCCACAATCTTTTCGATCCCGTGGGACTCGTGGGGGTAGACCTTCTTCAGCTTGCGATAAAAAGCTCCTACATCCGGCACGGAGTTGACGGGAAGAAAGAAGTCAGGGGATGCAATGGCAAAAAGACTCTTCTTGAACTCCAAGCGATCCAGAAGACCGAATTTGCGGAACAGTTCAAAGAACACCCCGGTATCCTCGCAACCCTGGATGCCGCCGTCAAAGGTATATCCCTTCCGTTTGAAGGATGTAAAACAGCCTCCCGGCTGGTTGTGCTGCTCGCAGATCAGCACCCGGACACCTCGTTCGGCCAGGTATGCGCCCGTAATCAGCCCGCCGATACCGGCGCCTATGATGATTGCATCGTAGTCAAACCCTTTGCGTCTCACCATGTGCAACTCCTTGCGGTTTCCCCTGATTCGGCGGAAGGTCTGTTTTTCTCTGTCACCGGGTGTGCCGTCCGCGGCATCCGGGGTGTGCTTCTTGTTTGGGGGACGAAGGAACAGCCATCAAAAAAGAAGTTGAAATGCGTTCGAGTAAAAAGTACGATAATCGTAATATTC
>CAYTRL010000457.1:0-4858 GCA_964439795.1 uncultured Thermodesulfobacteriota bacterium
CAAGGGAGAGATAGTAAGTGTCCTGGGTATCGTGGTGGACATCAAGCTGGTGGAACCCAGGACCATCGCACGAAGCGAGGGGAAGGCGCAAAGGGTGATCGACCGCAGAAAGCTTTAAGGGCCGAAAAGAAGGAGAAGGACCATGCGGTGGAATGCAAAGATGCATTTGCTCATGGCTGCGTTGCTCCTGATCGCGGTGAACCCGGGCTGCAAAAAGCAGGAAGAGCCTGCTATGAAGATGCTGGAGGAAGAGGCGGTCCTGCAGGCGGAACCGGCCGTGGCCGGGGAGCCTTACAAGGTCGGGGCCCTCTTCTCCGTCACCGGTCCGGCCTCCTTCCTGGGCGCCCCGGAGAAGAAGACCGCAGAGATGATCGTGGAGGAGATCAACAAGGAGGGGGGGATCAACGGCCATCCCGTGGAACTCATCGTGTACGACACCGCCGGCGATGAAACCACAACGGTGATGCACATGAAAAAACTGGTGGATAAGGACCGGGTTCTGGCCGTGGCCGGGCCGTCCAACAGCGGCCCCACCCTGGCCGTCGTCGACATCGCCGAGGAAAGTGAAGTGCCGCTGGTCTCCTGCGCGGCCAGCGTCCGCATCACGCAGCCGGTGAAAAAGTGGGTGTTCCAGACCCCGCAGACCGACGTGATGGCCGTGGAAAAGATCGTGGAATACCTGAAGAACAGGAACTTCACCAGGGTGGGCATCCTCACGGCCTCCACCGAGTTCGGCAAGAGCGGGAAGGCCGCGCTGGAGAGGATCCTCCCGGAAAACGGTATCCGGATCGCGCTCAACAAGGTCTGCGGCCCGAAACCAGAAAACCTCAAGCCCCTGATCAACAACCTGGAGGCGGCCGATCCCCAGGTGATCATCTGCTGGGGGACCCACCCGGGGCCGGCCACCCTTGTCCGGAACATGCACGAACTGGGTGTGAAGACCCCGCTCATCATGAGTCACGGCGTGGCCTCCAAGAAGTTCATCGAGCTGGCGGGATCCACGGCGGAGGGGATCGTGCTGCCCGCGAGCAAGCTCCTGGTGGCCGGACAGCTTCCGGGTACCGACCCGCAGAAACCCCTCCTGATGGAGTACACGGAAGAGTACGAATCCACCTTCAACGAGCCGGTGAGCACCTTCGGCGGCCACGGCTGGGACGCTGTTCAGCAGATCCTGCTGGCCATCGAGGAAGCGGGGCCGGACCGCGCCGGGATCCGGGACGCCCTGGAGAGGCAGACGAAATTCAGGGGCATCGGGGGGGTGTTCAGACGGTCCGCCGAAGACCACAACGGACTCAACAAAGACGCTTTCGTTCTCGTGGAAATCAAGGACGGCGGGTGGAAGCTGATCGCAGACTGACCCTGAATGAAGCACGCCTCTCTGCCCTGTTATCCATCCCCCGGGAAAAGCGGCAGCCGCGTCCGGCTCAATCGATCAGCCGGTCCGCCAGCGAGCGGAGGGCGATCTCCAGCAGGAGGAGCGTGGTAAAGATCACGTAAAAGAGTTTCAGAAAGAACAGGGGTGTTCCCTGCCCCGACACCAGTGAGCGGATTACATCCACCACCGAGGTGAGCGGAATGGCCCAGAGTACGTACTGAAACGCCTCCGGCAGGCGGTTCAGGGGGAAGTAGGTGCCGCACAGGAACACCAGGGGAAACAGGACCGCGAAGAAGAACTGGAAATGTTCGAATTCGTTCACCCGGGAGGCGAAGATCAGGGACACGGCGGCGAAATTGATCCCCCCCACTACAATGATGGGAAAGGCCAGCACCGCCCACCATCCGTGAAACACACCGATCGAGAACATCACCACGAACAGGACCGCCGAGCTCAGAAACGACTTGGTGGCCCCCCACATTACCTCCCCCATGGCTACCACGAAGGGGGTCACAGGTGTGCTGATGATGGCATCGAAGGTGTGCTGGTACTTCATGCGGTAGAAGCTTCCGTAGGTGCACTCGAAGGCGGCGCGCAGCATCGACTCAGTGACCAGGATCCCGGCGGTGACGAACACGAGGTAGGACATCCCGTCGATCTCCCCCACGTAATGCCCCACACCCAGCCCCATGATCAGCAGAAGGCTGATCGGTTGAACGAACGGTGGAAAGAGGTTCGTCTTCCAGGCCCGCCGGTACACCGTGAAGTTCCGGAGCCAGACATACAGCCAGGCGTTGCTTATCTCCAGGATTCGAAACCGCTCCCGTATGTTCATGCGTGATCCACCCTCTTAGGCCCCGCTTTCCAGATCCCGCCCTGTCAGCCGCAGGAACACGTCCTCCAGGCCGGAGGGTCTCAATACCGCATCGCCCCCGGCCGCCGACCCGATGCGGCTCGTCAGGAGTTCGCTCTCGCCGGCGTGCACGTAGATCCTGTCGCCGAAACGCTCCACCGAGCATGCGGGGTCGTCGAACCCGGCCCGGACAGCCTCCTCGGTATTGTTCTCGTCCAGGGGGATCTCCAGCGTAAACCGGCCGATGTACCGCTTGACCAGGTCCTGCGGGTGTCCCCTCTCCAGGATTTTACCCTGGTTCATGATGACGATCTTGTCGCAGAGGTTCTCGGCCTCGTCCATGTAGTGCGTGGTGACCAGGAGCGTGATCCCCTGCCGCTTCAGGGCCCGGAGGCGTTGCCAGATCAGGTGACGGACCTGGGGGTCGAGCCCGGTGGTGGGCTCGTCCAGGATCAGGATCCGGGGTCCGTTGATCAGGGCCCGGGCGATGAGAAGCCTCCGCTGCATCCCCCCGGAGAGTTCCGGGACCCGCGCGTTCTCCCGGTCGGCCAGTTCCACGAATTTGAGCAGTTCCAAGGCACGCCGCCGGGCTTCCGCAGAGGGGATGGCGTGGTAGCGGGCAAAGAGCATCAGGTTCTGAAAAACGGAGAGGTCCTCGTCCAGGCTGCTGATCTGGGGGACGATGCCGATACTCTTCTTGATCTCCTTCTGTTTTCTCCGGGGATCCAGCCCCAGGACCCGCAGCCGGCCTCCGGTGGGCCTGGAAAGGCAGGAAATCATCCTCATGACCGAGGTCTTGCCCGCTCCGTTGGGCCCCAGGAATCCGAAAGAATCCCCCTGCCGCACTTCGAAGCTCACACCGTCCACCGCCCGGATCGGACCGAAATGCTTGACGAGATCCTCCGCGAGGACCGCCGGATCTTCCTTCATTTCCGGGGCTTCCTCCTCTCGGAGGCGGGAAGATCCAGGCCCAGGGTTCCGCCGGGATTCATGATGTTTTTCGGGTCGAAGTGTTTCTTGAGCGCCCGGAGGACTCCCATCTGCTCCTTGCCCAGGTGGATATCCATCCAGGGGGCGATCATCCTGCCCACGCCGTGATGGTGGCTCAGGGAGCCGCCGTACTCCTGGATCCGGTCGATGATCCCTGCCTGAAACTCCCGGTACTCGTCGATGTCGGACATGCGGGCGATGAAGATGAAGTACAGGTTGGTTCCCTGCGGGTAAAAGTGGGAGGCATGGGTCATGCAGACCGTGCGCGGGCGGCTTTTCACGAACCCACGAACGCCCTGGTGCAGGCGGTGAAGGTTGTCCCAGGAGACCGCGGACTCCAGGGTGTCGATCACAACACCGAAATCGTTCATGTCCTCACGCATGTAGGGGTCCGTGTACCGCCCGTGCTCCCATTTCTTGGCGGGATAGCTGGTGGCGTCCATGGCCCCGTGCTGTTTGCAGATCTGCTTGATCTTCTTCCGGACGTTGTCCGAGAAATCCTTCTCCCCCTCCGTGTGTCCCAGGCAGAGGCAGCGCTGCATGGGCCGGAAACCCCGCAGGGCCATCATCCGGTCGATCACGGTCCCCTCCACCCCGTAAAGCTTCAGGCCCACGTCCGTTTCCTCCGGGTCCGAAATCCGGAATACCGCGGGCATGCCGAACTCCCCCTGGGTGATCTCCCGGGACGCGTCCACGGCCGCCTCCCAGGAGGGAAACACGAAGCTGAACCGCCGGCGGTTCTCGGGCATGTACCGGAAGACCTTCAAGGTGACCCCCACCAGCACCCCGAATGCCCCCTCGCTTCCCTTTAGGATATCGTTCACCTTGGGTCCGGTGGCGGTGGCCGGGTAGTCCCGTGTACGGAAAGTCCCCGCGGGGGTCACAACCTCCTGCCCGATCACGATGTGGTACGCATCCCCGTAATAGGAAGACTGCTGGCCCGCCCCCAGGGCGGCGATCCACCCGCCCACGGAAGAATATTCAAAGGACTGGGGAAAGTGACCACCCGTGTACCTTCGCTTCGCCTGGAGCTTCTCCGGCGCGTTGTTGAGGATCTCCTCGTAGGCGGGCCCCATGATGCCCGGCTCCACGGTGATCGTCTGGTTCTCTTCGCTGAACTCCAGTACGCGGTTCATGTGGGTGTTCATGACCAGGGAAACCCCGCCCCGTGCGCACTGGAACCCGAAATTCACCGAAGATCCGCCCCCGTAAGGATAGACGGGGATCTTCTGCTTGTTGCAGTAGGCCACAACCTTGCGCACGTCCTCCTTGTCCCGGGGGTGGACCACCACGTCCGCCACCCCCTCCACGATCCCGCTGCGGAGCTTCAGCGCCTCCTCCGCGGTCTTTCCGGTGGTGAACTTCACCCGGGAGTAGCCGTCCGTGGCCACGTTCTCCTTCCCCACGATCCCCTCGAGGACCTCGATCTTCTCCCCGGGGATCTGGACCGGAAGATCGCACTTCACCGGCTCGTTCCCCGTGCTCGTGACCTTCCGGAAGTCGTCGTCCGTCATGCCGAAGGTGTCTTTCACCAGTTCGTAGAGCCTCGGGTTCGGGTGCTTGTACGCCTCCGGTGCGCCCCACTTGAATATGGAGCGGTAGCTCCCCGCGGCCGGGGCCTCCTCGATCCAGTCGGGATA
>CAYTRL010000458.1:0-4843 GCA_964439795.1 uncultured Thermodesulfobacteriota bacterium
CTACATCTCCACGGGGTTGAAGAAGAACAAGTTCGGGATCCAGTTCGAGAAGGCCCTGGAAGCCTACCGCCTGGCCCGATCCCTGGATCACATCGATCCTGTGGGCGTGCACTGTCACATCGGCAGTCAGATCACGGAGGCCGGACCCTTTGTGGATTCGTTGTCCCGGGTCAAGGAACTGGTGCGGTGTCTTCGGGAAGAGGCTTTTTCCATCGAGTATCTGGACCTCGGGGGAGGACTGGGAATCACCTACGAGGATGAGATGCCCCCTCACCCCAGGGACTATGCGGAAGCCCTGATCCGGGAGGCCGGAGATCTGGACTGTACCTTCATCCTGGAGCCCGGCCGGGTGCTGGTGGGGAACGCGGGCGTCCTGGTTTCCCGCGTTCAGTACGTCAAGGCCGGTGCGGAAAGGACCTTCGTGATCCAGGACGCGGGCATGAACGACTGCATCCGGCCCAGCCTCTACGGCGCTTACCAGGCCGTCCAGCCCGTGGTGCAGAAGGAAGAAGCAGGGGGAGGAGCCGTGGACATCGTGGGACCTATCTGCGAGACCGGCGATTTTCTGGCCAAGGATCGCGTCCTGCCGCCGCTGGAACCCGGGGATCTGCTGGCGCTCATGAGCGCAGGGGCCTACGGGTTTACCATGTCCTCCAACTACAACTCCAGGCTTCGCGTACCTGAGGTCCTGGTCAAAGGGGACCGGTACCGGGTCGTCCGCAGGAGGGAAACCTACGAGGATCTGGTCCGGGGGGAAACTATCCCGGATTGGTCATAGAAGTACAGGGGGCGAGACGATGGCGGAGATACCCTTTTCCAAACTCAGCGGATCGGGAAACGATTTCATCCTGGTGGACAACCGGGAGGGGATCGTTCCGGAGGAGGCTCTGTTTGAAACGGCGCGGCGGCTCTGCCGGAGGAAGTTTTCCGTAGGCGCAGACGGGTTCATCGCCCTGGAGCTGGCTGAATCAGCGGATTTCCGCTGGCGGTTTTACAACGCGGACGGCAGTTCGGCCGAGATGTGCGGCAACGGCGGGAGGTGCGCCGCCCGGTTTGCCGCTGCCCGGGGAATCGCCGGGGAGCGGCTCTGTTTCGAGACGCTGGCCGGGATCATCCAAGCGGAGGTGCGGGGGGCGAGGGTCAAGCTGGAACTGCCCCCGCCCGGAGAGTTTCAGGCCGACCGGGAGATCCCCCTGGACACGGGGTCCGTTCGGGCTTCCTGTATCAACACCGGCGTGCCCCATGTGGTGGTCTGCGTGGACGACCTGGAGGGTGTGGACGTAGCAGACCTGGGGAGACGGATACGCTTTCACCCTCTGTTCGAGCCGGCCGGAACCAACGTGAACTTCATCCGCCGGATGGATGGAAACCGGATCGCCATGCGCACCTACGAGCGGGGTGTGGAGGGGGAAACCCTTGCCTGCGGAACCGGTGCGCTGGCTTCCGCCTGCACCGGATCTCACGTGTGGTCGCTGGCATCGCCGGTGGATGTGCTCACCCGTGGCGGCGAGGTCCTCACCGTGCACTTTACCCGGGAACCGGGGAACGGGCGTTTCAACCACCTGTTCCTCGAAGGGGAGACGATCTGGGTGTACGACGGGACGGCAACCGAAGAAAGTCTTTGCTGAACTCTTCGAGCCTGTCCCCGTCCTTGCTTTCGTTGGATTTTGACCTATACATCGAAGGCTTCCTATGGTAAGTAAGGAGGAGTTTTACCGAACGGCACATCTTCTCGAAGCTCGGAAAACCCTTCGGGGGGATGGCTGCGCGGTTCAATCAAAAATGTGGGAAAAAAGGAGGTAAAAAGCATGTTTCAGGGTTCCATGGTGGCCATTGTCACCCCGTTCAAAGATGGTGTAGTGGATGGGGACGCGTTGGGGAAGTTGGTGGAATATCACGCGGCCGAGGGGACCGACGGGATTATCCCCTGCGGCACGACGGGGGAGTCGGCGACCCTGAGCCATAAAGAGCATGAACAGGTCATCAAGATCGTGCTTGAAGCCGCGGCCGGGAAGATGAAGGTGCTGGCCGGTACGGGCTCCAACAACACCGAGGAAGCGATCAAGCTCACAAAGTTTGCCAAGAAGGCCGGGGCGGACGGGGCCCTGCTGATCTCTCCCTATTACAACAAACCGATGCCGGAAGGCCTCTACCGTCATTTCGAGGCCATCGCCCGTGCCGTGGACATCCCGCAGATCCTCTACAACGTACCGGGCAGAACCTCGCTCAACATGCTCCCCGAGACGGTGGCACGGTGTGCGGAGATCCCCAATGTGGTGGGGATCAAGGAGGCCACGGCTTCCCTCACGCAGGTGAGCAAGATCATCGAGCTGTGCGGACCTGATTTTGCCGTTCTCTCCGGCGACGACTTCACCGTGCTGCCTCTTCTGGCCGTTGGCGGTGTGGGCGTGATTTCGGTCACGGCCAACATCGTGCCCGGTGACATGAAGGGGATGATCCAGGCGTTTCAGAAAGGGGACCTGGAAACGGCGCGCAAGCTTCATTTCAAGATGTGGCCGATCAATGAAGCCATGTTCATGGAAACGAACCCCATACCGGTGAAGACGGCCGTGGCCCTCCAGGGAAAGATCTCGGAGGAAATCCGTCTTCCGCTCAGCCCCCTTTCCGATGCCAACCGGAAAAAACTCAAGAAGATCATGGAGGCCTACGGCCTGCTGTAAGCCGTAAGCCCCTTTCGATGACACCCCTGATACAAAACCGATACTCGACACACCGATGAATTCATGGGGAGGAAAGATGGCTGTTCGTATTCTGATCAACGGCGGCGGGGGTCGCATGGGGCAGCGGATCCTGTCCCTGCTGCTGGAGGACCCGGATCTGGCGTTGGCCGGGGTCCGGGAATACCCGGACCATCCCGCCCAGGGCAGGGATGCCGGAAGCCTGGGAGGCGGGGTGGAGTTGGGGGTTCCGGTGATCCACCGCCTGGACTGCCTCGAGGCGCGGCCCGACGTGGTGATCGATTTCACCTCTCCGGGGGCCACGCTGGAACTGGTGGAGGACATGGCGGACGACAAGATCCCCCTGGTCACCGGGACCACCGGCTTTTCCGGGGCACAAAAGAAAAAGCTCGCCGAACAGCTTGAAGCGGTCCCGTTCGTTTTGGCCCCGAACATGAGCGTAGGGGTGAACGTCCTGTTCAAGCTGGTGGAGGAGACAGCGCGGATCCTGGGGGAGGGCTTTGACGCGGAGATCGTGGAAGCCCACCACCGGTTCAAGGCGGATGCTCCCAGCGGTACGGCGCTCCGGCTCGCGGAGGGGATCGCCCGGGCGAAAGGGATCCAACTGTCCGAACAGGCCCGTTACGGAAGAGAGGGAAAACCCGGGCCCCGAACCCCGGACGAGGTGGGGATCCTGGCCGTCCGTGCGGGTGACATCGTGGGGGAACATACGGTTACCTTTGGAGGCATCGGGGAGCGGTTGGAACTGGTGCACAAGGCGCACACGCGGGACAACTTCGCACAGGGGTCCCTGCGTGCGGCCAAGTGGCTGGTGAAGCAACCGCCGGGGATGTACGACATGATGGATGTTCTGGGGCTTCGTTGAAAGGGGGAGGTCATGAATCAAAAAGGGAGGAAGAGGGCACGCACCCTGGCCAGGATCCTGGCACCGGAGGAATACGTCCGCTTCCAGGAGGTGAAGATCCAGGACCTCGGGTTCGGGTACGATCCGTTCGGTCTCGAGATCGAGTCGGCCCTGGCCGCATTATCCGTGGCCAAGCAGGTCTATAAGTACTGGTTCCGCGTGGAGAGCCACGGCGTGGAGAACGTGCCCCCGGAAGGGCCGGTGATGATCACGCCCAACCACAGCGGGGCGCTTCCCCTGGACGGCGTCATGGTGGGGGTGGACCTGGCCGTGAAGCTGAAAAAGCCCCGGATCATGCGGGCGGTGGTGGATAACTTCGCCGGGTTTCTTCCCTTCATCAACACATTTTTCTACCGGTGCGGCCAGATCATCGGCGCCCGGAGGAATTTCGAGGAACTCCTGGAGAACGGGGAGCTGGTCGCTGTTTTTCCGGAGGGTGACAAGGGGACGGGCAAGCCCTACAAGGACCGGTACAAGATGGTTCCCTTCAACGTGGGGTTCATGGAGCTCAGCCTGCTGCACAAGACGCCGATCGTTCCCACCGCGGTGATCGGTGCGGAGGAGCAGTATCCGTACATGTTCAACGTGAAGCCCCTGGCCAAACTGTTCAACCTGCCCTATTTTCCCATGACCCCCCTGACGCTGCTGCTGGGGCCGCTGGGCGCCCTGCCGATGCCCACGAAATATTCGATCTACTACGGGGAGGCGCTCCATCTGTACCGGGAGTACCCCCCGGAAACCGTGAAGGACCCGGAAACGATACGCAAGCTGGTTCAGCTGGTTCAGGACCGGGTGCAGGAGATGATCGAGGAGGGGCTGCGGAAGCGGCAGGGAAATGTCTACGGGTTTTCCCTGAATGACCTCCTGCCCGGAAAGAAAGAGCCGAAGATCCCCGCCGCCCCCAGGAAGCAGATCCGGGAGCGGTCCGGATCCTGAGGGGATCCTCTCGAGGCCGGTTGCCGAGGAATCTGAATATATGAAAAAGTAGCCCCTTTTAAAGCCAATGGCTTTTTCATCGGTGAATATATGAAAAAGCTGGTTCTTTTTAGAGCCAATGGCTTTTTCATCGGTGTTGAAAAGGAGATGCACGCATGGCGAAAAAGAAGCGTCCGAGCCCTTCCAGGAAGACCGGTGCCAGGTCCCAGGCCAAGCGGAAAGCGGCCCCCCCCGCCAAAAAGAAGGAAGCCCCCCCCGCGGCCAAGCCGACGGCGGCCCCACCGAAGAAAGACCAGGCCCGAGC
>CAYTRL010000459.1:0-4833 GCA_964439795.1 uncultured Thermodesulfobacteriota bacterium
GGCCCGGCTCACCCCTCGGTGCCTTCGAAACGGTCACCTGGACCCCGGGGGTTTTTTCCAAAAGCCCTTGGTGAACGGTTTCCGTGGGGACGGTTCCCAGCAGTCCCTCTCCGATCGCGAAGAGCCGGTAGAAGGAGGTTTTGAGCCTTCGCAGGAGCAGGATTTGCTTGAGCTCCTCCAGGGTGGTGGCCAGGGCATACTTTGCCACGTACCGTCTTCCTGCATGATGCTTGATGATGTAGTGGCGGTTTCGAACCCAGTAGTAGTTTTTCAGGGGCTGCGTACTCATGTCGGCCGGCTGCACCTTGTGAATCAGGAGTGCATCGGGCACGAGGTAACCGCCGGAGTGCCGGGCAATCCGGAGCGAGAAATCGGTGTCCTCTCCATAGGTTCTCAAGTGCCGGTTGATGTTGCCCGCCGATTCCACGGCCCGGTGACTGACGACGATTCCGGTTGTGGCATTCGCATCGACCTGGATCAATCCGGGCTGTATCTCTTCGGGGTCTGTAAAAATCGGGATGTCATAAAGAAGGCCTTTGGACATCTTCTTGTTCTGAAAAAACTGGTATTGCTCCGCGATGCTGTCGTATACCAGTGGCGCCACGAATCCGATATCATCATGAAAATGGGCCATCAGGCGTCCAATGCATTCCTCGGCGGGTTCGGCATCGTCGTCAAAGAACATGTATCCGTCGAAGCCCTTCTGAAAGGCGTATTTCAGACCTTCGTGGAAGGCGCCCGCCGGGTACACGTTAGGTTCGAGCCGAAGGATGGTGACCTTTTCCTTGTCCCGGAGCCAGTCCCCGAGGGCGCGGGCGACCGGAACGCGGGACGCGTTGTCCACCGCGATGATCTCTTGGGGAGGGTAGGACTGATCGAGGGTTGCCTGGATCGCCTCCTTCAGGAGTTCGGGCCGGTTGTATGTGGGGATGATCACCGCCAGTTTTTTCAAGGGGCCTCCTCAGGGTTGCAGAGGGTTTGAAATCCAGGTCTATTTTCTTGTCATCCCCGCGAAAGCGGGGATCCAGAAGTGCCTGAAAAAGCTGGATTCCGGGTCAAGCCCGGAATGACGGAAAAACACAGTGTCCTTGTTTTTCAACAGCCGGCGAAGAACCGTTTCCCTTTCTCCCCGGGAGTTTCGGCGCGTGGGCCCGGTTCGAGTACGGGTTCAGACCTCGAGTCCGAAGGATTTGGCGTATTTCTCTGCTTGTTCGAACGTCTTCATGGAATCCTTGATCGTGTCCCTGGGGAACGTTCTCAGCCACTCGACCATAAGACCCAGTCCCTCTTCAAAAGAGACCTTCGGTTCCCAGTTCAGTGTTTCCCGAAGGAACGAATTGTCGCACCAGGAATGGCGCGTGTCGCTGGCCCGGTACTTGCCCGTACAGATGATTTCCACGTTCGGGTCGATGGACTCCACGAGCAGTTCCGCAATGCGCCGGATGGTCACCGGCCGGCCCGAACCCAGGTTGAAGATCTTTCCGTCGGCCTCGTCGCTTTCCAGGGCCCGGATCAGGGCATCGATGGCGTCATCGATGTAGATGTAGCCCTTGTTCTGCTTCCCGTCCTCGTAGTGCATGATCGGTTCACCGGCGAACACCCGCGTGGCGAACAGGGCCAGAACCCCCGTGTACGGATTCCCCAGGGATTGACGGGGACCGAACACCCCGAAGGGCCGGAACGCCACGGCGGGGAAGCCCCAGGTCCTGCCCAGAAGGAGGCAGGTGAACTCCTGTTCCAGCTTGCTGACCCCGTAGATGTTCGTGGGGTTCAGCAGACGGTCTTCCCGGATGGGAAGGGCCTCCATGTCCTCTCCGCATTGGGGACATTGGACCTCCCAGCGGCTGCGCGCCAACTGTTCCACCGGCCGGGGGCCAGGGTGGAATACCCCGTGGGATCCGCACTGATACGAGGCCTCCCCGTAGACGGTGGCGGAAGAAGCGACGATCACCTTGGCGTATTTCCCGGTCCGGCGCATGGCCTCCAGCAGGTTCGCGGTCCCCGCGCTGTTCACGTACAGGAAGTTGTACGGATCGGCCATGGAAAGCCCGCTTCCCACTTCCGCGGCAAGGTGATAGATCGCATCGAATTTCCGGGCCATGACGTGGTCCAGGGAGTTGCACACATCCTCTTGAATATACTCGGCCTCTGCATTGGGATAGGTCGGGGGTTCCCGGTCCAGGATAACCACTTCATGGCCCCGCTGGATCATGGCGTCCGTCAGGTGGGATCCGATAAACCCGCTTCCTCCGGTAATGAGAATCTTCATGCGGTTACACCTCCAACCCGCCGAAGCGCTCCACGAACTCCTTGAAGCTTCCGGCTTGGGCGTCTTTTTCCGAGATCACGGGCTCCCCTTCCATGGGCCAGTCCACGCCCAGGTCCGGATCGTCCCACCGGATCGCCCCCTCATTGTGGGGCGCATAGTAGTTATCCACCTTGTAGAGCATCACACAGTCGTCGGTCAGAGTGCACATGCCGTGGCCGAACCCCCGCGGGATGTAAAGCATCCTTCGGTTCTCCGCCGAAAGGCGGATCTGGTCCCACTGCCCGAATGTGGGACTTCCCTTTCTCAGGTCCACAAAGACGTCGTGAACCTCCCCCTGGATGACCCGCACCAGTTTCGTCTCCGTGTCCGCGGGAAACTGGAAGTGGAAGCCCCGCAACGTCCCTTTCTGCCGGGACAGCGAGTGATTCTCCTGGACCCATTTCCTGTGGAGGCCATGCTCGGCAAAGATCTTGTCGTCGTAGACCCTCATGAAAAAGCCCCGGTGATCTTCCTTTGGATCGGGTTCGATCAGAAATGCCCCGGCGAGCTTTCTCTCCTTGATGATCATGATTCTTCCTCCCTCACAGGTTTCGGGTGCGTTTCATCTGCCTCACGGTTTTCCGTGTGGTTTTGAATGATGGATTCCGCAATCTCCAGGAGGCCTCTCCCTGGCGTCACGAGCAGGGTTTCCACGCCGGCCGCCTCACCCGCCTGTGCGTCCCTTTCGTCATCGCCGATGAACATGGCCCGGGTCAGGTCCAGGTGGTGTTCCCTGGCTGCCTGAAAGAACATTCCCGGTTTCGGCTTCCGGCAGGCGCACCCCTCGTCCCAGCCGTGGGGACAATACTGAATCCCCTCCATGCGGACGTTGTGTTTGCCCAGTTCCCGCAGGAGGTTGTCGTGGATCGACCGCAGGTCGTCTTCCGTCATGACGCCCCGGGCGATTCCCGCCTGGTTCGTAATGAGATGCATGGAGTAGCCGTGTTCCGCAAAGAGTTTCAGTGCGTCAATGACCCCGGGAAGGAATTCGAACTCCCCCCAGTTTCGGATGTATTCGGCCCGGGGCGCTTTCCGGTTGATCACGCCGTCCCGGTCCAGGAAGAGGATCTTCCGGGGCTGGAGAAAGGTCTCGGTCAGCGCCAGCCTTTCCGGCGTACCGATGCTGTAGTATCGATGCTCTGATCGAAATCCGGAAAGCTGCCGTCTCTCGATCAGGGGCGGAAAAACCGTTTTTTCAAAGGAGATGTTTCCCTCCCGGGGGAGGAATTGCAGCGCTTTTCGGTTCAGGAGAAAGAACCCGATCTCCACGCCGTTGAGGTTCGGGTCGCGCCGGGACTTGTCGTATTTGACAACGGTACCCTGCTCGTCCACGAGGGTGTTGTTTTTCGTCGTGCCGTCCCTATTTGCGTACACCGTGACCGTGGCAAGGGTCCCCTGTTTCTCATGGAACCGTTGCAGGTTTTTCAGGTTCAGCGGCCAGTAGTTGTCGCAGTACATAAGAAGGAAATCTTCATGGAGCAGGGGTTCCGCATTGCGGATTCTCGACCCGGTCTCCAAGGAGACATCGCCGATGGAGTGCCGGATGTCCATGCCGAACCGGGACCCATCCCCGTAATGGTCCACCACTTTTTCCGCCAGGTACCCCAGCAGGAGAACGACCTGGGAAATTCCGTTTTTCTTGAGCAGCCGGAGGAGATGGTTCAGAAAGGGGACCCCGTTCACCGGAGCCATGGGTTTCGGCACGGAGTATGTCAGGGGCCGCAGGCGGGTGCCCATGCCTCCGGCCAGAATGATTGCCTGTTTGATTTCTGTCATGGTCGTTGCGGGGAAAGCCTTTCCTTTTATCGCCAGAAAAGTTTCTCGTCCAGCTTTTTCTCGTCGATGAGGTTTTGGAGCCGGTTCAGGCGAATGTACTTTGCCCCGGTGAATTCCTTTTCCGTGAGCCCGTGGGTTGTGAAGGCCCGGTGGAGCTGAGCCACGCCCCTGGGCACATCCCACTGGGGCTTGAAATAGTCCTGGAGGGTCCCGGCCAGTTTGTCGAAGCTGACCGTGTAGGTTCTCGAGTCCGCGCCGTGCTCGTGGGTGTACTCCAGTTCACAACCCGGAACCACATTCTTCACGATCTCCGCCAGGTCCCGGATCTGGTAGTTTTCCTTGTTCCGGCCAATGTTGAAGGGTTCATTGTGAACGAGCTCCGCCGGCGCCTCCAGGCAGGCGATAAAGGCATTGGCAAGGTCTTCCACGTGCACCGTGGGCCGCCAGGGGGTTCCGTCGCTCATGATCCGGATCTTGCCCGTGGTGCACGCCCAGCCCGTGAGGTTGTTCACCACCAGGTCGCACCGAAGCATGGGGGCGTAGCCGTAGGCGGTGCTTGGCCGGAGATAGACAGGGGTGAAACGGTCGTCGGCCATTTCACTGAGCGTCATCTCGCTCTTCGCTTTGGTTTCGGCATAGGCAGTGCGAGGATCGAAGGGTGCGTCCTCACTGATCGCACTGTCTCCGGACATGCCGTACATGCTGCAGGAGGAAGCGAGGACGAACCGTGGAATCCCGGCTTCTTTTGC
>CAYTRL010000460.1:0-4812 GCA_964439795.1 uncultured Thermodesulfobacteriota bacterium
GAAAACGGAGAGTCCCGGGTGGACTACTGAACCTCGAGCAGGAGACGACCATGACCGAAACCGTTTCCCGAACCCCCTGGCGAAAGGTGGAGAGCTTTCTCCGCATCGGCGAGGACGTGGTCCTGGGCCAGGTCCGGATCAGGCAGGAAGACTGCAGCGGGTGCGGGTTCTGCGTAAAAGCTTGTCCGGCGAACTCCCTGGAGGTGGTGGACAAGAAAGCGCGCATGCTGGAGGAACAACCGCTGTGCATGTCCTGCGGGGATTGCGCGGCTCTGTGCCCTGAGGAGGCCATCGAACTGGTGGAATTCATCCAGTTCCGTCACGGGTTCCGTTACCTGAACCGGGGGAAGCCCGAGAAACCGAGGCGGTTTTAGGGTGAACATGGAAAGGAGCAGTCGCATGACGACCGTTTCGCCGGATCTGGAGGGAATGTTCCGGTTCGAGGATCATTTCTTCAGCCTGGAAGCCATCAAGAAATACGATTCACGTCTCCTGAACCTGCTGAAAAAAGCCTGGACCGAGGAGCGACGTTTCTGCCGGGAGCACCTGGCCCCCATGGTGCTTGAAGAGGACCGGAAGCACCTGGAGGACCGGGACTACCTGAGCTGGCGCCTGGTGCGGCTGGCCGGAAAACACGGTCGTCTTTCCAGCTTCCTGCCCCGGTTCATGGGAGGAAAAAGCGAGATTCCCATGGTCTTGATGACGCCCCTGCTGGAGGAGACATCCTCGGTGGACACAGCGTTTTCCGGCCTGGTGGGAGGTCACGGGCTGGGGCTCACGGCGTTGATGCTCACCCTGAACATGAAGGTCCTGAACCGGATCGCCGGAGAAATCCTCTCCAGGGAGAACAGCGACAGGCCGTTTATGATCGACTGTGCCATCACCGAGCCCTCGGCCGGCACCGATGTGGAAGAGGTGGACCTGTATCCCAAGGCCAAACTGATCTGTCGGGCAAAGCGCGTGGCGGGGGGAGCGGTGCTCAACGGCCGGAAGGTGTTCATCAGCACCGGCCATCTGGCTGCGGAGCACGTGGTCCTCATGCCGTTTGATCTGCGGGACCCGGTCAACACCTTTGCATGCTTCCTGGTCCCTGACAACGCACCGGGGTTCTCTCTGGGGCGGAAAGAACGGAAAATGGGCCAGTGGGCCAGTCCGGCCAGCGAGCTGATCTTCGAGGACTGTTTCGTCCCCGATGAAAATATCGTCATGGCCGCGGACACCTTTACAGGGCCGGAATACCAGGGCAAGTACGCCATGATTCTGGAAACCGTCCTGGGGATCACCCGTACCATGG
This sequence comes from uncultured Thermodesulfobacteriota bacterium, assembly GCA_964439795.1. Taxonomy (GTDB): domain Bacteria; phylum Desulfobacterota; class DSWW01; order DSWW01; family DSWW01; genus CAYTRL01. The sequence goes on from CAYTRL010000460.1 coordinate 1,295, forward strand.
TGGGAGCCATGTCCACCGGCGCCGCCCGGGGTGTGTTCGAGAAGTGCCTGGACCTGACCCGGAACATCCGGCACCGGGGTCGGCCCCTGATCCAGCAGCAGTGGGCACAGGCCCAGCTGACCGACATGTTCATGAACGTGATGAAGGCCCGGGCGGTGTACCTTGAGTCGACCTTTGCCCTGCTCGACAACCTGCACCCGCTGGTTTCCGGTTCCCTGCCTCGGTTCATGAACACGGATGCCGCACAGCGGATGATGCGGAACCGGTGGGCCCTGAGCATGATGAACGCTCCCTGGTGGAGGAAAATCATGTTCCGGCAGTTGTCCGCCATGCCCCCGGAAAACAACGCCCGCATCCAGGCCGCCTCTTCCATGGCCAAGGTCGTGGGGTCGGACATGGCCATGGAGAACGCTCAACGCGCCGTGGCGTTACTGTCCCAAGCCGGTCTTCGCCACGATCGTGGGGTGGAGAAATTTTTCCGGGATGCCAAGCTGCTGCAGATCTTTGAAGGCACCAATCAACTGAACCGGTTGAACATCTTCAAACACGCCCTGGGCCGTCATCTGCCCGGGGTGGAGGTTTTTTCATGAAACCAGGGGATGCGTATGCACTTTGAGATCGATGACGAACTACAGCCGCTGCGGCAACTCGCGGAGAAGTTTGCCGGGAACGAACTGGCTCCGGGGTTGATGGAACGGGATGACTTCCCGGTTTCACCGTTCAGTCAAGAAACCTTGAACAAGGCCGGCGAGCTGGGCCTGCTCTCGGTGATGCTGTCCGAGGAACGGGGGGGAAGCGGTCAGGGGATGCGCGGGCTGTGCGTGATCCTCCAGGCCCTGGCCGAGGTGGATGCCGGGTTCGCGGCCGTTCTCCTGGTGAACGCCCTGGCCCAGTCCGCTCAGGTCCGCTGGGGAGGTGACGAAGGGCCGGATCCGGCCCGGCCCGGCCTGCTCTCGGCGTTTCCGGCTTACAACCTTCCCACGGATCCGGGAGGGTCGCTCGTGGCGGAAAAGGGGAAGGGCGGTTATCTTCTCCAGGGAACGGTCGAGTACCTGCCCCTGGCCCCGGTGGCAGATTGCCTGATCCTCCCGGCACAGTTTCGGGACAGTGAAAAGACCGCTTTCTTTCAAGTGGAGGCCGCCGGGAAGGGGGTCACCGTGGACGCGCCGGTACTGAGTCTGGGCCTGCGGCCCTGTCCGGTAGCGGATGTGCGCCTGTCGGATGTGAAGGTCCCGGAGACGGCCCTGCTCTGCGCGGACGCCGAAACCGGTGGCCTCGAGCTGGCGGCCTTTTTCCGGCCGGCCGTGGCTGCCATGTCCCTGGGTGTGCTTACCGGATCCCTGCGCGACGCCAGGCGGTATGCGGAGGAGCGGGTACAGGGAGGGCGGGTGATTGTGGAACACGACATGGTGAGGCTCATGCTCGCGGACATGGCGCTCGCCGTGGAAACGGGTCGGTTGCTGGTACGGAAGATGGCGGAGGAGGCGGACCGCGGAACGAAGGGCCTGTTTTCCCGGGCCGCGCTTCTGCTGGTCACGGAGCAGGCGGTTCTGGCCACCGGTGAGGGAGTGCAGGTGCTGGGGGGGTATGGATATATGCAGGACTACGGCCAGGAGAAGAGGATGCGCGACGCCAAGCAGATCGAGTCGCTGTTCGGCGGGCCCATGGCCGGCCGCCTGGATCTCGCAACGGAGTTTCTCGGCCGGGAACTCTGACAGGAGGAACGGAATGAACCGGTACCAACTGGCACGGGGGCTTGGAAGAGGCGTTCTCGAGCTCCTGGCGGTTGAGCTTCGCAACGGAACCCTTCCGGAAACGGTGCGCCTCTCGCGAAAGAACCGCAGACCGACCTTCGTTCGGGAACCATCCCACGCGGACCTGCTGGAGACCAAGGCCCGGAAGAACCGGGACCGTCCCTTTCTTCATGTTCAGGGAAGCACGTTCACCTATCGTCAGATGGACGAGAACGCCAACCGGGCGGCCCACTTTCTCCGCTCCCTGGGGGGGGCGCCGGGCCGGGGCCTGGCCATCATGATGAAAAACTCCTCCCGGTGGCTGGATGCCTTCTTCGGAGCTCAGCGCCTGGGCATGACGGCGGTTCCGGTGAATACCGCCCTCCGGGGGGACCAGCTGGCCCACATCCTGAACCACTCCGAGGCCGGGTTTCTCTGCATCGATCAGGACCTGCTCCCCTTTTATGGGAAGGTGCGTGGAAAGCTCAATGCTCCCCCCATGATCCTGGTGAACCCGGACGGTTCCAAACCGTTCCGGCCCGCAAAGGGCCGGGTGTCCCTGGACGGGGTCTACGCGCCGGACGCCCGCACGGACCGTCCGCCCGAGCGGCCCCGGGAAGGGGATCCCTGTCTGCTGCTTTACACCTCCGGAACCACCGGCATGCCCAAGGGCGTGCCCACCCCATACGGCAGGACCAATATCCGGATGATGAGTGTCATGAGCCGGGTCCTGCTGCGGCCCGAGGACATCTACTTCACCTGCCTGCCCCTGTTTCACGCCAACGCCCTGCTGCTCACCATGACAACGGCCATGGCCGGAGACGCGCAGATGGCCATGATCGTTAAGTTCAGCGCCAGCCGGTTCTGGGCTGAGATCCGTGACAGCCGCGCCACAGTGTTCAACTCCATCGGCGCCATGATCCCCATCCTGATGAAGCAGCCTGTGCGGCCGGAGGAAAGAGAACACCGGATCCGTTACGTGCTCAGTGCGGCCTGCCCGGCGGACATGTGGGAACCGTTCGAAAAGAGGTTCGGGGTCCGGATTGTGGAGGCGTACGGCGCGGTGGACGGGGGAGGGTTCGTCCTTATCAACTATGGCAACGCCCCGGTAGGGAGCCTGGGAAAGCCCCTGGGGGGTAAGTACCGGCTGGTGGACGATGACATGAACGACGTGCCCACGGGCCGGCCCGGGGAGCTGATTTTTCGCTCGGGAAACCCGGATACCGCCCCCATGGAGTATTACAAGGACCGGCAGGCCACGTCCGGCAAGGTGAAGAACGGCTGGCTGCACACCGGGGACCTGGTGTACGCGGACAAGAAAGGGTTCCTCTACTTCGTGGGGCGCAAGACCGAGTCGTTGCGCCGCCGGGGGGAGAACATCTCGGCCTACGAGGTGGAGCAGGCCATCCTGCAGCACCCGGCGGTGCTGGAGTGTGCGGTGTACGCGGTCCCCTCGGAACTGGGAGAGGATGACGTGATGGCCGCCGTTGTGCCTGTGGAGGGAAAGAGCGTGGATGCGGAAGATCTGGCATCCTTCCTCCAGGAACACCTGGCCCGGTTCGCCATTCCCAGATACTACCGGTTCCTCAGTGAGCTGCCCAAGACCGAGACCCAGCGGGTAATCAAGCGCAGCTTGGAACAGGAAGGGGTCACCCAGGACACGGTGGACACGGAACCGGGGGGGAAGAAGAAGGCCTAGGCATTGATCGGAATACCTGGAAATCAAGCGATTCCGTCATTCCGGACTTGATCCTTTGACCCCCCTGATCCGGAATCCAGGGGAGA
>CAYTRL010000461.1:0-4806 GCA_964439795.1 uncultured Thermodesulfobacteriota bacterium
GCATCAAGCCCTAGGATGATACTGCTGGTAGATCTGCTTGAGCCTCTCCCGGTTCAGGTGCGTGTAGATCTGCGTGGTGGAGATGCTGGCGTGCCCCAGCAGCAGCTGCAGCGAGCGGAGATCTGCTCCCCGCTCCAGCAGGTGTGTGGCAAACGAATGCCGGAGCACGTGCGGGGTGACAGGCGATGTAACCCCTGCCTGCAGCGCGTACCGGTGCAGCCGCTTCCAGAACCCCTGCCGGCTCAGCGGCTTTCCGGAACGGTTGAGAAACACGTACGGAACCTTGCCGCCTTTGCAGAACGTGGGCCGGGCGGAAACCAGGTAGCGGTTCAGCCGCTCCAGGGCCGCATCACCCAGGGGAACCAGCCGCTCCTTCTTCCCCTTGCCGTAGGCCACCACGAAACCCACTTCCAGGTTCAGGTCCTGCAGCCGCAACCCCAGAAGTTCCGAAACCCGTACGCCCGTAGCGTACAGCACTTCCAACAACGCCTGGTCCCTCATGCCCAGGGGGCGGTCCGGGTCGGGCTGCTCGAGCAGCCTTTCCACCTCGTCCAGGGTCAGGTCCCGGGGAAGCCCTCGGGCCGTTTTAGGTGCTTCCAGCCGCTGGGATGGATCACTCCCGATGGCCCCTTCCCGGAACCAGAAACGGTACAGCCCACGAACACTGCTCATCTTCCGGGCCACGCTGCGGGCGGAGATCCCCTTCCGCTTCAGCCGCGTGAAATAGAGCCGCAGATCATCTTCCGTCAATCCCGTGGCCGTCCTGTTCTTCCGGGTCTCCGCCCAGGCAACGAAATCCACCAGGTCACGCCCGTAGGCCTCCAGGGTATTGGCGGCCAGCCTCTTTTCCACCCGAAGATGGTCCAGGTATTCGTCAAGAAGCCGTTGTGCGTTCACGGGTGCTCCGGTCAATGTTACCCCGGGAGCCTGTCGGAAAACATCAGGCTGCCGGGTTACTTCTTTGCCTTTTCGAGCCGGTCCTGGAACTCCTGGAGTTTGTTCAGGGCCTCCAGGGGTGTCATGTCCAACAGGTTCATCCGAAGGATCTCCTCCTGGATCGGGTCCGGCGCCGGAAACAGTTCGGGCTGCACAGCCTCCTCGGCCCGAGCCTTCCCTTCCCCCGACAGTGCCAGGCGCGGCTGTCCCATATCGTTCCACTGACCGGTCTCCAGGTTCTTCAGGATCTCTCCGGCCCGCTGGATCACCCGGGAAGGGATTCCGGCCAGCCTTGCCACCTGGATCCCGTAGCTGTGGCTGGAAGACCCGTCCATCACCTTCCGAAGGAACAGGATGTTCTCTCCCCACTCCTTCACCGCGACGTGACAATTTTTAATGTTCGGAAACAGACCCGTCAGTTCCGCCAGCTCGTGGTAGTGCGTGGCAAAAAGTGTTCGGGCCCGGATCCTGCGGGCCAGGTATTCCGTCACGGCCCAGGCGATGCTTACGCCATCGAAGGTGGATGTTCCCCGTCCGATCTCGTCCAGAAGGATCAGACTCCTGCCCGTTGCCTTCTCCAGAATATGGGCGGTCTCCTTCATCTCCACCATGAAGGTGGACTGCCCGCGCACGATGTTGTCCATGGCCCCCACGCGCGTGAAAATCCGGTCCACGAGCCCGATCCTGGCCGAGGAGGCGGGCACAAAGGAACCCATCTGCGCCATGAGCACGATGAGGGCCACCTGCCGCATGTAGGTGGACTTCCCGGCCATGTTCGGCCCGGTGAGCACTATGATGCAGTTTTCCTTTCCGTCGAGTAAAGAGTCGTTCGGTACAAACTTTTCATCCAGACTCATCCGCTCGATGACCGGATGCCTGCCTTCCCAGATCACCAGCTCATCCCCGTGCACGATCTCCGGCCGGGTATATCCGTTTTGCAGGGCCACCTCCGCCAGACAGGAAAACACATCCAGCTCAGCGAGGGCCTCTGCCGTGGTCCGGATGCGCAGCGACTGCCCGGCCAGACGGTCCCGGAGATCCAGGAACAGATCGTACTCCATCCCCTGGGATTTCTCCTCGGCCCCCAAGACCTTTCGTTCGTACTCTTTCAAGACCGGCATGGTAAACCGTTCGGAGTTGACCAGGGTCTGCTTCCTCTCGTAATCCTCCGGGACCGACGCGCTATTGGCCCGCGTCACTTCGATGTAGTAACCGAACACCTTGTTGAAGCGGACCTTGAGAGAGCTGATCCCCGTACGCTCCCGTTCCCCCGCTTCCATGGATGCGATCCAGCGTTTCCCATCCCGGCTGATCCCCCGCAGCTCGTCCAGTTCCTGCCGGTAGCCCTCCTGAAAGATCCCCCCCTCCCGGAGGGTGATGGGAGGCTCGTCCACCAGCGCGGATGTCAGCAGCGAGCACACGTCCTCCAGGGGATCGAGGCGCTCCAGAACCTCCCGAAGTCTTGCCGCCACCAGGCCGTCCAGGCGTTCACGGATCGCCGGGAGCCTCTCCAGGGATTGCTTCAGGGTGACAAGGTCTCGCGGGTTGGCCACACCCAGGCTGATCTTACTGTTCAGGCGTTCCAGGTCCTGCACCGGGCGCAGGGCGTCCTGGATGGCCGCCCGTTCGATCTCCCGCTGCCGCAGCTCCTCCACTGCGTCCAGCCGGGCCTGGATCTTCTCGGCCTGCAGCAGAGGGTACAGGGCCCACCGCCGGAGCATGCGCGCGCCCATGGCCGTGCGGGTGAGGTCCAGCACCCCCAGCAGGCTGTATTTCTTGGATCGATCCATCCAGGTCTGTACGATTTCCAGGTTCCGCTGGGTGGTTTCGTCCAGGATCATGTAATCCTGTATCTGGTGCACCGTAATCTTGTGCAGGTGCCGGGGAAGCTGCTTCTGCGTCTCCTGGAGATACGCCAGCAGGGCCCCCGCAGCGCTCAGGGCCGTCTGATGCCCCTGAGAAACCAGTTCACGGACCGGCTCGGCTCCGAACTGGGTCTCCAGGATCCGGCAGGCGTCGTCAAAGGAAAACGAGGAATCATGACGCTGATTGAACAGGGGCGGATCCCGGTCCGCATAGATCCTCTGGAACAACCGTTCCGAAGGCAGGGATTCCGGCAGCAGGACCTCCCGAGGCTCGATTCGAAGCAGCTCATCCTCCAGGGAGGAGAAATCCCGGGTGCCGGCAATCCGGAACTCACCGGTGGATATATCCACAAAGGCGACCCCGAAGACGTCGCCCTCCCGCGGCCCCGGAGGCTGCACGGCCAGCAGGTAGTTGTTGTGGTCTGCCTCCAGGTTTTCGGACTCCACCACGACCCCCGGAGTGACGACCCGGGTGACCTCCCTTCGCACAATCCCCTTGGCCTCCTTGGGGTCCTCCACCTGATCGCAGATCGCTACCTTGTATCCCTTGGAGATCAGCCTGGAAATGTAACCCGACGCGGCGTGGTGGGGAACGCCGCATAACGGGACGCTGTCCGGTGAATTCTTGTTCCGGCTGGTCAGAGTCAGATCCAGTTCCCTGGAGGCGGTTTCCGCGTCCTCGAAGAACATCTCGTAAAAGTCCCCCAACCTGAAAAACAGTATGGAATCAGGGCATTCCGCCTTGATTTGAAGATACTGACGTATCATGGGGGTCTGTTCGCTCATCCGGGCTCTCTTTGCCGTGCAACGGCCTTTGTCTTCTGTTCGGTACAGGGAAGTATGACACGATTTTTCGTATAGATAAATCCTTGTGGGTTTTCTTTCGGTGTCCTTTCCATCCGGTTTTCAGTACACTGATCCCGGGCCGGCCCGCAGCCGGGACCTGCTTATTCTAAAGGAGGCGTTTCCATGCCGGAAATAGTAAGAACACCCGATGAACGGTTTCTTTCCCTTCCCGGGTTTCCCTTTTCTCCTCATTACATCGATGACCTTCCGGGATTTGAGGGACTGCGGGTTCACACCATCGATGAGGGGCCCTCGGAAACGGAACACATCTTCCTGTGTCTGCACGGGCAACCCACCTGGAGCTACCTCTATCGAAAGATGATCCCGGTCTTCACCGGTCAGGGTCACCGGGTCGTGGCCCCGGACCTGTTCGGGTTCGGCCGCTCGGACAAGCCCGCTGAGGAGGGTGTCTATACGTTCGATTTTCATCGAGAGATGCTGAAACGGTTCATCGAACGCATGGACCTGCGCGGAATCACGCTGGTGTGCCAGGATTGGGGCGGGATCCTGGGGCTCACCCTGCCCATGGAGATGCCGGCGCGGTTCTCCCGGCTGTTGATCATGAACACCGCCCTGGGAACCGGCGATGTCCCGCTTTCCCCGGGCTTTCTCGCCTGGCGGGAATGGTCCAACCAGCACCCCGACCTGGCTTGCGGCCGCCTGCTCCGGCGTGCCTGTTCCCACCTGTCGGAGCAGGAGAGCGCCGCGTACGACGCCCCCTTCCCGGATGCCCGCTTCAAGGCCGGAGTTCGAAGGTTTCCCAACCTTGTGCCCGACGGCCCGGATGCACCCGGAGCCGAGATATCCAGAAAGGCCCGTGCGTGGCTGGAAAAGGGGTGGAGCGGTCCGGCCTTCATGGCTGTCGGCATGCAGGATCCGGTATTGGGCCCTCCGGTGATGCGGGCCCTGCACGGGTTGATCCGCGGATGCGGTGAACCGCTGGAGTTACCGGATGCCGGGCACTTCGTCCAGGAATGGGGAGAAGTGGTGGCAGAGCGTGCGCTGGAAACCTTCCGCGGCCTGGAGGCCGGGGCATGAGTGCTCCAAAAGGGCTTCGCTCCAGGGGGAACAAGGGAGCCGCGCCCCCGCCCCTGCATTCCTCCACCGTGATCCTCACCCGGGATTCCGGGAACAGACCGTTTCAGGTTTTCCTCATGCG
>CAYTRL010000462.1:0-4796 GCA_964439795.1 uncultured Thermodesulfobacteriota bacterium
CCCTTCCCGCAGGCTCAGGACGATCTCCGCTTCCTCCTCGGTGTACATGTGGGCAAGCATCTTCAGCATGGAATCGGGCACGACGATCTCGGGGTACTTGTCCGTGTGGAGGAACTTCTCCCCCAACGCCCGATACAGATGGGTGGATTGCATGAGAAAGTCTCCCTTTTTCTCTGTTGACCGGACCTAGTTTCCGTTCCAGCTGTCGAATGCGGTCCCCTGCGGATGCCGCCCTGTGACGGCATCCACCGGGAGTGAATGTTACAACTTGGGGGGATAGTCCGGCAAATCACGGTAGAGCGGGTGATCGTCCTCCCCCTTGATCCGGGCGATCCGCCGGGCGGCCGATTTGTACCGGTCGAGATCGGCCAGGGCCAGGATGGACATGCGCTGGGTGGCCAGGGACCCCTCTCCGTGGATCGTCAGCGTCGAGTGCCAGCTGGAGGTCAGATCCTTTATGACGCGGAAGACGCGCATCCTGTTTTCGGCCGATATGCCGTGTTTTCCGGTAAGATATTTCTCCAGCAGCGGACGCGTTTCCGGGTTGAGCAGGTCTTTGGAGGACGGGACCGTGCACACCAGCCCGCCGGCGATGTCCTGAACATGCTTGATGGCCTGGTGGTAGTTGTCGGCGAAATAGTACTTCGCGATATTGGAGTACATGGGGTTCGGGTAAACCAGGTCGGATCCCGGGTCGCTGACACACTTGGTACAGGCCTGCTCCGCGATGGCCTCGGTGGCCTCGCAGTACATGGTGAGCCACGCCAGCTTGTCACGGACGTGCGGAACCTTTTCCAGGCCGTTGTATTCAGCGATGAGCGCGGCGGATCCCGCCAGGAACTCCAGCTCCACGTATTTGTACGAATCCGCGAAAAGCCGGTGGGAGTTTCCAAAGGCGTACGCCATGTCGCCGGAAAACTTCCATTCGCCGTCCATGAACACACGGTCGTTGGGAATGAAAACATCGTCAAAGACCACGATGGCGTCGGCAAAGAAGATGCTTGCGCTGAAGGGGTGGTCGAACTCGTTGTCGTAATCGAGGACCTCGTCGTCGCAGCTGATCATGGTGATCCCGGGGGCGTCGACCGGCACGGCAAAGGTCACCGCATAGTCCTTGTCCTCCTCCAGGTGGCGCCGGCAGGGGATGCAGATCATATCATTGGCGCAGGGGGCCAGGCTGATGTGCGCCTTGGCGCCGCGAACGATGATCCCGTCCTTGTTCCGGTCCACGACCCGCACATAGTAGTCCTGGTGGGGCACCTGCTTGGAGGGACGGAGGCTCCGGTCCCCCTTGATGTCGGTGACCGCCCCGATGACCGCCAGGTCGTTGTCGATAATATGCTGGCGATACTTCTCCACACGCTCCGAGTACTTCGACCCGGTCTTCCGGTCCATCCGGTCACAGACCACGCTGACCGCGTTCATGGCGTCAACCCCGGTGGTATTGCTTCCGCCCGGGATCCCGTACCCCATGCGGGCCATCAGCTGGATGATCTCCCGCCGGCGCAGGAGGTCTTCGGTGCATTGTTCGGACTTGTGAAGGAAGCGGACCTTTTCCCCTTTCTCGTTCGTGTCGATGAAAAGTTCCGAATATTTCGGGTCTTCGGTCACGAGATAGTCCAGGGCCATCTCTTTCAGGAGGCGCTGCATGGCGGGATGCGTGGTGACATCCTCGACCTTCTCCCCCCGGTAGTAGACCACCCGGTCGTCGCCTTTGATGCTTTTGATGTACTCTTTCGCCGTCCGAATTGCCATGCTGTCCCTCCCTTGATTCGGTTACCCACTGCGTTCAATCGTTTAAGGAAAACCCTTATTCGCTATACGATCCTTACCTCCATGTAACCTTGGGCGGGTCCCGGTGCACCGCCCGCCGGTATTTCATCTTCGGATAGCCCATCGTCAGGGCGCCGTAGCACTTGTTCTTCCAGGGGATCCCCAGGGACTGCTTGATCTTCTTGTTGTTGTTGATCGCCACCTGGAGGAAGCCGTTGTAACAGGTTCCCACGTTCATGGCCTGGGCCATGAGGGATGCCTGGTAGAGAACCACCGCGCAGCCGACACCCACGGTGTCGTCGAACTTCGATCCGTGTACGATGAGCAAGGTCGGGGCGTGAAAGAAGATCCGATCTTCTCCCTGCGTGAGCCACCGCTCTTGGAACATATCCAGCAGGGGCATGTACTCCTTCAGTGCGTCCACGTTTTCCCTGCCGATGGCGGCCCCCAGAATCGGCTTGATCGCCCTGTTGTTGAACATGGAGAACATCTTGTAGACAATGGGGTACACCGTTTCCCGCAGTTCCCTGATCTCTTCGGGGTTGGTGAGGACCAGATACTCCACGTCCTGCCGGTTTCCGGCCGTGGGGGCACAGGTGCCCGCCTCCAGGATCTTTTCCAGGTCTTTCCTGGACACGGGTTTGTCTTTGTAGAACCGCACGGATCGCCGGGAGCGAAAGAACGCCCGGAGCGATTTCTCGGACGGGAGGGCGGCGGGATCGATCAACGGGGTTTCCTTCCGTGGCGAGAGGCTGTCCCGCACGGCGTCGGCCGGGCAAACGGCCACACAGTGCCCGCACAGGCAGCATCGGTCGCGGTTCACCACGGCGGCCTTCTTCCCCCTCATCAAGATGACCTCCCCGATACAGACCTTTGCGCAAAGCTTGCACCCGGTGCACTTCTTCTCCCGTATTTCGGGAAGACAGGGGGGATCGCCTTGCGCCTCCGCGGGCGGGGCAAGAACCGATTCCATCACCTGGGCCACTGTGTCCACCATCTCGCGTATCATCTTTCGGTCTCCTTCCTAGGTTCGGTTCCGGTCATCCTGCCCAGAGGGACTCATTCAACTACCTGGTGAGTCCCATTGGAGTCAGCTCGCGTGCCATGTCGGCGAGGTCCAGCCGCTGGAGGGTCCCGCACTGCGGAAGCCCGCTTTCCGCGTCCCAGCCCCGCAGTTGGTAGAATTCCTCCCGCATCTGCTCGAACTTCACCCGGTCCAGAACATTTCCCTTGACCGACGCCGGCTCCTCGGTGGGCCCCGGAACCAGCAGGCGGGGGTTGAGCGGGTCGGTCTGCACCGGCCGGGTAAAGTTGAACTCGGCCGGCACGTCCGCTTCCCTGGCCTGCCACCCCTCCCGAAGCAGAACAGCACGCTGGAGGTTGAAGATCCTCTCCCCGGCCCGGTTCAAGGCCGCCTCATCGGTCTCCACCCCGGTCGCGGCGCTGAACAGGCGGCTTTCCAGGGTGGGATCTCCCACATGGTCCGGGGTGTTGAACGAGTCCATGATCGGCCATGCGAAATCACACAGCACCAGGCTGTCCTTCGCACAGGTACGGTCCTGGATCTTCACGGCGGCAAGGGCCTTTCCTTCATACGTGGTGAAATCCCATGCCTTGTCGCTTCCCCAGAACCTTTCGGCCGCCGTCCGGAACACTTGGGCTGTCACAGGGGAGAGTTCCGGTTTGAGCCGGTGCAGAAGCCAGTGGGCAATGAGGAAACTCACCTCGTGAAGCATGGACATGGGCTGTCTCGGCTCCATGGCATACAGCAGGGCATGGGGGATGTATTGACGGCCGGCATAGGAGGCTCCGAGGCCCACGCCCGACACGCTTTCGTCGAACTGTTCCTCGACGGAGCCGCCCAGCCTCTCCCCGGCCCGCAGAAGCCCTTCCGCCAGGATCTCTCCAAACCCCTCCCGGCGTGCGATCATGGTGGCCAGGTTCTCCAGAAACGCACGGCTGCCCATGTCGGACAGGGGCAATCCCGTGTCCTGCTCCCGGAGACAACCCGAGCGGTGGCAGGCCGCGAGCCACCGCAGGACATTTTCCATCTCCATGGTGCACAGGGAAAGATCGTTGCATATTTCGGTGGCATCCACGGCTGTCCCCATAGTTTCTCCCGGTTTCCCGGCCACCCACGGCATGTAGAAGATCATGGACTGACATTTCAGAACCGCTTCTTTCCCCCCCGCGGTCCGAAACCGTCTCCGGAAGCAGTCCATCCCGCACTGATGGCAGGGGGCCTTTCCCACGCACTCCATCTGGTCCCGTGGAAGGGGAACCCTCAGGGAACCCCGTTTGCTCAGCCGTGCGGTCAGGCGGTTGAGTTCGGTGAGCTTCCCGGGATGTGCCACCCGGGGCCTCCCCGTTCCCTGCACCGCGATCGCCTTGAGCTTCTTGGAGCCCATGACGGCCCCGAACCCGCCCGTGGCGCTTCCCTCGTGGTCGGTGATCAGGGTGGCAGTACGGCACCGGTTCTCCCCGGCCACCCCCGTGGTCACGAAACGGGCATCCCTGCCATGCCGTGCTCGAAGAAGGTCACGGACGTGGTAGGCGCCTTGTCCCCAGAGTTCGGAGGCGTCCAGGATCTCGGCCCGACCGTCGTTGATCCACACATAGACAGGGTTCTCCGAAGCGCCCGTGACCACAACGCCGTCGTATCCCGCGGACTTCAGGGCCGGGGCGAAAAACCCGCCCAGGTTTCCGTAGCAGAACCCTTCCGGTTTCAGCATGGGGGATTTCCCGGCTACGGCGAACCGGGACGCTCCCTGCACCCCCGTGCCCGCCAGGGGCCCGCTCATCAGGATCAGCCGGTTTTCCGGGTCGAACGCCCCCACGCCGGGACTCACCTCGTCCCAGTAGATGCGGGTCGCCAGGCCGCGTCCCCCGATGAAGCGCGGGGCGTAATCCAGGGTGTCGAGTTCCGAGATCTTCGAACGGCAGAGATCGACCTTGAGAATCTTTCCCGTCCATCCAAAAACGGCCGAACTCATTCTCTCTCCGCTTCCCTTCTCTACGAGCCG
>CAYTRL010000463.1:0-4793 GCA_964439795.1 uncultured Thermodesulfobacteriota bacterium
CTGCCCTCCCCGCCGGATGGTTTCCAGGCTTTCCGGGCCGCAGTTCAGAAGAAGGTCCAGAACGGAAAGATGAGAGATGAAGGGCGAGAACAGCTGCGGATACTCCGGGTGGGCGAAATCCTGATACACCACCCGGACCCCCGCCTTCTCGTAGATCCCGGGTTCCACGTAATCGCGGCATGCCGAGTTAGCGAGCCAGGTGTTCGCGCCCACTTCCCGGCAGATCCGCACGATCCGATCGTTCTTGCGGGAATGGCCCAGGTCAAGATCGCTGGCCAGCAGGATCCTGGGGTTCATGCCCAGCGCACGGAGCAGGTACTCCGTGGTGGTGTAGTTCAACTCCAGAAGATATTTCCAGGTTCGGCCGCGCAGGATCTCCTCCAGGGGAGCACCGTGCTCGGCAAAAAAAGGGGCTGACCGGTAGTTTTCTCGAATGAGGTTCCATTGACGCCGCGCCCAGTCCTTGGAGTTGTCGATGCGGATGTCGGGAAGAAGGGTGCTGGAAAGCCCCTTGCCCTGCATGGGCACCGTGAGCCAGGCGGTTCCCTTCCGGGTGCGGATCCGGTTCCGGTTTCTCCAGGATTTATCAAAGATGAGGTTGTCGTGATAGACGAAGCAATCGGACCGGAGCATGAGCTCGAAGAAGCCCGACCAGGGGAGATAGCTCGGCTGCAGAATGGAGATGATCATTCACTTCTCTGGTTGAGCGGGCGGTTCTTTCGCCACCCCCCGCACGGCCTTTTCGTAGCCATGATCCCATGGAGAGGTTATCCAGTCGCTGCAGTCCCCGCAGGGGCGAACCCGGGAAAACGCCCCGGCCAGATGCTGCTCCCGGTACCGTTCCATCACGGCACTCCTCCACACCTCCTGGAGGCTCCGGGACCTGAAATCGCCCACCACGCTGTCGCCCTCCCAGTCCACGGGACAGAACTTGATCCGACCCCGGTAGTCCAGAATGAGCCGCTTCCACAGGTGCGGGCAGGGGATGCGGGCAGGCGCGGGGCCGTCCGACGGCCCGGGGCCGAAGTAGTTCCGGTTGCTGTGCAGGGATCTGACCAGCACACGGTCCACGCGCGGGGTCCAGTATTGCACGAAATCGTCGATCTCCTCCTCGTTCTCCTTCATCCGGATGATGCTCACCATCACACGGGTGCGCCCCGGGTCACGAAGCGCCAGGAGCCGGTGGAGGTTGGCGCTCACCGTCTCGAAACGGAGACCCGGCCGGATCCTCGCATAGGTCTCCGCTGAAAGGGCGTCCAGGCTCACGTCGACAATATCCACGCCGATGGAAAGAAGCCTCTCCAGGGCCTCCGCGGTCAACAGGGATCCGTTGGTTGTGAGATTGACGGGACAGACGCCGAACCGTCTCGCGGATTCCAGAAAGGCGAAGAGTTCTGGGTGCATCAACGGTTCCCCGTCCCCCGTGATCCGCACCACCTCCGGCTGGAAACCGGAGACTTCTCTCATGAGTTTCTCGAAGAGATCCAGATCCAGAAACCGTGGATGGTAGCCGTCTCTTCGCGCAAAATCGATCTGGGGGCAGTGAATACACTTGCCGTTGCAAACATTCGTGACATCCACCATCACGATGGGGGGGAAGGCCTCGTCCTTGGGCTCCGAATACCCGTAGGACCCGGATCGGCCCGGGGCTTCTCGTCGTTCAACCAATGATCCCCCCTAACTCCATGGTGCTAAAAGGAGATTTTCCCATCTGCTGCAAAGAAAACGGCTAAAATCTCCCTGGGAGCCTGTCGGAATACGCCGGCGAGGTCGGCTTTTCCTACAGGCGGTTCATCCATCCCCGTGTCTGCGAAGCAGATGCAGTGATTTCGAAGACAAACGAGGTGAATGTGGCGAGGGGCAGCAGGAACGAAGCGCCCTCCCGGATCAAGCCGTTCTAAACCCCGTGCACAATCACACGGAAGTCCCATTGACCAATTATCAGGGGATCGCCCCCATGTGTCAATGAAACCCCTTTTCACACTGTTCTGAAGCATCCTGCACCAAATGCTCCGGCATCTTGTAACCTGATTCTAAACCAAGGATTTTCGGGGCGAACTGTCTATAGGTGGAACCCCGGGGTGCGGGGTTCCACCGCCCGCGGCAGCCCTCTTCGACCCGGCCATCCGGGCTGTGGCCCCCTGACCCACCCGGATAAACCCGGGCCCACAGAGCCACGGATGAGGCGCCTCAAGTTTGCGGAAAATGGACATTTTCTCCATAATGTTTCTGAGTTGGAGAAGTCCTCTTCCGCGACACATCCCGTTCGAATGTGGATTCATGGATTCAGTAAACAAGCCGACATACATCCTGGGCATCTGCTGTTTCGGAAAAAACGACTCCGGGGTCTGCCTGCTGGAAGACGGAGAACTCCGGTTCGCCGCGGAGGGGGAACGATACTCCCGGATCAAGCACGACACGGGATTCCCCGGAGAAGCCATCCTGGACGCACTCCGGATAGCGGGGATCCGGGGCTCGGACATCCAATGCGTCGCATACTACTCCGACCCGAAAGGGATCGCCCTCCAAACCCTGAAGCACCTCCTGCGTTATTTCCCCCGGTCCCTGCTGTTCCTCCGGCACATCCGGAGCTATGCCCTGGACCTGTCCTTCGAGAAGGAGGTTCGAAAAACCCTGGGACACGAAGTGCAGATCGTCCCGGTAAAGCACCACCTGGCCCACGCCGGCTCCGCGTTCTTTCTGAGCCCCTTTGACGGGGCAGCGGTCCTCACGCTGGACGGCACCGGGGAGTTCACCACCTCCACCTTCGGGGTGGGCGAGGGAACCGAGGTCCGCATTCTCCAGGAGATCCTCTTCCCCCACTCCCTGGGAAAGCTCTACGAGGCGTTCACCCAGTTCCTGGGGTTCCGGCCCTGCAGCGGGGAGGGAAAGGTCATGGGCCTGGCTCCCTACGGAGACCCGGAAAGGTTTCTGCCCCTGCTGCGCGAGATCGTCCGGGAGGGTCCGGAAGGGACCTTCCGGCTGGACCTGGACTACTTCGGCTATCATTACGGTGCGAAGACCATGTACTCCCGGAAGTTCGTGGAGCGCTTCGGCCCGTCCCGGGAACCGGAAAGCGGCCTGGAAGACCGGCACCGGGACGTGGCGGCGGCGCTGCAGAAACGTGTGGAAGAGATCGCCCTCCACATGGCGAACCATCTCTTCAAGCTCACGGGCTCCCCGAACCTCTGCCTGGCCGGCGGCGTCTGCCTGAACTGTCAGATGAACTCCGCACTGCGGGAGCAGGGGCCGTTCCGGGAGATCTTCGTCCCGCCCCCCGCGGGGGACCCGGGAACGGCCGTGGGCGCGGCCAAGGTCCTGTACCATCACCGGTTCGGCGGTACGAAGCGGGAAGTGCTGGAGAGCGCCTTTCTGGGCCCCGCGTTCTCCGAGGAGGCGTGTCGCTCGGCACTGGATATCGAGGGCCTCCGGGCCGAGGCCCTGGACGACCCGGCGGAGACCTGTGCCCGCCTTCTGGCCAAGGGGAAAATAGTGGGCTGGTACCAGGACCGCATGGAGGTGGGTCCCCGGGCGCTGGGCAACCGGAGCATCCTGGCGGACCCCCGGGACCCGGGCATGAAGGACCGAATGAACCGGCAGATCAAGTTCCGGGAAGGGTTCCGCCCCTTTGCACCGGCCATCCTGGAGGACCGCTGCGGGGAGTATTTCGAGTCCGACGACCCCTCCCCCTTCATGCTGCGCGTCTACCGGGTCCGCCCTGAAAAAACGGGTTCGATCCCTGCGGTGATCCATGTGGACGGCACCTGCCGGGTACAGACGGTGCACGCAGAAAGCCACCCGCTCTTCCACCGCCTGATTGATCGGTTCGACAGGCTCACCGGGGTCCCGGTGGTGCTGAACACCTCCTTCAACCTGAGGGGAGAACCGATCGTCCTGACGCCGGCCGACGCCCTGTCCACCTTTCTCCGCTCCGGCATGGACGCCCTGTTCCTGGGCCGTCTTCTGGTGCGGAAGGATTCCTCCCTTCATGGCAAGTCCCCTCCGTCGTCTTTATCGAATACTTGATCTACGGTAAAATATCGTAGACAACATTGTCACAGCCACAGGCTTCAGCCACAACATCTGTGTTTCTTTACAGCTGTCGTGGAAAGGTTGAGCGGAAAGAAAAAACACTTTTCAATTCCGGCGAAACAGAAAGACCCGTATGCAAGAGGCGGGGGAAGGTTCGGGTCGCTAGAAATTGCGGCAGGAAGTCGCAGCGGCACGGACCGCCCCAACGCTGCAGACGGGTGCTTGTCGTTCGCCGGGTTCTGGAACCGCGCATGGATTTACTGCTGATACACGTGCCCCCGGCCCCGGAGAGGGCCTATCCCCTGGGATTGGCCTACCTGGCGGCCACGGCGAGGGATGTCGGGGTGCCGGTCTTCGGGATCGATGCGGACCTGGACGGGGAAACCGTGCTTTTCCAGCGAGTGCGGGATCCCTCGGTGCGCTGGGTAGGGATGACCACCTTTACGTGCAATCAATCCAGGGCCTGGCGGATCGCCCGGCGGGTGAAGGCCGAGAGGCCTGACGTCATCCTGATTCTGGGAGGCCCCCACGCTACCTGCCTGCCCGAACAAGCCCTTGTCGAATCCGGAGCGGACATGGTGGTCCTGGGGGAGGGAGAGCCGGCTCTTCGGGAAATCCTGCGCCAGGGGAACGCTCCAAAGTGGAAATCGATCCCCGGTGTGGCGTTCCGAGAGCGGAACGCCCTGGTCACCACCCCCCCACGCCGCCGACCCGTCCCCATAGACTCCATCCCCTTTCCGGACCGGGACTTCCTGCCCGTT
>CAYTRL010000464.1:0-4768 GCA_964439795.1 uncultured Thermodesulfobacteriota bacterium
GTGCATCATCGGAATTCCGGATGAAGAGTGGGGCGAAAGCGTGCGCGCCGTGGTGGTGGTCCGGGACGGCAAGGATCTTTCCTCAAAGGAACTCATCGACTGGTGCAAGGGACGCATGGCCGGGTTCAAGAAACCCCGATCGGTCCTTTTCTGCCCTTCCCTGCCCACAAGCCCCGTGGGCAAGGTTCTGCGGGCCCGGATCCGGGAACTCTACGGCGCACCAGACGCATCGGATGAAGCTGCAAAAACCGGTCCCCTTTCGTAGGGTGGGGCCCTGCCCCATCCTGCGACGGTTGACCGATTGACATCTTTCAAGAGAGGGTGTCGATCCAGGCCCCTTCCTTCCAGGACAAAACCCGCAGGCGAACCCGGAAGAAACCTGGTCGGCGGACAATCGCCGGGTTTCCTCCCCTGGGTCAATCCGAGTATATGACCGCCAGGATTCGGGCCTTCTGCTCTCCCGGGCACGACACCAGGTGGGGGATGCTGGAGTGGTAGTAGATGGCGTCCCCGGCCTGCAGGACGTCGCTGTGCTCCCCCAGGGTGACTTGAACTTCCCCCTCCAGGACGAAGATGAACTCCTCTCCGTCATGCGTGGAGGGTCGAGGGGATTTCATTGTTGTGGCGGGCTCCAGGGTGATCAGGAAGGGTTCCATGTGGCGCCCCTTCATGTCATGTCCAAGCGATTCGTACGCATACCCGTAGCCCACCCCTCGTTTCGAGGCGAACCGGCTCACGGGTTTCCGCTCGTCTTTCCGAACCAGGGTAAAGGATTGGTCCGGGTGTTCGTCGAAAAAGTGTGCGGGCCGCACATTGAGCGCCTTGGCGATCCGGATGAGGGTGCCCAGGGGAGGGGAAACCAGGTGGTTTTCGATCTGGGAGAGCACGGCGGAAGACAGTCCTGTTCGCTCTTCCAGGTCCTTCAGCGAGACGGCGCTGTCTTCCCGAAGCTGCTTGATCTTTTCCCCGACCTGCACATACGGTTCGTGCGGGTTCTCGTTCTCGTTCATGTGCGACCTCCGGAATCTCCTGTCAACGGTTCGTGGGGCCTTCACGAAGCCGTTCGGCGTACTGCAGGCCTTCGTCCAGGGCGTTGAGGTTCATGGAAAGAAAACGATCCCTTGCCTTCGGCGGGAGCATTTCATCCATGGCCGGTCGGAGGCTGTCCGGGTTCACGATGCGTGTCCACCCCACAAAACAGCCGAGCATCACCAGACTGGCCACTTGATCGTTTCCAAGCTTTTTGGCCAGGTCGTTGGCCGGGACGGCCAGGGCCTTTACATCCTGCCGGCCTACCTTGTCCTCGGAAACCAGGGAACTGTTGAAGAACAGAAACCCATCCACCTGAACCGTTTTCTGAAAGCGTACCAGCGACGCCTCGTTCATGATGATGGCGGAAAACGGGGTGTCCGGAATGGGGGACCCGATCGGGTCCGAGGAGAGGATGACGTTGCAGTTTGCCGTTCCACCCCGCATCTCCACGCCGTAGGCCGGCATGAAGGTCACGTTGAACCCCTCCTCCATACCTGACTGTGCCAGAAGGTTCCCCATGAAGAGAACCCCCTGCCCTCCGAACCCTGCGATGATGACATCGTGATACATGGTTGACTCTTCCCCGGTTGTTTTCAGTTGAAAAAAATGAAGCAGATGTCCGTTGCAGAAGACTCGGGACCTAAAGATGGTCCGCAATCTTCCGTTCCTTGAACACGCCGAGGGGAAAATACGGAATCATCTCTTCCTCGATCCTCTTGCAGGCGTCCCCGGGTTTCATCTTCCAATCCGTGGGACAGGAGGACAGGATTTCCACAAAACTGAAGCCCATCTCCTCTTTCTGCATGCGAAAGGCCTCTCGGACGGCGCGCTTTGCCTTCAGGATGTTCGCAGGCTTGTTGACGGCGACCCGGGAGACGTAGGCCGCCCCCTCCAGGGTCGCCAGCATCTCGGCCATGCGGATGGGGTAGCCGTCCTGCCGGAAATCCCTTCCGTAGGGGGAGGTGGTGGTGACCTGGCCCAGCAGCGTGGTGGGGGCCATCTGCCCCCCGGTCATCCCGTACGTGGTGTTGTTGACGAAGATAATGGTGATGTTCTCCCCCCGGTTGGCGGTGTGGATGATCTCCGCGGTGCCGATGGCTGCCAGATCGCCGTCTCCCTGGATCGAGAACACGATCTTATCGTCGTGGACCCGCTTGACCCCGGTGGCCACGGCGGGAGCCCTGCCGTGCGGAGCCTCCACCACGTCGATGTCGAAATAGTTATACATAAAAACGCTGCATCCCACCGAAGCCACTCCGATGGTGATGTCCTGGAGATCGTAATAATCGATGGCCTCGGCCACGAGCCGGTGCAGAATACCGTGATGACACCCCGGGCAGAAGTGGAATTCCGTCTCCTTGAGGCACTTGGGTCGTTCAAACACGGCTTTCATGATCGGTTCCATGGGACAACTCCTCGCGCTCTTCGCATGCGGCCCCGTAAAGGGACCGGATCTGTTCAAGAATTTCTCCGGGCTTGGGAAGAGATCCCGCCCCGCAGGGGCGACCATAAAAATGGACACGGGCCCCGTTTTCCACGGAAAGCCGTACATCCTCCACCATCTGTCCCGTATTCAGCTCCACCGTGAGGAAGGTGCGGGTACGGATCGAGGCCTGACGCAGAGGCTCCTCGGGAAACGGGAACAGGGTGATGGGGCGGAGGAAGCCCACACGCATCCCCTCCTTCCGGGCGGCACGCACGGCGCTTACGGAAATGCGGGCGGCTGTTCCAAAAGCCACCAGGACCAGCTCGGCGTCCTGGAGATCCATGGCCTCGTACAAGACCAGCTCCCGCTGGATCCGTTCGAATTTTTCCGTGAGATGCCAGATATGCGCCTCCAGCTCCCCTTCCCCCAGGAACAGCGATTTGACCACGTTGGCGGCGCGCCCCTTCTTCCCGGTCACAGCCCACGTTTTCGGAGGGAGTTCCTGGTTCCCGGGAGGGTTGCGCAGGACGGGTTCCTTCATCTGCCCCAGCATGGCATCCCCCAGGATCATGACCGGGTTCCGGTACAGGTCCGCGTAGTCAAAGGCCTGGTACGTGAGCGAGTAGAGTTCCTGAACGGAATCCGGTGCCAGTACGATGACGCGATAATCCCCGTGCCCGCCTCCCTTGACGGCCTGCCAGTAATCTCCCTGGGATGCGGAAATGCCGCCCAACCCAGGAGAACTCCTGGACATGTTCACGATCACGGCGGGGAGCTCCGATCCCGCCAGGTAGGAAATCCCCTCCTGTTTCAAGGAGATCCCCGGACTGGAGGAGGAGGTCATCACGCGTGCGCCTGACGCGGAGGCGCCCAGGATCATGTTGATGGCAGCCACCTCGCTCTCCGCCTGGATAAACGTGCCCCCTTCTTTGGGTATGTGCAGGGACAGGTACTCCGGGATCTCGTTCTGGGGAGTGATCGGATAGCCGAAATAGCACCGGCATCCCGCGTCCAGCGCTCCCATGGCCACCGCCTCGTTCCCCTTCACCAGCTTTTTCTTCATGTCGCCTTCCTGTTTTTCCGGGAAATGATCTTTTTCCCTGTCACCCTGCCTGTCCGGATGCCGCCTTCTTCCCTTTCCATACCTCGATGCAGATGTCTGGGCACATCTCGGCACAGAGGGCACACCCGGTACATCGTTGCATTTCGGTCACTTCCACGGGCGCGTACCCGCTCTGATTGAAGTGATCGGCTACCACCAGGATCTTTTTGGGGCACACGGAGATGCACAAATGGCATCCCTTACAGCGTTCGTTTGCGATGCGGATCTTTCCCATGAAACCTGCCCACCCCGCTCACGGCCTTCACCGATCACCGGATCCCGGTGAGCGGTTGTGGACCGCGCCTGTTTTCTTGGTGTTTGTGAAAGAACCCTTCCGGCAAGAGGATCTTGATAACCAAAGCCCTCAATTTCATTGAATGAATTATTCAGATTACCATTTCATCTCTTTCCGTGTCAAAATAAAGCGATAAAGGTTCGTTGCCGTTCGGTCGATGGGGGAGAACAGGTCCCCAAGAGAAGCACTCTGAGGAAGCTCCCCCTTCCAGGAACCGATCCAGGGCGCCCGTAGGCTGCCCGTGGAGGCCTCCCGGGGGGTGCCGATCATCCCGGGCCACCGGAAAAAGAAAGTTTGTACCCATGACCGTATCGAGATCGCCGGTTGGACCGGAAGCGGCTCCCGCCAGCGCCCGGAATACCGCCGGACGCATCGCCTTTCTGCTCCTTTATTGCCTGTTTCTGTTCTTCTGCAGCGTTTTTCTGTACCGCATCGTCCGGTGGATCCAGGCGTCCGGTTTCGGCTGGATCGGCCAGGGGGTGATCGCCCTGTTCCTGTTGCTGGCCTTTGTCCTGTTCGTGTCCCAGGTGATCCGCGCCCTTTCTCGAAAGCGATTCGTCCATCTGTTGTTCTTGCTGATTGTGGTCTTCTGTTTCTTTCCGGCGTATTTAAACCTGGATCGCCCCCTGGAACGGTTCCATTTCCTGCTCTACAGCATCCTGGGCATGCTGATATTCCGAGCTTTGTCCCCGGCCAGGTACTCGCTCCGTTTCTACCTGCTGAGCTTGAACATCCTCCTGTGGGTCTCAATGTTGGATGAAATCATCCAGGGATTTGTTTCCGGGAGGTATTACGACATACAAGATATCTGGATCAACATCTTTTCAGGATTGATCGGCCTGTTGGCTTTTCGCATGATGGACCTGGATGCCCCCCTGCCCCTTCACCCGGAGCACAAACACGGCCGTGCGCA
>CAYTRL010000465.1:0-4750 GCA_964439795.1 uncultured Thermodesulfobacteriota bacterium
GAAAGCGGATATCTTCTTTGAATCGGACAGGGGTTTCTGGTAAACAGGGGTGTCGGAAGGCTTGGCGCTGGACGTGGGACCATGAAAGAGAAAGGAGAAAAGATGGAATTCCCGGATCATCTGAAATATACCAAGGAACATGAATGGGCCCGAGTTGAGAACGGCAATGTTGTGATCGGCATCACCGATTATGCTCAGGACAGTCTTGGGGAAGTGGTATACGTGGAACTGCCTGAGGAAGGGGCCAAAGTGGTCATGTCCGAGGCGTTCGGCGTCATCGAGTCGACCAAGGCGGTATCGGATTTGTACTCCCCGGTATCGGGAACCGTGGTTGACGTGAACGATACATTGCTGGATAGTCCGGAGTTGATCAACGAAGATCCCTACGACGAGGGATGGATCCTCCGGATCGAACTGTCGAACCCGGAGGAACTGGGGACGCTGCTGGACGCTGCGGCGTACGTTTCCTTCATTGAAAAAGAGAAAGAATCCGAATAGGCGTACTGCGTGCCGGGAGGGTGCAACACCGTTTCATCGGCACGCAGATGAAGGGGAGGGCGGCGGAGCCCTCTTTTTTTTTCCCGGGAGGCACCGTTCAAGGATGCGTACCGGGAGCGGACAAGGCGGGGGGGGCGGTCCCGCAGACGGAGAAGGGTGAATGTACATCCCCCACACGGAAGACGATATCCAGGAGATGCTGCAGCGGATCGGAAGGAACTCCGTGGAAGAACTGTTCCAGACCGTCCCCGGGGCCCTCCGGCTTTCTCATCCCCTGGACCTGCCGGAACCTCTTTCCGAGGAAGGACTCCGGAGGGAGTTCGCCACCCTGGCGGAGCAAAATACAGATGCCGGCCGTTGGATCCATTTTCTGGGGGGCGGCGCCTACGATCACTTCATACCGTCTCCTGTATGGCATCTGCTGCAACGGGCCGAGTTCTATTCTGCCTACACACCCTATCAGCCGGAGATCAGCCAGGGCACGTTGCAGGGAATCTTCGAGTTCCA
Source organism: uncultured Thermodesulfobacteriota bacterium (assembly GCA_964439795.1). Taxonomy (GTDB): domain Bacteria; phylum Desulfobacterota; class DSWW01; order DSWW01; family DSWW01; genus CAYTRL01. The sequence goes on from CAYTRL010000465.1 coordinate 1,006, forward strand.
GACCCTGATCTGCCAGCTCACGGGGTTGGACGTTGCAAACGCCTCTATGTACGACGGTGCCAGCAGCGCAGCGGAAGCGGTTTTGATGGCGGCACGCGTCACGAGGAAGAACCGTGTGCTCGTGTCGGAATCCGTTCACCCCGAATACCGGGACGTGATGGCAACGTATTGCCGGTACAGCCCGATCCAGCTGGAGTTTCTTGCCGCGGGACCGGAGGGGGTGACGTCGGTTCCGGACGGAGGCCGGAAACAGTGGGAGGATGTGGCCTGTCTGGTGGTTCAATCTCCCAACTATTTCGGCTGCGTGGAACCGCTGGAACTCCTGAAAGAGCGTTTTCTCGGAGAGGGGGGGCTTTTAATTCAGGTCGTTGCCGAACCGGTTTCCCTGGGCCTCCTTTCCTCTCCCGGGGCCATGGGCGCGGATGTGGCCGTGGGCGAATGCCAGGGCCTGGGGATCCCGCTTCAGTACGGGGGGCCGTATGCGGGTTTCTTTGCGGTTCGCAAGGCCAGCATGCGAAACATGCCTGGCCGGGTCGTGGGAGAAACCGTGGACACCCGGGGGAAGAGGGGCTATGTCCTGACCCTGGCCACCCGGGAGCAACATATCCGGAGGGAAAAGGCCACTTCCAATATCTGTACAAACCACAGCTTGTGCGCCCTTGCGGCCACCCTGTACATGGCGCTGCTCGGCAAGGACGGGTTGCGTGAACTGGCCTGCATGAACCTCTCCAAGGCAGAGTACGCCAAGGAACAACTCGGAGGGATCCCCGGCGTCCTTGTCCCCCACACCGCGCCCACCTTCAATGAGTTTGTCGTCCAACTTCCCGTCCCGGCGGAACGTGTTCTGGAGCGGTTGAGGCAGGAGGACCGTATCGTGGCGGGCGTTTCCCTGACAAAACAGTTTCCGCAGTGGGAGAATGCGATCCTGGTGTGTGTAACGGAAAGGCGCACCCGGCAGGAGATCGACCGGTTTGCCGAGGCGATGGAGAAACGATGTCAAGAAGCATAACGGATCGGGAACCCGGTTCCGGCCGGCCGGCAACCGCGGAAGACGAGCCGCTCCTGTTCGAACGGGGGCGCGCGGGAAGGAGAGGGGTGCTCCTGCCGGAATGGGACGTGCCACGGTGCCGGCCCGAGGACCGGTTCGAGGCCGGTTCCGTGCGTGCCGATCTGGAAAGCTTTCCGGAGCTGAGCGAACCCGAAGTGGTCAGGCACTACACGCGTATTTCCCGCTGGAACTACGGTGTGGACACCGGCTTCTATCCGCTGGGCTCCTGTACCATGAAATACAACCCGAAGATCCACGAGGAGATCGCCGCGCAACCGGCCTGGCGGGACGTTCATCCCTATACCCCCGAACGGGATGTACAGGGCTGCCTGCGGATCCTCTTCGAGATGGAAGGCCTGCTCCGGGAGATCAGCGGGTTGGATGCCTGCACTCTTCAGCCGGCCGCGGGTGCCCACGGGGAACTGACCGGCATGATGATCGTCCGGGCGTATCATGAGAAAAAGGGGGATCCACGCTCCCGGGTGCTGATTCCGGACACAGCACACGGGACCAACCCCGCCAGCGCGGCCCTGTGCGGGTATGAGGTGGTGGAAGTGCCCTCCGGGCGTGACGGCATTCTGGAGCCGGATCTGCTGATCCCTTTTCTGGATGACCGGGTGGCCGCCCTCATGCTGACCAATCCCAACACCCTGGGGCTGTTCGAGCGCCACGTGGCACAGGTGGTGGATCGGGTGCACGATGTGGGCGGAATGGTCTACTGCGACGGCGCTAACCTCAACGCCATCGTGGGGACGGTCCGCGCGGGGGATACGGGGGTGGACGTGCTCCACTTCAACCTGCACAAGACGTTCTCCACGCCCCACGGCGGGGGAGGGCCGGGCGCGGGGCCGGTTGCCGTGAAGAAGGGTCTGGAACCGTTCCTCCCGGGGCCCCGGCTCCGGAAAACCGACAGCGGCTTCGTCTGGGACCATCATCTTCCGGACTCCATCGGCAGGGTGCGTGCCTTTGCCGGAAACTTCGGCGTGATCCTCAAAGCGTATGCCTACATCCGGTCCCTGGGGGCGGAAGGCCTGCGCCGGGTCAGTCAGAGTTCCGTGCTGAACGCCAACTATGTACAGGCCCTGCTGAAGGAGACCTATCATCTTCCGTACCCCTCGCCCTGCATGCACGAGTGCGTTGTCACGGACAGGAAATTGACTCCTTTCGGCGTGTCCACCATGGATGTGGCCAAGCGGCTGATCGATCTGGGGTTCCACCCCCCCACGATCTATTTTCCCCTGGTCGTCTCCGGGGCGCTCATGATCGAGCCTACAGAGACCGAGACCAAGGAGGAACTGGACCGTTTTTGTGCCACCATGATCCAGATCGCCCGGGAGGCCGAACAGGAGCCGGACCTGCTCAAGCGTGCTCCGGAGAGCACACCCGTGTCGCGTCTCGATGAAGTGCGGGCTGCCCGTAAGCCCCGTCTGAGATGGGAACCGGACGGGGGGTGAAGGCGTGGAAGCGCGGCCGGGAGGTTCCCCCCGTCACGACGGCGGGGTCAGCAGGTAGTGGAACGAGAACCGGATGGGCAGGATCCCCTTTTCATTTAGGAGTTTCTTGGGGGGAGGCGTCAGAGGGAAAGACGCCTTGACGGCCTCCATGGCCTCGTAATCGTGAGCGATCATCCCCGAGGGTTTCAGGATGTCGCAGGAAAACAGCGAACCGTCTTCCGCCACGATTACATAGATCACGGTGACGCCTTCCCGGATTCCCAGGTCCAGGGAAACCTTCCAGTTTCTCTCCACTTTCCGTTTCAACTCCAGTAGGTACTGTTCGTAGAGGGTCTCCGCCGGCAGGTGTCCCACGCCCTCTTGGTGCGGTCCCATGTGCAGGGACCGGAAGGGGTTGTCCGGGCTCTGCTGCATGGCGAGCAGGTTTTGTATGGAGGGGATGAGATCCTTTGCCGAGGGGATTTCCCGGGCTTCCTCCGGCGTGGCCGGGGACGGATCCGGGGTGACGGTACGGGCCGTCCTCGGGGACTTTTTCGGAGGAGGGGGCTTTTTACGAACCGGTTTGCGAGCAACGGTGTTCTGTGGGATTGGCGGCGGCGGAGGCACCGGGGACATGGAGGCCGGTTCCTGGGCCTCCGGTTCCGTGTAATCCACCAAGTCGACCCAGATCGGCTTTTTCAGATCTGTTTTCGGGGGCGGTACGGACAGGGAGGGCAGGGCGTGCATCAACATCCAGTGGAGCAGGATGGACAGCAGAAGAAAGAGAACAAGACGGGTTTCGTTAATTCGTGCCCTGCTTGTCCCGAGAACCGCAACCATGACGTTAGAGTTCCTGTCTCCTTTGACGGAGGGGCGTCCGATCAATCGGGGGGTTTCTGTCCGTGACGCTTCATCTGTTTTTCGGCGTTTTTCACGATTTTCTTTTGTTTGCCCACCGCCTCCCCTTTGATCGATTCGTTGCATGACGGACAGATGGTTTTGCTCATCTCGGTTTCTTTTCCGCAGACCATGCAGCGCTTCTTGTCACTTCCCATGTTCGTCTCCTAAATTCCGCTTGGATTCTGTTTGAAAAATAAGCCGGATCTCTATAAAATTTACAACTGCTCGAGACGTTCTGTCAATGCAACACCCCCTGGAAACGGAACGGGAACCGTGTTTTTCCTGTGATCCGTAACCCGGGACGGTTTTTTGCACAAGTCCTGGGAACTCCATTCCGCGATGTCACAGGGATGAGGAAGAAAGT
>CAYTRL010000466.1:0-4696 GCA_964439795.1 uncultured Thermodesulfobacteriota bacterium
CCCCCCCCCGCCGGGGCGCCCCTGGCCCATTCCGGGCACACGGGGCGGGGGGGGGACAAACGTGCCCGGATGGGGGGTCGGTTTTCCACCCAGGTGATCGATGGGTTCAAGTGCCCCACGGGCGCCCTGATCATACAGCGGGGGACCGAACTGGAAGAGACCTTCAAGCTCACGGGCGCACCGTTCGAGATCGCGGACTGCACCGATATCTCCTGGAAGATCGGGGATGAAATCTACCCCATGCTGGGCAAGGGGGCGGGAAAAACCTTATGGGCCGCCCTGACAAAACTCAAATGGAGGCACTACCGGTTCGGCATCATGAGCCTTCTGATGATCTTCCAGGCCATGCTGGGCATCGGGGTACGCGCCTTTCTGAACCTCTTCCGGAGCAAGGACAACAAGCTGGAACGGAAATCGAAGCGGGACACGATTTCGTACCGGGCGTGGATGGAGAAGTACACGGACGACCCGCAGATCATGCAGGCCAACCACGCCATCGTCTCTTCGCTCTTCAGCGCCACGAACGATTTCGAATGCCCGGCCGCCGATGTCTTCGAGTTTTACGCCAGCATGGCCAACCCCGCGAAGATGCACAAGTTCGGGTATGCCCCCCGGGGGAACATCGAACTGATCCACAGCCTGGCAAAGGTGGTCACCGAACGGGGCTGCGAGGTCATGACTGAAACCGAGGTCCAAAGCATCAAGATGGAGAACGGACGTGCGGTTGGGGTGATCCTCTCCACCCCGGAAGGGGAGATCGACGTGGAGGCCGAGGTGGTGATCAGCAACGCGGGCCCGCGGCAGACCGTGGATATGGTTGGGGAGGAGCATTTCCCCCCGGACTACGTTCGGGAGATCCGGGAACGGTTGCGGCCGATCCCCATCGTGATGGGACTCATCGAGAGCGATGTGCCGCTGCTGGACAAGAAGGGGCTGGTGGTGATCACCGGCACCCAGGCCATCGTCACCGGGGTCACGTTGACCCTGCACTCCGACGAGATCGGGCCCCCGGGAAAACACCTGCTGTGGACGTGTGCCACGCCGGCCAACTGCCTGAACCCCATCGACCGGGAAAACGAGATCCGGCGGAACGAGGAGGACATGGAAAAGGCCTTTCCCCTGTTCAAGGAACACGGTCGGGTGCTGAAGTGGGTCGTGAAGGACATCAGCGACGACCTGCCCTGCATGCGGACCTGGCCGGGATACGACATGCCGGTGGACACACCGGTTCCTAACCTGTTCAACGTGGGCGACGGGGTGAAGGCCCCGGGCTGGACCGGTTCTCCGGCCTGTGCCAAAAGCGCCTGGATCGTGGTGGACAGGGTGAGGACCCAGGGGCTGCTGTCGCCCGGCCGATGAAGAAATCCTTGACACCCCCCGAAGCCTTGTGTTACGTATTTAATAGTATACGAAATTCGGATAATTCGAAAACAAAAACATTTCGGGATGCCCGGCATAAATAACCGAAAGCCGTGACCTTCGGATGAAGGGAGATTATCGTGCGCCTGCTGAACGATGGAGTCCTGGAAGATCGTTACGAAGTGGTGGTGGTGGGCGCGGGGATCGGGGGCATGACGGCCGCGGCGCTGCTGGCCAAGAAAGGGGTCCGGGTCCTGGTCATCGAGCAGCACTACATCCCGGGCGGCTGCTGCACCGCCATCCGCCGCAACGACATCACGTTCGACGTGGGCGCGGCCGTCTTTTTCGGCTGCGGAGACAAGGGGTTCACCCCCCACCGTTTCGTGATGAACGAGCTCGAGGAAGAGATCAACCTGATCCCCCACGAGGCGATCTACCGCCTCCACATGGAGGGGAAGACGGTCACGTTCTGGCGCGACATGGAGCGGTACCTGGACGAGATGGCCGCCATGTTTCCCAACGAGGAGAAGGGCCTTCGATCCATGTACAAGGAGATGAAGGACTTCTACGTCACCTACATGTTGAAGCAGGAGATGGTCGCTCCGCCAACGGAGATCCCCTGGAAGGAGCAGTTGAAAAACGCCTTGCAGGACCCCCTGGGGATCATGAAGATCGCGCGCCAGTCATTCATCCCCGCCTCGAAGGTGATGAAAAAGCACATCCGGGACCCCAAGCTGATCGGCTTTTTCGACTATCTCATCTCTTTCTTCACCTGCTGTACTGTGGACGAGGTCCCGGCCATCATCGCCACCACCATGTTCGTGGACTCCCACATAGGCGGGGCCTGCTACGCACAGGGCTCCCCCCAGATGCTTCCCAACAAGCTGGAAGCGGCCCTGGAGAAGAACGGCGGCAAGATGCTGTACCGCCACATGGTGGACGAGATCCTCATCGAGGACGGCAAGGCTTACGGGGTGCGCCTGACCGACGGCACGGAGATCGCGGCAGACCACGTGGTGGCCAACGCCACGGTATGGAACCTGTACGGCAAGCTCGTCAAGCCCCGGCACATATCCAAGAAACGCATGGCCTGGGCCCAGAAGTTCGAGCCCACCCTGGACCTGTTCCTCCTCTACCTGGGGGTGAAAGCGGAGGCCATTCCCGAGGACGCGCAGCCCATTGAACTGCTCATCGACGATATCAAGGATTTCAACGCACGGAACTACGGGGTGTTCGTCCCCTCCCTGGAGGACCCCTCCCTGGCGCCTCCGGGTACGCACTCCATGACCGTGCTCGCGCCCAGCAAGAGCGACGTCTGGCCGGACCGCTTCGGGTCCGAATACCAGTCCGAGGAGTATTACCGCCGGAAACAGGAGGAAACCGAGAAGGTCATCGACGACCTGGACCGGATGTACTACAAGGGCCTCAAGGACAATATCATCTCCGTGGAGGCCGCCACCCCGGCCACCATGGAGCGGTTCACGCTCAAGAACGGGGGAAACATCGGGGGACCCAAGCTGAGCCTGGCGCAGTCCATGATGAAGCGGCCCAAGGCGCAGAGCGACTGGAAAAACCTCTACCTGTGTGGAGATTCCACCACCATGGGCGAGGGCGTGATCTCGACCACCTGTTCCGGGGTCGGCGCGGCGAACCTGGTCCTGCGCGACATGGGGATCCCGGAGTACCTGCCCCGGAAGCATGCCAAGCAATACATCCACTTTGTGGAAGGGGAGGCCTGGACGCCGCCCCCGGACGTTGATGCGCCTATCACTGCGGACGCGGCGGTCCGGCTGTCAAAGGAGTGCCAGCTCTGCGAGAAGCCCGGCTGCACGAAGACCTGCCCGGCCGGCATGGATATCTCGAACTTCGCCCGCCGTATCGAGGCCGGGAACATCGGCGGGTCGGCCCGTTCGCTTCGGGTGATGAACCCCCTGGCCGAAATCTGCGGCCACATCTGTCCCTCGGAGCGGCTGTGCCAGAAGGAATGCAACCGGCACGAGTTTTCCCAACGCTCCGTGGACATCGCCAGGCTGCACGCCTGGGTGTGCCGGGAAGCGGGGTCTGACGGATGGGACCCCCTGTTCCCCACGCAGAACGGACACCGGGTTGCCGTGGTGGGGGCCGGGCCCGCCGGCCTCACCTGCGCCTATTTCATGGCAAGGATGGGGTACCGGGTGGATGTCTTCGACAAGGCAGGACAGCCGGGCGGGATGCTGACCCACGCCATCCCCGCCTTCCGCCTCCCCGCCGATGTTGTGGAGCGCGAACTGAAGGGGATGACCGTACCGGGGATCTCCTTTCATTTCGGAACGACCCTGGGCAAGGACATCACCGTCCAGGGCCTGACCGATGATTACGCTGCCGCCTTCCTGGCGCCCGGGTTGTGGCATGGCCGCCGGCTGGACCTTCCCGGCATCAAAAAGGCCCGGGTGACCGATGCCTTGAAGTTCCTCGTGGCGTACCGGAAGAAGGGCAAGGCGAGCGTCGGGGACCGGGTGCTGATCATCGGCGGCGGCAGCGTGGCGTCGGATGCCGCCGTGGCCGCGCACCACTGCGGCGCCGGAAAGGTGACCCTGGTCTGCCTGGAGGCCGCGGACGAGATGCCCTGCCTGGAGAGCGAGGCGGTGGAGATGCGCAGGTCGGACGTGGAAATCGTGAACGGCTGGGGTCCGGGAGAGATTCTTTCCGAGACCAAGATGAGGTTCGTCGCGTGCACGAACGTCTTTGACGATGCGGGCCGCTTCCGGCCCACCCTGGATGAATCCAACGCCATGGAGATGGAGTTTGACGAGATCCTCATGGCAGTGGGGCAGGTCATGGAGCCCGGACTGGCCAAAATACTCAAGAAGGAGTTCAACGCCAACGGCCGGCTGGATGTGGACGAGGAAACCTTGAGGATCCGGGACCGGACCGGCCTGTACGCGGGAGGGGACATTATCCGGGGCGCCGGCACGGTCGTGCAGGCAGCGGCCGACGGCCGCCGTGCGGCCCGGGCCATGGACACGGCCATACGGGGAAACAGGTAAGCAGCGCTTTCTTTGACCGTGCACAGGGATCCGCCGGGTTCTGCCGGCAGGGAACCGAAGTCCGGCGGTCGCCTGCCTTGTTCTTCCGTGTTGAAACCAGTGACAGCCGTTCCGGGCATCCGGGAGCCTTCGCCGCACGGGGAAGGAGATCCGGGTTCCGGGCGAAAGATCGTTATTACAGTGAGGAGGAGGGCATCCATGGAAGAGTGGGATGTGATCATCGTGGGGGCGGGATACGGGGGCCTCTGTTCCGGCGAACTGCTGGCCCGTGCGGGTAAACGGGTGCTGGTTCTGGAGAGGAACGGCGTGGG
>CAYTRL010000467.1:0-4664 GCA_964439795.1 uncultured Thermodesulfobacteriota bacterium
GAACGGTTTCCTCACCAGCGCCTTGACGCCCAGCTGATTCACCGTTTCTTCGGTGAGCCTCTCGCTGAAGCCGGTGCAGATGATGACGGGGATGTCCGGCCGGATTCCCTTCCGGTGTTGCGGAAAAAAGCAGACCTTGCTTTGTTTTCCATGGGACTCTGATATAGAGTCTTTTTGACAGCGGACCCGCAGGAACCGGGAGGAGGAAGGTCATGGATGTCATCGATTTCGTGAGCAGAAAACTGGGCTGGGTGGACCCCCGGCTGATGTCGGCCGTGGAAAAATACGTACGGGCCGTACCGTATGTGAAGCGGATGATCGAGAAGGAGTACGAGGGCGTCATGGAGGAGCTGGAGCACTCGCTCAAGCCGTACCGTGAGGAATACGCCGCGTACGCGGGCCTGCCCGAAAAGGGGGTGGGCCGGGAGGAGATCCTCCGGGAGATGGAGGCCCTCCGGTGCCGCGAGGCCTCCCGGTGGAAGGACGGGTACGTTTCCGGGGCGGTGTACCACGGGGACGAGGAGCACATCCGGTTCCTGAACCGTGTGTACGCCATCCACTCCCAGGCCAACCCCCTGCACTCGGACCTGTGGCCCAGCACCACCAAGTTCGAGTCCGAGGTGGTGTCCATGACCGCCCGGATGCTGGGCGCGGCCCCGGCGGGGGAGGGCGCGAACCCGGAGAATGAAGTGTGCGGCACGGTGTCCTCCGGGGGTACGGAGAGCATCCTGCTGGCCATGAAGTCGTACCGGGACCGGGCACGGACCGAGAAGAAAATTACGGCCCCGGAGATGATCATCCCGGTGACGGCCCACGCGGCCTTTGAGAAGGCGGCGCAGTACTTCAACATACGGCTGATCAAGGTGCCCGTGGGGGACGACTGCCGGGCGGATGTGGACGCCGTGCGGAAGGCGTTGAACCGGAGGACCATCGTTATCGTGGGTTCCTCCCCCTCCTTTCCGCACGGGGTCATCGATCCCATAGAAGAGATGTCCGAACTGGCCCGGAGCCGGAAGATCGGCTTCCACACCGACGCCTGCCTGGGCGGCTTCGTCCTGCCCTGGGCCGAGAAGCTGGGGTACCACGTCCCGCCCTTCGACTTCCGGCTGCCCGGGGTGACCTCCATGTCCGCGGACACACACAAGTACGGTTACGCGGCCAAGGGAACCTCGGTGGTGCTCTACCGGGGCCTGGCCCTGCGCCATTACCAGTACTACACCACCACCGAGTGGCCGGGCGGGCTGTACTTCTCGCCCACCTTCGCGGGCAGCCGGCCCGGGGCGCTCAGCGCCGCCTGCTGGGCGGCCATGGTCTCCATCGGGGAAGAGGGCTACCTGGATGCCACCCGGAAGATCCTGGAGACCGCCGCGAAGATCAAGGAGGGGATCCGGGGGATCCCGGAACTCCGGATCCTGGGGGACCCGCTCTGGGTGATCGCCTTCGCGTCGGAGACGTTCGACATCTACCGGATCATGGATTTCATGACCGAGCGGCAGTGGAACCTGAACGGGTTGCACAAGCCTTCCTGCGTGCACCTCTGCGTGACCCTGCGGCAGACGCAGCCCGGTGTGGCCGAGCGGTTCGTGGAGGACCTGCGCGCGGCCGTGGAGCACGTGAAGGGAACCCCGGCCGGAAAGGAAGGCATGGCGCCTGTGTACGGCCTGGCCGCCCGGCTCCCCATGCGCACCGTGGTGGGCGATCTGCTGAAGAGGTATCTGGATGTACTTTATAAAGTATGACGAGGAGGAAATCCCATGATCAAACCGGGACCGAACAACTCCATCATTGATGTGTCGGGGGTCCTCGTGGGGCAGGCCCGGAACGAGGCGCTGCTCAGCGGGGTGACCGTAATCTGTCCGGAAGAGCCGGCCGTGACCGCGGTGGATTCCCGGGGCGGGGGGCCGGGCACACGGGAGACCGACGCGCTGAAGCCGGAGAACCTGGTGGATGCCAGCCATGCGGTGGTGCTGTCCGGGGGGTCCGCCATGGGACTGGAGGCGGCCAGCGGTGTGGCGGAGTGCCTGCGTCAGGAGGGCAGGGGGTTCCCTGTTCTGGAGGGGATCGTGGTGCCCATCGTTCCGTCCGCCATTCTGTTCGACCTGCACAACGGCGGGGACAAGTCCCTCATCCGGGAGCACACCTACCACGGCCTGGGCGTGGAGGCGTACGAGAGGCTGGGAAACCTGGTGGTTCAGGGCAACCACGGCGCCGGCGCCGGGGCCCGGGCGGGGATGCTCAAGGGGGGATTGGGCACGGCCTCCCTGCAGGACGACCAGGGGTTCATGGTGGCGGCGTTGGTGGCCACCAACTCGTTCGGGTCCGTGGTGCGTACGGGCGGGGGCCGCTTCTGGGCAGCGGACCTGCTGCGGCCCGTAGACGGGGTCCTGCAGCCCGATGACCGGGCAGGGGAGGAGCCCATGTCTCTGGACTTCGATTTCGAAAGCCCTTTTCGCGAGGCCGCCAACACCACCATCGGCGTGGTGGCCGTCAGCGCCCGGCTGACGCGGCCCCAGGCCCTGCGGCTGGCCATCATGGCCCAGGACGGGCTGTCCCGGACCATCCGCCCGGCTCACACGCCCTTTGACGGAGATACGATCTTCGCCCTGGCCACGGGCGACCGGGAACTTGGTCCCCTGCCCCCTGTGGACGTAGCGCGCCTGGGGATGATGGCCGCGGACTGCGTTTCCCGGGCTGTGATGCGGGGGGTCTATTTCGCTGAAGACGCGGGATCTCTCCGTTCGTACCGCACTACGTTCGGCGTCTCCTGACCAGGGAAGACATCATACCGGAAAGGAAAGGAGAAGAGCGATGTCCTGCTATTTCCGGCACATGAAGGATGTTCTGGACGAGGTGGGTGTCGAGATCACCGCGGAGAACAAGAAAGAGATCGACCGGATCCTCCATAAGACGGTGGGGGTGGAGTACAAGAACTGCTCTCCGGCCTGGAAAAAGATCAAGGAGGAGATCCGGTCGGATGAGAAGGCCCGCGAACGTTTTGTCCGCAGGCTGAAGAAAGAGTTGAAAGGGGTCTCGGGTGTTTGAACCCGGACTCAGCCCTGTCCGATAACGACAACGGATTTCCGGGACTTTCCTCTAAGGGTCCTGCCTGTCCATGCGCCGGGACCAGTCCGCCATCTCCTGGAGGGTCTGGGACATGAAGTACCGGCCGTTTGCAAAGACGCCATAGTCTCCACCCCCGGCCATGGCCGAGGAGAACCGGATGGAATTGGCGTAGAACAGCCAGGTGTCTGTCCACTTCTTCTCGATGAACTCGTCGAACGGGTTGGCCCCCGCGGCCAGGCCGGCCGCCCCGCCCCGCTTCCAGATATTCTGCATGAGTTGCGTGGAAACCCGGGTGGCTTCGTTGGTCTCCCGTATGGTGGTCTCCATCCGCTTCCAGTGCCCGTCCACCCAGGAGCGGTCATGGCAGCAGAGGCAGGGAGCCTGCATGGCCTGCCGCCGCTGGTCGCGCTCTTTTTCGTCCAGCAGTCCGGACGTTGCCAGGCGGCCCTGGAAATCGGTGGGCAGCTGAAGTCCGTCCCGGTTCCGGATGACCGTGGTGTCCGCTTCCCGGGGGTGCGGGTGGGCGTAGATGAGCCCGAAAAGGCGATAGGCCAGGCGGTCCTTCACCTCGTGTGTCCGCCGGGCGATCACCTGGCCGTCGGTGTCCGCCAGCAGGCTCATGTGACAGGCTGCGCACGTGGGCGCGGTGAAGTCCCTGCCGATGGTCCAGGGTACGGAACGGAAGTTCCACTCTTTCTGGTTCGAGGAAAAGATGTTCCCGTGCTTACTGGCCGCATAGACCTTGTAGGCCGGCACATCGGGACCTTCGTGGCACTCCTTGCATGTGTACGGTTTTCTGGCCATCTCCATGGAGAACCGGTGCCGGGGGTGACACGCGGTGCAGGCGCCCAGGCTGCCGTCCAGGTTGATGCGGCCCACGCCCTGGTTGGGCCAGCCCCGGATGACCGGAAAGTCCATCTCGCCCAGATCGGTGTCCCGGGTCACGGTGCCTGTTACCGAGAGCTTGGTGCCGTGACAGTACAGGCAGGACTCGGGGTTCGGGCCCAGTTCCGACCTTTCCATCACGATCCGGCCCTTTTTCAGCTTCGGCACACCGTTGATCGACTGCTCCAGGAAGCCGTAGACCTTGTTGTCCATCAGGTTCCCATAGGCGTGGGCCATGATGTTCCGGCCGTACTCCTCCCTTTCCAGGGTGTGGCACACGGCGCAGTCTTCCGGGCTGACCACCACGTGGACCTTGTAGTCGTTGTGATCAAAGGTGTCTGCATGGGCGCCGGGTCTCAGGGTGTGGCATTCGGCACACCCCACGCTCACACCCTGCAGCTTCGTGGGGACCTCCCTGCTGGAGACCAGCAGAGCCTCCCCCTGCACCTTCATGGCTTCCCCGGGTGTGGTGTGGGCGTGCCGGCCGGCTTTCCAGTCCTGTACGATCCCCGGATGGATCGATTCGTGGCAGCCCAGGCAGGTTTCCGTGTCCTCGCTCATGGGGGCCTCGGCCCGGGCGTTTCCGGCAAGCAGGAGAAGGAAGAGCCCTGCAGTCAGGAATTTCTTCATGGTTCTCTGCTCCTTTGGCTATCGTTTCTCCGTCATTCCGGGCTTGACCCGGAATCCAGGGGCAGGGGGAAGGAGGAGGCTCTTTG
>CAYTRL010000468.1:0-1130 GCA_964439795.1 uncultured Thermodesulfobacteriota bacterium
CGGCCAGACCGGTGAATGCAGCGACCATTACGGCAGGGGGAACGCGAACTCCGCCTTCCTGTACGAACAGGCCGTGATCCAGGACCTGATGGTCCGGTACGGTGTGCAGGCGTTTTTTTACGGGCATGATCATGTGTTTTCGGCGAGCAAGGCCCAGGGAGTTTCCTACATCTGCGCAGGCCACGCGGGAAGCGGATGCCCCTGGCCGGATGTGCTCGAGGCGTGCTACGAACCGTGGATCCTCTTCTCGAAGAATCCGAACGGTAAGGTGCCGGCCGGTCACGTGCGCGTGGATGTAACCCCGGAAGAAGTGACCGTTTCTTACGTAATCGCCTCTACCTTTTCCCATAAAAACGGCACCGTGGCGGACAGTTACGTCATGCGTCTTTGAAAAACACCGGGACCTCATCAGAAAACCGGGCGTACAAGTTTTTCTGTCATTCCGGGCTTGATCCTTTGACCCCCCTGATCCGGAATCCAGTACTTTCGCGCACTTCTGGGACCCGGTGCCTGCCCCGGACTCCGATCCGGGGTTCGACGGGTAATACGGGTCCAACATGGATTACACAAACGTCCAGGTTTCCTCCGATATGCCCGCAGCTTGTGTGGCCATGACTTCCAACGGGTCGCGGCGGCACGAAATGAACCGGTTGAATCTGCTGTTCGTGTTGATGCTGTTCCTGCCTGCACTGGTCGTGAGAAACCACTGGAAAAGGAGGGTTGTCAGGGTGAGACAGGAGGAGCCGGACACCGGGTCCTCAAAGATGAGATAGGCAAACTGGATAACAAGGCAAAGAACCGCAGCCACGGGAGAAAACGCAGCCATGAAAAGCAAGATCAACCCGGGACTGACGCGGCGGGGTTTTCTGAAAGGGGTGGGGGCCGGGGCAGGCGCCCTGGGCCTGGCCAACCTGACAGGTGGGTTGACCGGGTGCACAGAGGATGCAAGCCCAATACTCATCGGGCAGGAGATGGTGGGCAGGGTGACCGGCAACAGCGCCGAGATCAGCCTAGTGGCCGGGGGGGGGGGGGCGCCCCCCAATTCGGGATTGCCACCGGCCCGACGCCCGGGGGGCGCCCGGGGAATTACGCGCCCCAGGACCGGGGGCGGGGCGGGTTTGAAAAGCATG
>CAYTRL010000468.1:1140-4647 GCA_964439795.1 uncultured Thermodesulfobacteriota bacterium
CCCCCCCCCCCCCCCCCCCCCCCCCCCCCCCCCCCCCCCCCCGGCCCCCCCCCCTCCACGAAATTCCGGATTTCCTACGGCACGACTCCCGGGGAGCTCCCAGGGAATTACGAGCACCAGGACCAGGAGCAGAGCGGGTTTGAAAAGCATGACGCCGTTACCTTTCCCCTGGGGTCTCTGGCTCCGGATACCCGCTATTACTACCGGCTCGCCTATAATTACGGAGGCGGGTGGTTGTACCGGCCCGAGCGGAGTTTTCAGACGCGCAGGAACCCGGGGTCGGGGTTCCGGTTCTGTATCGCCACGGACACGCATGCCTATCCCTATGACATCCCGCTGAACAACAGAAGCCGTGTGTTCCAGAACATCCTCGAGGACAACCCGGATTTTCTCGTGACCCTGGGGGACGATGCGTTTTTAGGCTATCAGAGCCGCGATATCTACCCCTGGCCCGGCCAGGAGCAGATCCTTCACACCGTGGGAAAGATGCGCGGGCTCCTGGATGAAGCCTGCCATTCCATGTTTTACCTGCCGGTCAACGGTAACCATGAAGGGGTGTACGGGTGGACAACGGAACGGGAAGAGTACGAGATGATCCTGGATGCCCGGTTCCGCTACTTCCCGGTGCCGGGAGACCGGACCTTTCCGGAGGGGGGCGACCCCCTGGGCCGATATGGTGCCTTCAGTTGGGGAGACGTGCTTTTCGTGTGGCTGGACCCCGTTGGTTTCTGCAAGGACGACCCCTTTATCAAAAAAAACGCAAGCCTGTACGTCCTCGGGGACCAGCAGAGAGGTTTTCTCGAGCAGACCCTGGAGGATCACAAGTCGGTTCCCTGGAAGTTCATTCTCTCCCACGAGGTGTTCGGCGGCCAGACCGGTGAATGCAGCGACCATTACGGCAGGGGGAACGCGAACTCCGCCCACCTGCACGAACAGGCCGTGATCCAGGATCTCATGGTCCGGTACGGTGTGCAGGCGTTCTTCTACGGGCACGATCACGTATTCTCCGCGAGCCAGGCCCAGGGAGTTTCCTATATCTGCTCGGGCCACGCCGCCAGCGCATGTCCGTGGCCGGATGTGCTCGAGGCGTGTTACGAACCGTGGATCGTCTTCTCCCGGTATGAAAACGGCAAGATCCCCCCTGGACATGTCCGGGTGGACGTGACCCCTGCGCAGGTGACGGTCTCCTATGTAATTTCTTCCTCTTTGAGCAAGAAAAACAGGACCGTAGCGGACAGTTACGTCATGCACCTCTGAAACACATCAGAAGAGCAGGTCGAACACCACCTTTCCCGCGATCAGGATGAACGTGGCGCCCACCCCGCTTATGGTGAGCAGGGCGGTGAAGAAAAAGCTGATCAAACCGGCAATCAGACAGCTGAGCATCTTGTCTCCAATGTTGCGGTGAAAACAGCTTCCGGATTTAGCTGCCGGGTAAGCCTGTGTCAAACAGCGGCCCCGGAAACGGAAGGCTTTTCCGAGCAAGGGGAGAATCCGGTTTCTTTTGACAGCTATCCGTCCGGCGGGTACCTTTGAACGATGTCCGGACGCAACATCCCGGGGATGCGTCCCGTTCCTCATGGACGGTAAGCTGCTGAGGAATGGTCAACAACCTGCCAGCATACTGAAAAGCCCACGTCATGCTTTCCGACAGGTTCCGATGGCTGAAGATCCTGCTGCTCTCCGCGGTGCTGACGGCCCTGTGCGTCTACAACTTCTTCACCGCCCCGGCCCAGCTGGTGGCCGAAGTTCTGGCGCGGGTCCAGGGTACGGCGCAACATACGGAACCCGTGAAGTTCGGCTTTGCCAGGGTGCTCCAGGTCCGGGAAGACGGCACGGCCCGCCTGTTGGTGTGGACCCATGAGGTGGAGGTACGGCAGGGGGATGCGGTGTGGGAGGAAGGGGACCTGGTGAGCTTTACCGGCTGGTTCACACCCGAGGGCCGGATCGATGTCGTATCCTTCACCCTCCACAGGGCTCGCTGGATCAAGAAACTCGTCTCCCTGGCCGCCGCGGTCATCCTCCTGGGCGTTCTGTTCCACCGGGCCTTTCGGTTGGCCTTCCGGAGGGAGGGAACGTGCCGGACCTGATGACCCACATGACCGTCGCCTACCTGGTCAAGCGCGTGGTTTCCCCCCGGAGAAACATGCTCGCCTTCGTTGCGGGCGCCACATTACCCGACCTGGTCACTTACGTCCCTCTGTTCATGGTGGGGGTAGGCATGTCCCTGCAGCGGGCGGGTTTTCTGGATCTGCAGGCGCTTCCGGTCTGGGTTTCCAACCTGCCCTGCCTGTTCGCACCCTTTCACGGGATCGTTCCGTTCTTTCTGCTCTGCTGGCTGCTGGTGCTGTTCTTCCCGGTGGAGAAAAGGAAGGGGATCTTCGGGAACCTGGTGCTTGGGGCCGGTCTGCATTTTCTCATGGACCTGGCCCAGGTCAGCCACAACCCGGGGGGGTACCTGTTGTTTCCCCTGACCAGAGAAGACTATTCCCTTGAATGGTTCGGATCGGAAGCCTCCCTGTACGTGGTCCCGGTATTGATGGCGGTGGCGGCCGTGGTTCTGATCCGGGATATCCTCCGGGACAGGAACGCGAGAGCCAGGCCGGAGAACGCTTGATCCCTAATCCCGCTTGATCCCTAATCCCGCTTGATCCCTAATCCCGCTTGATCCCCCATCCCATCGCGGCGGTTACGTGGCCTGCCGTGCCATGGCGTAGACCTCCAGGTGTCTCCGCACCATGGCGTCCGCGGTGAAATCCCGCTCCACCCGGGCCCGGCCCGCTTCGCCCATGCCGCGGCTCCGCTCCCGGTCGTGCAGCAGGCCCGAGAGCTCCCGGACCAGACCCTCCCGGTCTCCGGAGGGGACCAGGATCCCGGTTTCTCCGGGGGTCATGCACTGCCGCATGGCGCCCACGTCGGTTCCCACAACGGGTTTCTTCAGGGCCATGGCCTCCAGCACCACGATGGGCATCCCTTCCGAGGTGGACGTGAGCGCGAAGATATCGAAGGCCTGCATCACCCGGGGAACGTCCTGTCGCCAACCCGTGATGAGCACGTCCCGGGCCACGCCCAGTTCCTTGACCGCCTGCTCGATGATGGGGCGGTCCGTTCCATCCCCCACGATCATGAACCGCACCTTCTCCCCCGCGTCCAGGAGTTGCCGGGCCACCTGCACGAACAGGACCAGGTTCTTCTGGAGCTGGACACGGCCTGCGGTGCCGATGACCGTCACGTCATCCGGGATACCGAATTCCGCCCGGACCTCCCTGCGAACGGTTTCGTTGGGCGTGTAGGTCTCGAGATCGACGGCCGTGGGGATGAAGTGGACCTTGTCTCCGGGGACCCTACCGTCCACGACCAGCTGGCGCAGTTCCGGGGACACCGTGATCACCTTCCGGCAGAAGCGCATGAGCCAGAGGTAGTACCGGAATGCAAGCCAGGGAATCGTCGGGTTCCGGAAGGTCTGCTTCAGGGACACCAAGGGCGGGATGTGACAGCTGTTCACCT
>CAYTRL010000469.1:0-4634 GCA_964439795.1 uncultured Thermodesulfobacteriota bacterium
GGCCAGAATGCACACCGCGACGCATGCGGCGAACGAAAGCCGCCCGCCTGCGGTTCCTGATCTTGCGAAGGAAAAGGGCGAACCACCCACATTGCCGGCTTTTCCGGCCTTCCTGTGGAACAGGATTTGGAACAACGAAGACCTCCGTAATTCTCGTGATTCACGCGGAAGAAGGTGCCGATCATCCGCTGTTTTTATTCGATCTGGCTTGCCAGGACCTCCCGGGGTTTCACCCCCTCTTGAGGTCCCACGACCCCTTCCTGCTCCATCCGCTCGATCATGCGCGCCGCCCGGTTGTAGCCCACACGGAGCTTGCGTTGAATCATGGAAATGGATGCCTGACGCGAGTCCGTGACCAGTTGAACCGCGAGGTCGTATTTTTCGTCGTCCTCGAAGGCCTCCGCCTCGTCCTTGTTCTTGCCGGATTTCTTGGCCCGATAGGGGATTTTTTCATAGCAGGGCTTGCCGAACTGCTTCATGAAGTCAACGATCTTCTCGATCTCCGGCTCGGTGATGTAGGCCCCGTGAATCCGGCGGATCATGGAGGTCCCCGGCGGCAAAAAGAGCATATCACCCTGGCCAAGCAGCTTTTCCGCGCCGATGCTGTCCAGAATGGTCCGCGAGTCAATACGGGAGCTCACCTGAAAGGAGATCCGCGTGGGAAGGTTGGCCTTGATGATGCCCGTGAGGACATCCACCGAGGGCCGCTGTGTGGCCAGCAGCAGGTGGATCCCCGCCGCACGGGCCATCTGTGCGAGCCGGGTGATCGACTCCTCGATCTGACGGCCTGAAACGATCATCAGGTCGGCCATCTCGTCGATGACCAGGATGATGTAAGGGAGTTTTCCCTGCTCCGGAAGAAATCCGTCCTCCGGATCTACGGCTTCCCGTTGTTCCGGTGCGGGTTCCTCTTCCTCCCAGTCCGTGGCCCGGCCGGCCAGCTCCTGTTCGATCCGTTCGTTGTACTTGTCGATGTTCCGCACGCCTTTTTCGGCCAGGAGCTGGTAGCGCTGCTCCATCCGCTCCACCGCCCAGTCCAGGGCATCCTGGGCCCGCCGGGCATCGGTGATCACGGGGTGCATGAGGTGGGGGATGCCGTGGTAGGCGCTCAGCTCGAGCATCTTGGGGTCGATCATGAGAAATTTCACTTCCTCGGGAGAGAACCGGAAGAGAAGGCTCAGGATCAGGGAGTGCAAACAGACGCTCTTTCCCGTCCCCGTGGCCCCGGCGATCAGCAGGTGGGGCATGCGGCTCAAGTCCGTGGCCACCGGTTTCCCGGCGATGTCTTTCCCAAGGACGAGGGGCAGCTTGTTTTTTTTAGACAGGAAGGTCGAGGACCCGAGAACCTCCTTGAGGTACACGATCTGGCGGTTGGGGTTGGGAACCTCGATTCCCACCACAGATTTGCCCGGTATGGGCGCCACGATCCGCACGCTCATCGCCTTCATGGCCAGGGCCAGGTCGTCGGACATGTTCACGATCCGGTTGACCTTGATGCCCGGCGCGGGTTCGTATTCGAACAGGGTGATGATGGGACCCGGGTGGATCTCGGTGACCTTTCCCTGGATGCCGAAATCCTTGAGCTTTTGTTCCAGGACCGACGCGCTGCGGAGGAGGGCATCCTGGTCCACGGAGATTTTGCCGGGTTCCGGATCGTCAAGGAGTTCCAGGGGCGGGGGACGGTATCCCAGCGGAAGGGGCTCCGGAAAGGGCAGGGTGCCCTGCCGGGGGCCGGGATCCGGTTTCTTGCGCCTGGAGGGGGCGTCCTCCGGGAGAGCGGAATCGCCGCTTTTCGGAGGATCCACGATCTTCGGGTTGCCGGCGGGTTTAGGCGAACCCGGAGTTTCGTCGGGAACCAGGGAGCCCGCCTTCCGCTGTCCTTTTCCCGGCTGGGAAATGATTGTCGCGGGAACCTTGGGTTCCGGGTTCGCTGCGGCCTTCCTCTTCCTGCGGCGCTCCCACGCCAGCGAGATCCGATGCGCCAGAGCCCGGCCCCGGTCGCTCAGGAACCGGGCTGTCTTCCGGCCCTCTTCCCGGGCCCGCAGGAGCAGCCGTACGGTTCCCCGGGATAAGGATCCGGCCAGGGTCCGGGCCAGCTGGACGAGGGTGCGGGCAAACCGGGCGATGTGCCTCAGCAGGGCGGTCTCCCCGATGGCGATGATGCAGATCACCAACAGCAGGGAGAGAAGCAGGTAGGATCCCGTGCGGTGCAGGCTCTCCAGGAGCCAGCTGCCCAGCTGATGCCCGATGATGCCCCCCTGGTCCGGCACGGGGCGTTCCGGAAACAGGAGGGCGGCAAGGCACGAGATGCACAACAGGATGCAGAGCCCCGGGGGGATCTTCCAGGGGGTCATCCGGATCTGTTTCCCGCCGATGACCAGCAGTGCGAAGACCACGATCAGGGCGCCCACGAAGTACGACGCCAGGCCGATGGTCTCCTTGAGAAAACTGGCGGTGTAGGAGCCCACCGGTCCGCCCAGGTTGTGGATTTCCCTGGGCGCCGGGGAGATCTCGTGAAAGAATCCCGGATCGGTTTCCGGGGAATAGGAGAGAAGGGAGAGAAACAGAAATACGGCGGCTCCGATCAGGGCGATACCGATCCCCTCCCGGATCCACCGGGGGAGCCGGGTACGGGGCGCACCGTTCGGCTTGTTTTTTTTACCGTTTTTCTTTTTCACTTGTCGGGCTCGCATGGTGTCCGCCGGTCCTCAGGGGCCTCCCCGCAGGACCTTTTTCATCTTTTTCATGGAGTCGAGTTTGTTGAGCGCGTTGACGTACGCCTTGGCACTGGCCACGATGATGTCCGTGCTCGATCCCTTGCCCAGCACCACATGTTCCCCTTCCTGGAGTCGAACCGACACCTCTCCCTGGGCATCGGTCCCGGAGGTGATGGCGCTGACCTCGTAGCGGAGGAGCTGGCATTCACTTCCGGAGATTCCACGGATGGCACGGAAAGCGGCATCCACGGGACCGTCCCCGAACTCCGCCATCTTCTTTTCCTCTCCGTCGACATTCACCTGGACCGTCGCGGTGGGGATGAGGTGCGTGCCGCTGGTCGTGCTCAGGAACCCCAGTTCGTACCGTTCCGGGAGACGGAGGATCTCCTCGGCGATGATCGCCTCGATGTCCTCGTTGTACACCTCTTTCTTCCGGTCGGAGACCGCCTTGAAGCACTTGAACGCTTTCTGAATCTGGTCGTCCGAAAGATCATAGCCCAGTTCCGTGAGTTTGTCCCGAAACGCGTGCCGGCCCGAGTGCTTTCCCAGGACCAGCTTGCTTTTGGGAATCCCGATCGATTCCGGGGTCATGATCTCGTAGGTGGTCTTATCCTTCAGCATGCCGTCCTGATGGATGCCCGCCTCATGGGCAAACGCGTTGGCCCCCACGATGGCCTTGTTCGGCTGGATCCGGATGCCCGTGATCCGGCTGGCCATTCGGCTGGTGTTGTGAATCTGCTCGGTACAGATACCGGTCTGGTAGGAAAAGTAATCTTTGCGGGTGCGCAGGGCCATGGCCACTTCTTCCAGGGAGCAGTTTCCGGCGCGTTCCCCGATGCCGTTGATGGTGCACTCCACCTGGGTTGCCCCGTGCTCTACGGCGGTGAGCGTGTTGGCCACGGCCAGACCCAGGTCGTTGTGGCAGTGTACGCTGATGATGGCCCGGTCGATGTTCTCCACCCGCTCGCGGATAAAGTCGATCAGACGGCCGTATTCCCCGGGAACCGTGTACCCCACCGTGTCGGGGATGTTGATGCAGCTTGCGCCCGCTTCCAGCACGGCCTGGAACACCCGGCAGAGAAACTCCGGGTCGCTGCGGGTGGCGTCCTCGGCGGAGAATTCCACGAACGGCGCCAGGTTCCGCGCCATGCGCACCGCGCTCACCGCTTCTTCCAGTACCTGTTCCGGCGTCATGCGGAGCTTGTGACGCATGTGGATGGGGCTGGTGGCGATGAAGGTGTGAATCACCGGGGATTCGGCATCCTTCAGAGCCTCCCAGGCCTTTTCGATGTCTCCGGGGTGGGTTCGGGACAGGGCCACCACCTGACAGGATCGGATGCTTTCGGCCACCAGCCGAACCGATTCAAAATCTCCCTGGGACGAAACGGGGAACCCGGCTTCGATGGCATCCACGCCCAGCCGTTCCAGCTGACGGGCGATCTCCAGCTTTTCCTGTGGATTCATGCTGGCGCCCGGGGACTGTTCGCCGTCCCGCAGGGTCGTGTCGAATATGCGGATGGGGATCTTGTCTTGGTTCATGGCTCCTTTCCTGTTCCGAGTGCCTTGGGGCACCCACGTGTCGGGTTCGGTTGAACATCGCCTCGGGCGATCCGTTGCAGGCGGTGGGGCACCGCGGCCCTACCGGGACACCGGGTCCTCCGGGGCCTGATTTTCCTGCTCCGCATCCGGTTTCCCCGGAGGAGGGGGCTCCGGGGGCGGAGACGTGGCGGCCTCAGGTTTTCTTTTCCAGAGGATCAGGCCCCGAACCGGTCCGTGAACCACATAAAGTGCCGACAGGGTGAAAAATCCGATCTGCGGCTCGTTCACAAGAAAGACACCCAGGAGGATGACCCCCAGAAGCGCGGTGAACGGCTTTCGTTTCCGGAGCTCCATCTGCTTGAAGCTGATGAACTTGAT
>CAYTRL010000470.1:0-4610 GCA_964439795.1 uncultured Thermodesulfobacteriota bacterium
TGGCCAGCTATGCACGTAGCGCGGCCTTTCTTACCGCTTTTTGCACGACTGTCTCATGAAGGTGGTGCCGGAAGAGCAGGTCGGATTCCGGGTCTCTATACTTCCTTGTTGCGGGAAAGACCCACTGCCATGGCCACTCATGTGAGGCGTTCGTGTACTTCCTATCAAGTGCCCCCGGTAGTTTCACGTTTGCTTCACCCCTTTCCAGGTCGCGTTGAAAGCTTCTTTTCACCGATCGCAGGTGTGCCTTGAGTGCTTCCTCTGCAAGTGCGGGGAGGATCGTAATACGGTCTTTTCTGCCTTTTCCTTCACGAACCAGGATCTGACGGCACTCGAAGTCCACATCCTTAACACGGAGGCGAAGGCATTCCAGGACACGGAGTCCGGAGCCATAGAGCAACATGGCTGCAAGCCATGGAGACCCTTCGAGGAGATCAAGGATCCTACGAACCTCGGAGCGGGACATGACCACGGGCAGTCGTTTCGGTTTCTTCGCCCGCACAACAGAATCGAGCCACTCGAACTCGAGTTGCAGGACCTCCCTGTAAAGGAAGAGCAAAGCATTGAAGGCCTGGTCTTGCGTGGATGCCGCCACGTTCCGGTTGGTGGCCAGATGCGAAAGGAACGCTTCGACTTCCGGCTTGCCCATTTCTGCGGGGTGACGGACACCGTGGTGGCGGATATAGCGCCGAATCCATCCGAGGTAGGCCTCTTCCGTCCTCCGGCTGTAGTGTCGTCTGCGGATCTCTAGGCGGACTTGGTCAAGAAGCTTGGGCCCCCGTTCCTGGGACAACCGTACTACATTTTCCCGTTCCATTGTATTCACCCGCCATCTTGCGCCTGTGGATATTCCCCAGTAGAAGCAAGAAGCGTTCCCCTTTCCTTGACCGAAGGTGGAATTGGGGGTGAAGAGGACTCAAGAGCCGGCTTGTTGCTGAACACATCGGACGCTCGCGCAAACGGTAAGATGCCGCTCGCCCCATGCCCAAGAGCATACAGACCATAGAATGGGTACGATTGTCCGAAGCGCATCGTGAACACAGGTTCACACAGGAATCTCCTGCCTTTGTGGGGCCCCGGGTTGAGGGATGGACCAGTCCCTCCGATGACAGAGACATTCGTATTTCCCTGTCGTTAACCGATTTGGCTGCGTCAGCAACAGATATACCTATCTCAGCATTCCTTTTTGTTCAGATCTCGTATTGAGATCTTCCCTGGAAAAGCCGCTACTCTAAATTCATATTTGCTCACCAATGGATATGCCGAACTCTTCATGTGCCTGCCATTCATTCTTAATACCTGACCCTGCCAAACCCTCGTCGTATCGTTCAGGTAAAGGTCCGGAGATCATTAAAAACGATCGCGGTGACATCGAACACAAAGCATCGTAAACGAAATCGAGTCAATACATGAACCGGTTGTATCCGGCTGCATGAGGGATGTCGCAGCCGGATTTCCGGGCCCTCCGTTGATTTGGTCCGGTGGTTTCCTCTATCATCGAATAAGAAGCAGAAACCCGGCATCCGGCGGAGAGTGGGGTGCCGTGGTCGATCCGGTACAGACTGTTCTCCCCTGGATTCCGGATCAGGGGGGTCTAAGGATCAAGTCCGGAATGACGGACAACACAGCAGGGCCCCACCCTGTGAGATGAAACGGGAATGAAAAAAACATAGAAGCTCAGCCGGGGGAAGGGGTGGAGCTGACCGCTGAACGCTGAGTGCTGATCGCCGAAAGCTTGCGGCTTTGCCCCTTGAATTCCGTTGCAGGGGTAAAGCAAATGAATATGAGGGGAGGGGTTCCCATAGCATGGAGCGTACGGTTGTCCTGATCCAGCCGGAGATCGGGGAGTGGGACTGGGTCCGGACCCGGCCGCATTTTCCCTTGGGAATCCTCCAGGCCTCGGCCCGGGTGGCCGAGTGCGAGCCGGTGGTTTTGCTGGACCAGCGGGTCCGGAAGGACTGGCGGAAGCGGCTGGCAGAACTGGTGGATCAAAGCCCCCTGTGCGTGGCCATCACCTCCATGAGCGGCAACCAGATCGGGTACGCCCTGTCTGCCAGCCGTCTCGTGAAAAGGCTCAACCCGGACATTCCGGTGCTGTGGGGAGGGCTGCACGCCTCCATGCTGCCCGGCCAGACCCTGGAGGAGCCCGGCATCGACCTGGTGGTCCGCGGGGAGGGTGAGGAAACGTTTCTGCAGGTGGTCCAGGCCCTGAAAGCGGGCAGGGACATGCAGGGGATCGAGGGTGTTTCCTGGAAACAGGACGGACAAGTCGTACACAACCCGGACCGGCCTTTCCTGGACCTGGAACGGGTTCCGGAAGTGCCCTACGGGCTGGTGGATGTTTCGGATTATCTGCCCGATTTCCGGGGGGTCCCGTCGCTGAACATGGAAACCTCCCGGGGATGTCCCAACCGCTGCACCTACTGTTACAACTACCGCTACAACCGGTGTACCTGGCGCAGCCAGAGCCCGTCCCGTGTCATGGAACGGCTTCGGTACGTGGTCCGCGAGCTGGGCGTGCAGGGGGTCTACCTCACGGACGACAACTTTTTCGCGCGCGTGGAACGTGGTCTGGAGATCGCCCGCGGCATCCGGGAGGAGCGGCTCGGCCTCCAGTGGCAGCTGCAGGGCGTGGAGATCTCCACGATCCGGGACATGTCTTCACGGGACCTGGACCTGCTGGCCTCCAGCGGGTGCGTGCGCATGTCCTTCGGTGCGGATTCGGGGAGCGACCGGATCCTGAAACGTCTGCGGAAGAAGCACCGGGCACGGGATATCCGTGAGGTCAACCGGCGCCTGGCCGGTTATGACATCATGCTCTACTACAGCTTCCTGAGCGGCATTCCCACGGAGACGGAGGAAGACCTGGAACAGACCCTGGACCTTCTCCTGACCCTGGTGGATGAAAACCCCCACACCCGGGTTTCCCCCCTGTACAACTACTTCCCGTTTCCCGGCGCCCTCCTGTACGAGGAGATCGTGAACGACTACGGGTACCGGCCGCCGGAAAAGCTGGAGGACTGGGCCGGAATCGATTACGGCGCATCCAATATCGGGTATGTGTCCCCGGCCATGCGGAAACGGGTGCAGCGGATCTACCTGCCGTCCCTCTTCCTGGACCGGAAGTTTCACGAATACGACACACGGCCGTGGCTGCGCGTGCTTTCCGACCTGTACCGGCCCATGGCCCGGTACAGGATCCGCAACCGGTTCTTCCATCTTCCCCTGGAAAACGAGGCGGTCCGCCTCTACATGAAGCTGCGCAAAACGGCCTCCCATTGACCGGGCAACGTCCCATCCCCTACAATGGAAAGAAGAAACCAAACAAAATTCGATTCCGTGAAATAAGCTGTCCCCCCCTCACCACGCAACGGGAACCTGCATGGCTCAAACGGAACACCCGCTGAGAAACCTGGACCGGCTTTTTGGGAAGCACGGCAAGTATGCCTTGCGCTACGGTTATATCCTTCCGCAGGTGGTCCGCAACTACCTGCGGCTGGTGGTGCTTCGCCGGAAGGTGCTCAGGGGGGTGGAGTTCGCCCTCACCTACGGCTGCAACTGCCGCTGTGCGCACTGTTCCGCCGCCAACCTCCGGGACAGTGACCGCTGGCCGCTTCCCCTGGAAGCCGTCCGGAAGGCCCTGTCGGAGTGCCGGGATCTGGGTGCCCTGAACATCAACCTGACCGGTGGGGAAGTCCTGATGCGCAAGGACCTGGATGAACTGGTTCGGGCCGCCGGGCCGCGCAAAACCGTGGTTTCCGTGGCCACGAACGGGATCCTGCTGGACCGGGACCAGGCCCGGCGCCTGAAACGTCTCGGAGTGCGGATCGTCACCATCAGCCTGGACAGCGCGGACCCGGAGGTCCACGACCAGAGCCGGGGGTATGAGGGGTGTTTCCAAAAGGTGCTGGAGGCGGTGGATCACGCGAAGGAAGCCGGCCTGGAGGTCTTCCTGTGCACGATCTTGACCCCGGAAAACCTCAAGAACCGCGACATCTACCGGATGGTGGACCTGGCGGCGGACAAGGGTGTGACCATCACCGTCAATGTTTCCTGCGCCGTGGGGGGCTGGAAGAAGTGCAAGGGGATCCTCCTGAGCGAGGAAGACCTGGCGGTTTTCGACGAGATCGTGGCCTCGCCCCACGTGCGCTGGGAGGGAGGGTCCAACTATCTCAAGGAAGGCTGCCCCGCCGGGGTGGAAAAGATCTACATCTCTCCGTACGGGGACGTCATGCCGTGCAACTTCACCCACATCTCCTTTGGAAACGTGGCCGAGGAGCCCCTGTCGGTGATCTGGGAGCGGATGGTCCGTGAGGAACCGTTCGACCGGATCCACTCCCGGTGCCTGGTGGGAGCCAACAGCGGTTTTCAGGAACAGTACCTGTCCCCGCTGGAGTCCTCCGCCAAGCTTCCCATGCACTACAAGCAGCACCCTGCCTTCGCCCGGGAGAAAGACCGTGAATCTGAAGGGAACGGTTAAGTCCCTCCCGGACCATCTCTTCCTCCTGCGGGACCGGCCGGTCCTGCTGCCCCGGCTCCTGTACAACTACACGAGAATGATCCTGCTCCGGAAACCCCTGGTCCGGGGTGTGGAGTTCGCCATCACCTAC
>CAYTRL010000471.1:0-4605 GCA_964439795.1 uncultured Thermodesulfobacteriota bacterium
GTCCCGCACCCCACACCGCAATACGGACACGCGGACTGAAGCAGCTGAACGCCGGTCGGCAGCTTCCCGGAAGGAGAATTGGCCGCCACCACCAGTTCGTTCGACATCAACCCGCACGAGGCGATGGTCACCCCCGTCCCTGCCGCCATTTTCAAGAATTTACGCCGGTCAAAACAGATCGGGCCGTGTCGCCTGGCCATAATGGAAACCTCCTGTTTGTGCAAATCATTCCTGCTGCATTCATCCGCCCACGCGGACCTTGTTTCTCCGTGAAACGCTCTCCCGCTCGAGATCGAACCGGAAGAGACCCCTGTTCAATCACTCTTTTTCCGGAACGGCGTCCTCCGGCTTCAGGTCCCGGGCCACCGTGAGACTGACCTCCGCCGGGCGTGTCATGGGCCCCCCGGTGTGTGTCGACCAGCGCCGAATGTGGGCTACCACGTCGTCGATGTCCCCGGAAGAAAAGTCCACCAGCCCCTGCAGGCCCTTCCCGAACGGCCTCATGGCCGTACCCATCCGTCCCTTGACAATGGTGGCCTGCAGGAAGCCGTCGGTGGCAGCGGCCAGGAACCCTTCGTTGTTGAGCTCGGGCGCCCAGGAGGACATCCTCGCGTCTTCTTTTTCCGCCCTTCCCTGCATGCCGTGGCACCCCGAACAGTTCGACTCGTAGACCTCCCTGCCGTGGCCCAGGTCCCAGGGGATCTCGAACCGATGGGGGATCCCCGCCTGAGGCGGTTCGGTCTCCCAGAAGCGCAAAAAGGCCACAACATCATTGATCTGATCGCTGGACAGCGACACGATCGATTGCGGGCTTTTCTTGAGGGGACGCATCTCCGTGCCGTCACGGCCCCGCGCCAGTGTTGCCATCAGGAACCCGTCCGAGGCCGCGTGGAGGAACTCCGGGTTGGCCAGGGAGGGACCGCTGGCGCCTTCGCCCCGTGTTCCGTGGCAGGAGGTACAGACCATGGCGTACCAGATCCTTCCCAGCTCGGGCCGCCCCGAAGGAGATTTCATGGCCCACACGCGCCGGTCCCGTTCCATGGACCGCACATGGGACACGATATCCTCGATCTGCCTTCCGCTGAGTTCCGCAGCGCCCTGGGCCCCTTTGATGAAGGACCGCATGGGCGTTCCCGTTTTTCCGTAGGCGATCCACCGGTACAGCATGGCGTCGTTTGCCGTTTTCAGGAAGACCGGGTTGTTGAGCTGCGGCCCCACCCCGCCCTCGGCGTGCGTCCCGTGACAGCCGGCACACATACCCTGAAAGAGGATCTTCCCTGTGTCCCAATCGCCGTGGAGGGGTTGATCCGGCAGGTTCCGTGCGGGGACGGTCTGCCAAGTCCGGATGAAACGGATGAGAGAGGCGACGTCCGCGCTGCTCATCCGTCTCCACGCGGGCATGCCGGTGCCCGGCCGGCCCTCGGACAGCGTTTCGTACAGGTAGCCGTTGTCCGCCAGGGCGAGAAATTCCTGGGTGGCCAGGGAAGGCCCCAGGTCGCCTTCCCCCCGCGGGCCGTGGCACATGGTACAGTTCGCCTGGTAGAGGGTCCGCCCGATGGAGGCGGAAGCCTCTAAGGAGTTTCTCCGTGCCGCTGCCAGCTTCAGGGTTCTCCCACGCTCGCTGCGTACGCCGTGCCAGCTCCGCATGGTTGACAGCAGGTCGCTGAGCTGGAGCGAATCAAACTGCCTCCAGCCGGGCATGGCGGTATTGGGGCGCCCCCTGACAATGGATTCGCTCAGGAACGCATCGGAAGCAATGCCCTGAAAACTCGGTGCATTCAACGAAGGCCCGATCCCCCCCGCGCCCGCCGTCCCGTGACAGGCCGCGCAGTTTGCCTGGTAAAGAAGACGGCCGTACCGCGCCTCGCCGCG
This sequence comes from uncultured Thermodesulfobacteriota bacterium, assembly GCA_964439795.1. Lineage (GTDB taxonomy): Bacteria > Desulfobacterota > DSWW01 > DSWW01 > DSWW01 > CAYTRL01. The sequence continues at coordinate 1,873 of CAYTRL010000471.1, forward strand.
GGAGGCCTCCACGGCGCTCACATCCGGGAGGGGCGGCTGCCAGGAACGGATATGCCTTACCAGTCTTTCCACCTCTTCCGGCCGCAGGCCTCCGTTCTCGCCGCCCGGGCCGCCTCCACCGCCCTCTGCTTTCCGGGGCGCCTGCCATGCCATCATGGTGGTGGCGGGCCTGCCGTTCCGGATGATGTAGTTGAGAAAATCGTTGCTGGCAACGGAAAGGGTATCCGGATGGTTCAGCGACGGGACCATCAGCTCCAAAGGCCGGTCCACCGCCCGGACCTCCAAGGGATCGCGCACCGTGCTGCCCTGCCCGTATTCGCCGTGACAGGAACTGCAGTACATCCGGTAGAGGTCTTTGCCGCCGGCGGGCTCCCCCGAACGAACGGGAGGAGCAGGCGTATAGTTGACGGGCATGGTCTTGCGGTGGAGGCTCAGCATGTAATCCGTCAATGCCAGGGTCTCTTCCGGGGACAACTCCAATTGGGGCATGAGCGTGTCCGGGCTGACCGCCTGCGGATCCTTGAAATGCTCGTACAGCCATTGCGAGACCGTGTGCTCCCCCCGGATGTGCGTGAAGTCGAAATCATGGGCGATCTTGTCCCCCACATAGGTGATATCCGGCCCGAGGACGCCCCCCCTCCCACGGTATTTATGGCACCCCAGGCATCCCATCTTCAGGACCAGGCGTTTCCCCTGCCGGATGGAGTCGTTGCCGGGCACGGCCGACTCCAGTTCGTTCCTTGCGATGGGGGCCGGGGAAACATCCTCTGTGTAGAAAAGATCGGTTTCGGCGCCGTACAGGTCGTTCTCGTAGTGACACCGTCCGCAGGTCGTATAGGCGGAGGGGCCGGCCAGTCGGGGCTCGGGCCAGTGTTTCACGTCCCCGTGGGCCGCCTCTTTCTCCACCGCGCGTCCCTGGCCGTCATGACACACCGTACAACCGAACGTCTCCAGGGGGTGGTCCTTGAGAAAGGTCCCGCTGTGGGCCCGCATGGGAAGCGCGGCATCGGCCATTTGCGGATTGTCCACGCCCGCGTGACAGGTCACACAGCGGTCCATGCGTCCCAGATCCGTGAGGACCACCTGTCGCAGCCGGATCTCGTAACCCTCCGCGGCTTCCCGGGCCTTTTCGTTCGCCGCCCGTTCCTTGAGCAGGGTGCGGTAGGCCTTTTGATGATCGCGCCAGTCCCCGGAGAGGTTCTCTTCAAAAGCGGATATCAGCATCAGCGGAATCGCCAGCAGGGAGGCTACGAGAAGAAGGATCTTTATTTTGTTTCCGGGCACGTTTTTTCCCATGTTTCCCTCAATGCGCTGTAGGCCACATGCTCGGCGACCAGTAAAAATCCCAGTTGGGCCCGCGGAAATGCACACCGATGACGGTCAGCACCAGAAATCCCGCAAGGAAACAGGTGAACAGGCCCACCGCGCCGAGACGGGTCGAGCCTGTCTTGTGCACGACTCCCAGGGACCACAGGGCATAAAGAGCTGTCAGTACGGTCCCCGGATTGATGAAGGTGACGATCAACTGGGGCAACCCGGGGATCCATTCCCGTAACCAGCCGAAACGGATGGCGATGATTTCCACGAGAAACACGCTCGCCAGACCGTAGACCAGGGACCAGAGGGCGACCTTCTTTTCACCCCGGCCCCCGAGCCAGCGCCCGGTACCCGAGTCCTCGGTGTCCAGATAGGGGATCAGGAGCAGGCCGAGAATCACGATGGTCGGGATCCCCACGCCCCCCATGAAGGCGGAAAAGGAAACCAGCTCCTGGACCCCCAGGAAGTACCAGGGCGCCTTGGCCGGATTCTCCGGAACCAGCGGATTGGCAAGCTCTGCCAGCGGGGCATCCATCAGGAGAGACCAGGCCAACAGCACCAGGAGGGTTGCCATGAAGACCGCCAGCTCCGCATAAAACAGGCGGGGCCAGGTGGGCACGGTATCCTCGGGCCCCCGGTCCACCGCGGGGGAGGATCCCCGCACGAAAGCCATGATGCCGTATGTTTTTTCGGGTGCCTGCGTGAAAACCGGCGTTGTCCCATCCCTTTCTCCCTGTTCCGGGGGCGGTTCCTCCTCCTCGGGACGGGACAGCCCCCCGTCCTTGCGGATTCGCCAGAAATGAACGCCCAGAAGCACGGTCAGGACCAGGGGAAGCAGGATCACATGGAGCAGGTTAAAGCGAACCAGGGCATCCTCTCCCACGGAACTGGAACCCAGAAGGATGATCTTTGTGAGCCCGCCGGGATCCACGTATTGGGTCAGGTTCAGCGCATCGGTGATCTCCCGCGGCGACTGGGCGATATTGGCACCGATGGTGATCGCCCAGTAGGCCAGCTGGTCCCAGGGCAGGAGGTACCCGGTAAAAGACAGGCCGAAGGTCACGATCAGCAGGAGGATCCCCACGACCCAGTTGAACTGGCGCGTTTTTTTGTAGGAGGCCGTGAAAAAGACCCTGGCCATGTGCAGGATCACCGATAGAACCATCAGATGCGCGGCCCACCGGTGCACGTTCCTTATGATGCGCCCCGTGGGCACCACATAATGAATGTCCTTGATGGAATCATAGGCCAGGGCGGTGGAGGGCTTGTAGTAGAACATGAGGAGAAGCCCGGTCACGATCACGATCCCGTAACAGGAAAGGGCAACCAGACCCAGCCCCATGGTAAAGGAAGGCCTCAACGACCACCGCTGAACCCGCACCGTCAACTACTCAAGGAACAATTGTTAGTTCAAAA
>CAYTRL010000472.1:0-4587 GCA_964439795.1 uncultured Thermodesulfobacteriota bacterium
GAGACTCCGGATCGTGCGGTTCGTGAGATGAACCCGCCGATGTTCCCTGCCCCGGCTCGCTCACCACGTCTGTGTTTCGTCAATGTTTCTTGCGGAATACCAGCCGGATCGGGACACCCTGGAACCCGAAGTGACGACGAATCTGTCCAATCAGGTACCGCTCGTAGGAAAAGTGGACCCTGCGGGACGAGTTGGTAAAGATCACAAACATGGGGGGGGCCGTCTTTACCTGGGTGATGTAGTTCAACCTTCGGATACGCGAACCGTCCGAGGGGGGTGGGTGCCCTTCCACCGCCTCTTCCAGCATGCGGTTCAGGGGACCGGTGGGGACCTGCATCCGACTGGCCTCAAACACCCGGCAGACCTCTCCCATGGCTTTGTCCAGGTGGGAGCCGGTCAACGCCGAAACAGGCAGAAGCGGGGCGAACTGGAGATGGGGCAGACCCTGCCGCACCCGTTTCAGGAACTCGTTCGGTTTTTCTAAGGAGGACTTCACGAGATCCCACTTGTTCACCAGGATGATCAGGGATTTCCCTTTCTCCAGGATATAACCGCCGATGTGAGCATCCTGATCGGTGATGCCTTCCGCCGCATCCACCAGAAGCAGGGCGACATCGCAGTGGTCCAGGAACTTGAGCGCTTTGACTTCGGCAATCTTCTCGACGACGGCCTTCACCTTCCCCTTTCTGCGGATCCCGGCCGTGTCCATCAGCAGAAACGACTGTCCGCCCCATTGGAACGGACTGTCCACCACATCCCGCGTGGTTCCAGGCGTGGGATCCACCAACTGCCGTTCTTCCCGGAGAAGCCGGTTGACCAGGGTGGACTTCCCCACGTTGGGCCGGCCCACCACCGCCACACGGATGGGCGGCTCCGCCTCCTCCTCCCCAACGCATCCTGCCCCCGGAGCAGGAAGCTGTTCCGTGATGTGGTCGAGCAGGTCGGAAAAGCCGATCCCGTGCTCCGCACTCACCGGGAACAGGGGGTCCAGGCCCAGCCGGTAGAACGGATAGACGTTCTCCTCGTGAGAGGGGGCGTCGATCTTGTTGACCGCACACACAACCGGCTTCCGGGTCTTGCGGAGCGTCCGGACAATCTCCGGATCCTGGGGATGGGGTGGATGTTGACCGTCCACTACGAAGAGCAGAAGGTCCGCCTGGTGAAACGCCTGCCGGATCTGGGAGCGGATCTTCCCGGAAATATGATCCGGGGAGGCGTCTAGATCCAGGCCCCCGGTGTCCACCAGCTGAAAACGGAACGCCCCCCATTCCACCTCCCCGGCGATCCGGTCGCGGGTCACCCCGGGCGTATCCCGGACAATGGACTTCCTCTCCCCCACGAGCCGGTTGAACAGGGTGGATTTTCCCACGTTGGGCCGGCCCACCACGGCCACCAGGGGCAGGTCCGCCTGAACGGGGGCATCCCGCTTCCCTCTCCTCACAGGGTCCGTGTCCGTATTTTCCCGCTCACCGGTATCCGAGCCAGCGGAGACTTTTCGGATCATTGCGCCATCCTCGGGTCACCTTCACCCAGAGATTCAAGTATACCCTTGCCCCAAGAAGTGCCTCCATGTCACGCCGAGCCTCGGACCCTACCCTTTTGATCATGCCCCCCCCTTTTCCGATGAGAATCCCCTTCTGAGAGGGGCGCTCCACGTGAATGTTGGCATCGATACAGATCGGCCCGTCGGGATCCTGCACCGGCTCCCGGAAGGAGGTGACTTCCACGGCTACCGCGTAGGGCACCTCCTCTCCGGTGAGACGGAACACCTTCTCCCGGATCAACTCTGCGCAGAGAAAGCGCACGGGCTGGTCCGCGATCTGATCCGGGGGGAAGAAAGGGGCTCCCTCCGGCAACGCCCTGACCACCCGGTCCAGGACCCCCTGAACCCCCTTGCCGGTACGCGCCGAAACGGGAAAGATCTTCATGGAGGGAAACCGTTTCCCCCAGAGGTCCCTTGCCGCACCCACGGCCTCCCGGGAGAAGACATCGACCTTGTTGACCAGCAGAAAAACCGGCAACTGTGTATCTTCCAGCAGGTTTCCCACACGAAGATCCTGCTTTCCGAGGCTGTGGGAGGGTTCCACAAGGAACAAAATGAAATCCACCTCGCGAAGGGTGGCGGTGGCCTCCTGAACCATGTACCGGTTGATTTCATCCCTGGGCTCGTGGATCCCGGGGGTGTCCACGAAAACGATCTGGTACCGTTCCTCGGACAGGATGCCCCGCAACCGGTTGCGGGTGGTCTGGGGCTTGTCGGAGACGATGGCCACCTTTTCCTTCAGCAGGTGGTTCAGCAACGTGGACTTTCCCACGTTGGGTCTTCCCACGATGGCCACGAACCCGGCGCGGTATCCCGATTCCCCGCTCATGATGGCTCCACCATTTCCAGCCGGCCCCGGGGCATGCGAGGATCTTCCTCTACCGTGATGGTTTCCGTCCCGGTTGTCTCCTGCAGCACCCGGATGTTTTGCCGTCGGTGTCCGGAAAAAAGCGGCCGATCATTCGGGTGGATCCGGAAGCGCACCCCCGCGGGGCGGGAGGTGCGATGCCCGGCCACAAGGCGGAGCATCTCTTCCCGGTACAGGAACGATTGCACCAAAAACCCGAACGCGGGATGTGCCGGACCGGCCAGAACCGCCCCGTCCGTACCGTGCATCCCTTCCTCGTCCTGTAAGCCGATCCGGATTACCGGGATGGATGCCTGCCGGAATCTCGCGAGCATGCCGGCACACAGGGCCACGGCGTCGGGCAGGTCCAGGGGCCGGTACCGGCCGTTCCGGAACCGGCGGGCAACCTCCGTTCCCTGCAAGACGAGCAGGGGATAGACCCGCACGAAATCCGGACGCACATCACATAAAACGTCCACCGTTTCCATGCACTCCCTGCCCGTGTCCCCGGGCAGGCCCACCATGATCTGCGCCCCCACCTCCATGCCGGTCTTCCGAACGTTTCGAACCGCTTCCAGCGCCTGCACGGCGGTACACCCGCGGCGGCTCTCGAACAGCACCCGGTCCGACAGGGACTGCACCCCGATCTCCACAGTGCATACTCCGTGGTCCCGGAGAAGCGCCAATCGATCCCGTTGCAGTTCATCGGGCCGGGCGGAAACACGAACCGAGTCGACCCGCCCCCGCCGGAGAAAGTCCCGGGCCACGAGCAAATAATCACGCTGCAGGACCGGGTCCATCCCCGTGAAACTGCCTCCGTAAAAGGCGATCTGCCGCCTTCTGCCCTCGGGTCCTTTGTACGAACGAACCATCCGCTCGAGCCGTGACCGCACTTCGTCCGGGGTCGGAGGGGTGCCCGTCCCGCTGACAAGATGCTGATTGCAGAACACGCAGCGGTGCGGACACCCCAGGTGGGGGATGAAAACCGGAGCGATCCACGGGGAAGCACTTCGTCTGTCGTTCGGTCTCTTCATAGCCGGGAAAAGTGTGTCTGCCTACAGGAGTCCGAGGGGGTTTCGCTCCAGCGTCTTCAAGAACTGCTCCGCGGCATCCTGCTCCGCCTCTTTCTTGCTTTTCCCCTTTCCGGAGGCCAGCAGGAGGTCGCGGACCGAGAGGTCCACATAAAAGGTCTTTTCGTGGTCCGGCCCCTCCTCGTCCACAACCCGGTACACGGGCGGGGAGCGGAACAGGGCCAGCAGGAGTTCCTGGAGCCGGGTCTTCGGATCGGTAAGCATGAACCGGTTTTTTTTCATCCCGTCGAGAAAACCCCGGAACTGCCCCTTGATGAACGCCTGTGCGGGGGACATGCCCCCGTCCAGGTAGACAGCGCCCACGACCGCTTCCAGGGCATCGGCCAGAACGGACGGCTTGCTGCGGCCCCCCATCCTTTCCTCGCCCTTTCCCAGGCAGAGGTGGTTTCCCAGTCCCAGTGTGAGGGCCACTTCGGAAAGCCGTTTTTCCTTCACCAGAACAGACCGTAACCGGGTCAGTTCCCCCTCCTTTTCCCTGGGGAACAGTTCCATGAGCCACTCGGAAATGATCATCCCGAGAACCGAATCCCCCAGGAACTCCAACCGCTCGTTGTCCTTCCTGTCTCCTCCGGAAAGCTCGTTGAGCAGGGACCGGTGGGTGACGGCCTCCAGCAGGAGTGTCTTGTCCCGAAAGGAGTACCCCAGTTTTTTTTCCAACTCCGGGCACTCTGCCTGTCCCGGATCAGACGCGGCGGGTGTGTCCTCTTCTCGTTTTTCGTGCGTACTCATCCGACGAATCCTTCCGGGGTACTCTTTCCGGGATGCGCTACGATTTCCGGATCACGGATGACCAGAACTTCTGAAAATAGGAGATCCCCGACCAGACACTGAGCAGCAGGGATGCCCAGAGAAAATACATCCCGCCCAGATGGAAGTCGATAGAAAAATAGGTATAGTGCAGGATCAACCCGGTCAGGGCGAAAATCTGCAGGATGGTCTTGTACTTTCCCAGTTCCTCCGCCTGGATCACGACCCCCTGGGCGGACGCGACCCCCCGCAGGCTGGTCACCGTGATATCGCGTCCCAGGATGACCACAACCATCCAGGCCGGTACAGCGCCCGTCTCACCGGGCACGAGCATGATCAGGGCGGACATGACCAGCAGC
>CAYTRL010000473.1:0-4586 GCA_964439795.1 uncultured Thermodesulfobacteriota bacterium
CCAGGCCCAGGATGGGCCGTCCGTCCGAGGCGATGTTCCCGATCCTTTCCAGACGGCCGGCAATCGACTGGGCGGCCTCCAGGGTGGGGGCGAAGATCAGGTTGTGCACCTTACGGACCTGATCATCACGCTTGTAGATGCTGCTGATCTCCACGGTGAGCAGGAACCGCACTTCACCGTTGCAGGAAGAAGGCACCTCGGCGGCCGCCTCCCGGGCCAGATCGTCCCGGAGGCGGAAGAGCCCCTCCTCCGCCTCCACCAGGCACTCCCGGATCTCCTCCATCCAGCCCGGGTGCGTGAAATCCCCAGTGCCCACCACGGTGATCCCTTTCTCCAGGGCCGCCTTCTCCAGATTTTTCAGGTTCAGGTCCCGGCTGGTTGCACGGGAAAACCGGGAGTGGATGTGAAAATCAGCCAGGAACTCCATGAAAATCAACCTTTATTATCTTGCTTCAAGGTTTCGCGAGCGGGAAAGAAGGCGGGACCTTCCTCACGGATCTTGCCACGACCCCGTGTGCTCAGAAAAACAGGCGGCCCTCCCGATACAGCCTGTTCAGGGACTCCTGCCTTTCGGCCTCAGCCAGGCAGGCCGGGCGGTGCTCCTCAGCGGGCTCGAACCTTTGCCCTGAAGTCCGGCCCGACTCGTCCCCTTCCCCGGGGCTGACCCCCAGGGCAGCCATAACCCTTTTCACGGCACCCAGGGAGGAGACCTCCCGCTCGGGGAGGATCCGAAGGGGCCGCCCCACCACATGAGCAAAGGCGTTCAGCAGAAACGGTTCCCGGAGGCCTCCGGAAACACGGATCTCCTCTTCCCGGATCAGGCCCCCTGCTTCCAGAAGCCGGTAGATCCTGCCAAGCTGAAACCCCGACGACTCGAAGAAGGCCTGGTAGACCTGCTCCGGGCGAGTGGAGGCCCTGAGCCCGGACACGACACCAAAGGCCTCCAGGGGCCAGTCGGGGCTGCGCTCGCCGTGCAGGAAAGGAAGCACCGTCAGCCCGTGCGTTCCGGGCGGGTATGTTGATGAAACCTCGGTCAGGCGGGTGGAAGCCCCCTTCCATCTTTCCGGCGGGGGCAATGAGAACGTCTTTTTGAGCCAGGTGAAAAGGTTCCCCACGTTGTTGACCGCCCCGCCCACCAGGAAACGGTCCCGTTCCACCCGGTAGCACCACAACCCTTCTGGGACGGCCGGGAGAGATCCCCCGGCGGCCATCACCCGGAGGGCACCGCTGGTTCCCAGGGTAAGGGCCGCCCTTCCTTCCCGTCGGCAACCGCTCCCCACCTGGGCGCAGTAGCCGTCGGGCAGGGCCGGATAGACAGGAACCCCGGCCAGGGCGGGCAGGGACTCCAGGTACGACTTCCTGAGCCCTCGACGCGGCCGGGAAAAAGGACGCAGCTTTGGGAGCCGGTCCCGGGAAATATCCAGCTCCCGGAGGATCGCCTCGTCCCAGTCCCGTTTCCCCTGGTCATACAGGCCGGTGCCCGCCGCCATGGCATGGCCTGACCCATATTCCCCCTGGAGCTTCCCCAGGACGTAGCCGTCCATGGAGACCCATCGCCGGACACGTCCGTAGACCCGCGGGCTTTTCTCACGGAGCCAGAGGAGTTTGGAGGGCCAGTAGGCGGGGTGAAGAGCACACCCTGTTCTCCTGAGGTATTTTTTCCGCCCGAGCCGTTTTCGGAGGACCCCGGCCTGCCGGGCGGAGCGAAGATCGGCCCACATCAACACCGGTGTCAGTGCCCTGCCCTGGCGGTCCAACCCGATCAGGCTGTGCCAGAAGCAGGAGACGGCCACCCCTTCCAGGGAGCCGGCCCGGGCGCCCAGGGCTTGCAGGGTGCCTCCGGCCACCCGGACAACCTTTTCCAAAACCTGTTCCGGGTCCAGTTCCGCGAACCCTTCCGGGCCGGGAGTCATCCTGAGGGAAGCCCGGCACAGGCTCCCAGGGACCCGCTTTCCCGAAGTCGAAAAGGCCAGGGCGCGGACCGAGGAGCTTCCGATGTCCAGGGCAAGGATGAATGGATCGGGTGCTCCTCTATTCTGCACGTCTTCTCCCCCATGGAACCTGTCTTGCGTTCTTTCAGGAGGGTTCACGACACCGCCTATTCATACCACCGGATCGTCACCCGGCGCCGTCCCCACTCGCGTGCCGCCTTCAGGTCGTTCCCCATGTAGATGTCGATCTTCATCTTCCATCGCCGGTTCATCTTGTCCAGGACCCGGTACGTGCCGGGGAGCCCCAGGATCTCCACCTCCACCCCGTGGGTCAGGCCCAGTGGGATCAGGTCGCGGGACACGGCGATGACCTTGTCCCCGGGTTCGAGCCGGTCACCCCAAGCCGTAACACAGGGGTCTCCCTCGGTCTGGGCGGGGAGAGAGTTGTAGGCCGTGGCCGTGACCTCGAGTTCGTGTTTCTTCTTGCATGACGACAGGGGAAGGATCAGGATGCCCACCCCCAGGAACAAGAGGAAAAGGCGATCAACGGTTCGGTTCACCCCTGGGTCCCCCGGTCGGGCTCCGGTTTCCCTTTCCATGGATCGGAAGAACATTCCAAAAGAAAGTGCGTTGTGACGATCTGCTCCTTTTTTCGTACACCGAATCCTCCCTGTCAAGGGTCCGGGGGCAGGGCGAAGCTGCTGAGGCGGAACTCCGACTCCATTTTGATGTGGTCCTGCACCATCCCGCCTGGTATGGTATGTTTTTCCGATACCTGGACCCTGTTCTCGGGAAGGCCAACAACAACGGAACGCCGTCGAAGGTTTCTCATCCAACGCAGGCTCACGGGGAGGGCCATGATGAAATATCTCTCGATCCTTTTTCTGGCATGTCTGCTGGCGGTTCTCGGCGGGTGCAAGACCCGGCAGGACCCTGGTGCCGATGCCCGGGGACACACCGCACCCACGGCGATCACGGCCCGGGTGAACGAAGCCGCAGGGGACGAGCTTCCGCTGGATGATCCCCGGGACTTCGAGGAGGCCCGGCAGGGGTTGATCGCCAGCGACCCGGACCTGCGGGTGAAGGGATCGGGGGGGGACACGATCTGGGACATGCCCGGGTATGCGTTCATCCAGGGCGAGGCACCGGAGAGCGTCAACCCCAGCCTGTGGCGGCAGGCCAAGCTGAACAACATCCACGGCCTGTTCGAAGTGGCGCCGGGGATCTATCAGCTTCGGGGTTTCGATATATCCAACATGACAATCATCGAGGGCAAGACCGGCTGGATCATCGTGGACCCTCTCACATCAAAGGAAAGCGCCGCAAAGGCCATCTCCTTTGCCCGTGAACACCTGGAACCCAAACCGATCGTGGCCGTCCTGTACACCCACAGCCATATCGACCATTTCGGAGGGGTGTTGGGGATACTGTCCCCTGAAGAGGCCGCGAAAAACAGGGTCCGGATCATCGCGCCCTCCGGTTTCATGGAAGAGGCCACCAGCGAGAACATCCTGGCCGGCATCGCCATGGGCCGCCGGGCGGGCTACCAGTTCGGCCGGCACCTGGACGTGTCGGAACGGGGACACGTGGATTCGGGCCTGGGAAAGACCGGGGCGTTCGGGTCGTTCGGGATCCTGGCACCCACGGAGACCGTAGACCGGACCCCCCAGGAGATGGTGATCGACGGGGTCCGGTTCATCTTCCAGAACACGCCCGGGTCCGAGGCCCCGGCGGAGTTCACGTTCTATCTGCCTGATTTCAAGGCCTTCTGCGGCGCCGAGGTGGTCTCCCGGCAAATGCACAACGTGTACACCCTCCGCGGGGCCAAGATCCGGGACGCCCTGAAGTGGAGCAACTATATCAATCAAGCAATAGAGATGTTCGGTGATGCCGACATCTACTTCGCCTCACACAACTGGCCGATCTGGGGCAACGAGCGGATCCTGGACTTCCTGAAGAAACAGAGAGACCTGTACAAGTACATCCACGACCAGACCCTGCGGATGGCCAATGCGGGCCTGACGCCGCGCGAGATCTCCGAACGGATCGAACTGCCCGAGTCCCTGAGAACCTTCTTCTCCAACCGGGGCTACTACGGCACGCTTCGGCAGAATGCCAAGGCCGTCTACCAGGGTTACTTCGGGTGGTACGACGGGAATCCGGCGAACCTGAACCCCCTGCCTCCAGAGGAAACCGCGGTCAAGCGCGTGGAGTACATGGGAGGGGCGGACGCCGTGCTACAAAAGGCGCAGGCTTCCTTTGACAGGGGGGAGTACCGCTGGGTGGCCCAGGTGTTGAACGACCTCATATTCTCCGACCCGGGGAATAAAGCGGCGCGGGATCTCCTGGCCAACACGTACGAACAGCTGGGCTACCAGGCCGAGTCCGGCGTGTGGCGCGACGAGTACCTGACCGCGGCCCACGAACTGAGGCACGGGCCTCCGGAGAAGGGCACCGACCTGACCGCCGCGATGGAACTCGTACGCCGCACACCCGTTCCCCGCTTCTTCGATTCCATGGCCGTGGGGCTGAACGGCCCGGACGCCGAAGGAAAAGACACGGTGGTGAACATCGTCTTCACGGACCTGGGCGAAAGCTACGTACTCTCCCTGGAAAACGCGGTGCTGCACCACCGCAAGGATGATCCGGACCCGG
>CAYTRL010000474.1:0-4538 GCA_964439795.1 uncultured Thermodesulfobacteriota bacterium
GTTTGACTTCTCCCCCGCTCTCTCCTATCGTAGGAAGAATTTTCGAGCCAACGGTTTCCTTGGAATAAATTTCTCATTCCCGTTCTTGTTGACGCGATTGGATCCATTCATGACAGGGGCTGCAATGAACAGAATCCTTCCGTTCTTCCTCATCTTCTTTCTTTGCGCGCAGGCTGTCCCCGCATGGGGCCTGGACGCGGAGATCTTCATCGCCCAGGGGATCGATAAGATCAGCGTTCAGGATTACACGGGCGCGGTGGAAAAACTCGAACAGGCCCTTGCGTCGGTCCCGGACAACGCGGAGGCATGCTACTACGCGGGCCTGGCCTACTCTCGCCTCGGCAACATGCAGAAGGCCGAGAACCTCCTGAAAAGGGCCCGGGAACTGGACCCGGAATCACCCAACGTCTCGTTCGAACTGGGACTGCTCTACGCGCGCACCGGAGACTGCGAAAAGGCCGCGGATCATTTCGATACGTTTCAAACCCAGGCGCCCCGTGATGATCGTTCCGGAGAGATCTCAATCCTGATGCAGAACTGCGGAGGGGGGGAAGAAACCCTCCTGAAGAAGCTCCGGGTTCGCCTGAACGGGGGACTGGGCGGAAACTACGACACCAACGTGACCCTGGAAGCGGACAACCCCCCCGTGGGTACCGACAAGGACCGCCGTCCGGATTTCAGCGGAATCCTGTTCCTTTCGGCGGGACTCGTTCCGTATCAGAACCGGTTTGTGGGGCTGGGGCTGGACTACGATTTTTTTCAGAGCTTTCACGTGGAGGAGAGCGGCTTCAACGTAAACTTCAACAAGATCTCCCCCAGCCTGTCCTTTCGTCTCTGGGACTTCCTGGTCCCCAGTGTTGGGTACGTGTTCGAAAACACCCTGCTGGGTTGTGACACCTACGGGCGGGTGAACGAAGGGTTCGGCAATGTGGCCGTGAACTGGGGGAAAAGCCTTTTCACCGAACTCCGCTATTCCTTCCGGGACCAGAACTACTTCAACACCGACCTGTTCCCGACCAACGCCCTGCGAACGGGTCATTTCAATTCCGTGACGGCGAGGCAGTACGCATCCTGGAAAGGGGTCGATTTCCAGCTGTACGGCCAGGGAGACTTCGACCGTGCAAAGGCGGCGTACTGGAGCTACGACGGTTTCCGTTTCGGCCTGGAGGCCGCGTTCCGTATCTGGGTCCTGCACGTGGGCCTGGGCGGAGTCTATACCGAACGTCGCTACCAGGCCGACTACCCCGGCACCGGGAAAAAGCGCCTGGACCGTGAACAGCAATATTCAGCCGCGGTCACCTACATGATCACCCCCTGGCTGTCGGCCACGCTGATCAACACGACCGTGATCAACAGTTCGAACATCAGTTCCCTTTTCGGGTACAACCGAAACATTACCGGAATCTTTCTAGCGGCGGGATTGCCATGAAAAAAACCTGGATCATCTTCCCCCTCCTTGCGTATTTCCTGCTTCCGTGCACCACGGCGTTCGGTGAAGAGGACGAAGCCGGGCACGTGCTGACCGTCAAGAAGGATGTTCGACTGTTGCGGGCAGGCCAGCAGACCCCGGCCCGTGCCCGGGATCCGCTCTTCTTGAAGGATACGGTAGCAACCGGCCCGAATTCCCGGGCCAAGCTCTTCTTCCGTGACGACAGCGTCCTCAACCTGGGCGAACAGAGCCGGGTATCGGTGGATGAGTACCTGTACAGCAGCGAGAAGGACCGATCCCGGGCCGTGTACAACCTGCTGGAGGGTTCGCTCAAGGCGGTGGTGGGCCGCTCGGACCTGGAGGTACACACCCCCACCGCGGTGGCCGCCGCACGGGGGACCAAGTTTATCGTGACCCTTCAGGGATCAGGCGCCGACCTGGAAACATTGATCATGGTCCTGGCCGGTGAAGTTACGGCAAGAAGCATCCAGAAAGAGATCCTCAAGGTCGTGACCCTGCGGAAGGGCCAGATGACACGGGTTCCCCTGGGAAAACCACCGATACCGCCCTCTCAGACCCCGCCGCACCTGCTCAAGCAGTACCGGGCCGGAACGCTTGCCATCGGCGAAGTGTTCCGGGACCGTAGAGACCGGATCCCGCGCCCGGGGACCGACGGAGAAAAGATCACGAGTCAATCCGGCGAAGAAGGGCAAGCCGGAGGAGATCCGCAGGGGCCCCGGGGATCTGAAAAGACTCCTCCTGTCTGGGAAGCCATGAAAAACCTGGGGCAGCCCCCCATTCAACAGGAGCCATCCCGGGCACTGGGATCCGGCTCCACGGACGTAAACGTCAACGTACAGTTTCCGGAAGGGCGCTGATATGAACAAGGCTCTCTCTTTTCTCATCCTCCTGCCGCTGGTTTTCGCTGCGGCATCATGCGGTTCCGTCGGACCGGAGGATTTCGGGCACCCGGGAACCACGAACGTGACCCTGCGCTTCGACAACCGATCGGGGCAGGACAACACCCTGTCCCGCTCCGCGGTTCAGTCCCTTCCCGAGGATGTCCACCGGATCGTCCTCTCCATCTCGGGCCCCGGCATGGTACCGATCGAACAGGAACTGGAGCCCCAGCCCGAGGCGGAATTTATCGAGCTTGAAATCCAGGTTCCCAACGGACCGGCCAGGATCTTCCGCGTGGATGCCTTCAACTTCCAGATCCCTTCCCGTCTTGTGTACACCGGCAGTGCCACCACGGCGCTGGACGGCACCCCCTTGGAACTGGCGATCCAGATGCACCGGGTGTATTCACCCCCGCTTTTCGCCGGCCTTGAAACGGCGGTGGCCTCCGGATCCACCACGGTGGATCTTGGGTGGAGCGCCGCCTCGGACACGGTGACCCCCCCGGAGGAAATCCAGTACATGGTCTTCATGGCCGAAACCTCAGGCTGCCAGGATTTCGGCAACCCGTCCCTGTCCGTGACCGGAGTACAGTCGGCGACGGTGCCTTTTCTCCAGCCGGACACCACCTACTACTTCGTGGTGCGTGCTCGGAACGAGACCGGCCAAACGGACGACAACACCGTGGAGCACTCCGCAACCACGGAAGAGGAACCGGATACCGACCCGCCGGAGTTCGACGGCCTGCAGTCCGCCGCGGCCACGGGGACCTCCACCGTGGAACTTGGCTGGAACGCCGCCGCGGATGACGTGACCCCTCCGGAGGAGATCCAGTACCTGGTCTTCATGGCCGAAACCCCGGGGGGCGAGAATTTCATCGACCCGGCCCTGGTGGTCACCGGCGATCTTACAGCAGAAGTGCCGGACCTCCTCCCGGGCACCACCTATTACTTTGTGGTTCGAGCACGTGACCAGGCCGGAAACACGGAAACCAACACCGTGGAACGTTCCGCAACCACGGAACAGGAACAGGACAACGACCCGCCGGAGTTCAACGGCCTGCAGTCGGCCTCAGCCACCGGGGCGACCACGGTGGAGCTGAACTGGGCGGAAGCCACGGACAACGTAACCCCCTCCGCGGATATCGTCTACCTTGTGTTCCTCTCCGAAACATCGGGGGGTGAGGATTTCAACAACCCGTCTCTGACGGTCACCGGCGACCTCACCACGGTCGCGCAGAACCTCCAGCCGGAAACGACCTACTATTTTGTGGTGCGTGCACGGGACCAGGCCGGAAACACGGAAACCAACACCGTGGAACGCTCCACCACCACGGAACAGGAACAGGACACCGAACCGCCGAATTTCACCGGCCTGCAGTCCGCCATCACCACCGGGACGACCACGGTGGAGCTTTCCTGGTCGCAAGCCACGGACAACACGACCCCGTCGGCGGATATCGTCTACCTGGTGTTCATCTCCGACGCTTCGGGTGCTGAAGACTTCAACGACCCGAAGTTTGTGGTCACAGGCGATCTCATGATGGTCGTGCCGAACCTCCAGCCGGAAACAACCTACTATTTCGTGGTGCGCGCCCGGGACCAGGCCGGAAACACGGAAACCAACACCGTGGAACGCTTCGCCACCACGGACAATCCGGACTCCACCCCACCGGTGTTTGACGGCCTGCAGACCGCCACGGCCACGGGCCCCAACACCGTGGATCTTGCCTGGGAGGAAGCTACGGACAACATGAGCCCTCCGTCCGCCATCTGGTACCTCGTTTTCCTCTCGGACACCCCCGGCACTATGGATTTTAACAACCCGGCCAAGGTGGTCGTCGGCACCTCCGCCACCGAGATGAGCGTCCTGGATCCGGACCACACCTACTACTTCGCCGTACGCGCCCGTGATGAGGCGGGGAACACGGAGGAGAACACCGTCGTGGAGTCCGCCACCACCTACCCGGAACCGGACAACGACCCGCCGGTGTTCGCGGGTCTCGAGACCGCCGAGTCCGGGGGATCCACGGAGATCGCCCTGGCCTGGCTCCAGGCCACGGACAACGTGACCCCCCCCGGGGATATCCGGTACCTGGTCTACGCGGCCGAGACCCCGGGCGGGCAGAACTTCGCCACCCCTGCAAAGGTGGTCACAGAACGGAAGAGCACGCGACTGAACTCCAGTCCCCAAATCAGGGCGTAAGCCGTCT
>CAYTRL010000475.1:0-4520 GCA_964439795.1 uncultured Thermodesulfobacteriota bacterium
GTTATTCCGCTCCCGCCCGTTCTTCCTCTTCCCACTGTCGACGGAGACCCTCATCCACGTCGCAGAGGGAGAGGCCCAGGTCCCGGGATATCTTCTCCGTGTTTAACGAGCAGTCCGGGGCGCGGGGTGCGTCCATGGGCAGGTCCGCCATCCGGATCGGCCGGATCCTCTCTTTGGGGATCCCATAGACCCGGGCGAACTTGATGCCGAATTCGTACCGGCTCACCCGTTCCCTTCCTCCCATGTGATACACCCCTGTTCGGCCCTCACCCCCGGCGAACCGGAACACGGCTTCGGCCGTGTCGCCTGCGTAGGCCGGTGTCCGGAACTGGTCCGTGAACAGGGTCAGCTCCTTTCCCTCGGCCAGGGCGGCGCGCATCTTTTCGGTCCAGTCGCCCCGGGACCCGCGGGTGGGCCCATAGCTCAGGGCCAGCCGCATCACCACCCAGTGGGAACAGGTTCTTCGGACCCGTTCTTCCCCCTCCAGCTTTGTCTTTCCGTACACGTTGGTGGGATCGGGCGGATCGTCTTCCCGGAAGAACGGTTTCGTCCCGTTGTAGACCAGGTCCGTGGAGAAATAGATCATGCGCGCCCGGCGCGACTCGGCCCACTCGGCCACCTCGCGGGTCCCTTCCACGTTTACGGCATGCGCCCGAGCGGGGTCCCGCTGACACGCGTCCGGGTTGATCACGGCGGCCGTGTGAACCACGGCATCCACCGGAAGATCGCCCAACGCGCGGGCGAACTGTCCCCGGACGCCCAGGTCCGCGGTGAAGCATTTCTCCGCTGAGGCCCGGGGCTGCCGGCCCGCGCTGACCAGGTAAACCCTGGCCCCGCCCATCCGGAGCCTGTGGGCGATATTCTCCCCGATGAATCCGCTGGCGCCGGTGATCAGGATGGTCTGCGGCATGTTTTTTCCCCTGAATGACGGAAAAAACGGATCAGGAACTCTTCTCCTTGTAGAGCCAGCAGCAGCAGGCGTGGCCGCCGCCCGCCGGGTGGACCTCAGGGGGGTATTCCCGGGAGCACCGGTCCATGACCTTGGGGCATCGCGGGTGAAAGTGACAGCCCGACGGGGGGTGCACCGGGGACGGAACGTCCCCCTGCAGGCGGATCTTGGGCACTCCCTCCACCGGGTCCAGACGGGGAACCGCGGACAGGAGCGCCCGGGTGTACGGGTGCAGGGGTTCCCGGAAGATCTCGTCGGAACGGCCCCGCTCCACGATCCTTCCCAGGTACATGACCGCCACCTCGTCGGCCAGGTACTCCACCACCGACAAGTCGTGCGTGATGAACAGGTAGGTCAGGTTCATCTCCCCCTGCAGGGATTTCAGCAGGTTGATGATTTGCGCCTGTACGGAAACGTCCAGGGCGCTGGTCGCCTCGTCGCACACAATGAACTCGGGGTCCACGGCCAGGCACCGGGCGATGGCGATGCGCTGGCGCTGCCCGCCGGAGAACTCGTGCGGGTACCGGTGGATCATCTGCGGGTCCAGCCCCACCTTTTCCATGAGTTCGCGGACCCTGTGGGTTCGCTCCCCCCGGGTGCGGCCGATCCGGTGAGCGGTCATTCCCTCCGAGAGGATCCCCTCCACCATCATCCGTGGATCCAGGGAGCTGAACGGGTCCTGAAAGATGATCTGGAGCCTGCTCCGGTAGGGCTTGAGTGCTGACCGGCCGAGCCCGGTGAGGTCGGTGCCTGCGTACATCACCTTTCCGGACGTGGGCCGGATCAGCTGGAGAACGGCCTTGCCCAGGGTGGTCTTCCCGCACCCGGATTCCCCCACCAGTCCCAGGGTCGTTCCCCTCCGGATCCGCAGATCGGTTCCGTCCACCGCGTGCACGTGCGCCACGGCCTTGCGGAACAGCCCGCGCCTCACCGGGAACCAGAGCCGCAGGGCCTCCACCGACAGGAGTTCGCCGGGATCCTCCCCTTTCCTGTGCGCCGCCTGCGGCACGGGTAGTTCCCGGACCTGGTCCGGCCGGATCGTGCGACCCATGAGCTTTTCGTCGTACAGCACGCAGGCGGCCCGGTGCCCGTCCCGGATGGGAAGGAGCTGCGGGTCGATCTCCCGGCAGACGGGCAGAGCCCGGTGGCACCGGTCGGCGAACCGGCACCCGGGGGGAAACCGGGTCGCCGGCGGGACCCTGCCCTCGATGGTCTGCAGCGCTTCGTCCCGCTTGCGGGTGGAGGGGATGGAGTCCAGCAGCTTCATGGTGTAGGGGTGCGAGGGAGCATGAAGGACCTCCCGCATGCTTCCCGTCTCCACGATGCGGCCTGCGTACATGACGCCCACCCGGTCCGCGTTCTCCGCCACCACGCCCAGGTCGTGCGTAATCAGGAGTACGGCCGTCCCGTAGCTCTCCCGCATCTCCAGGATCAGGTCCAGGATCTGGTCCTGGATGGTCACGTCCAGGGCTGTGGTCGGTTCATCGGCGATGAGGAGCCCCGGCCGGCAGGCCAGTGCCATGGCGATCATCACGCGCTGCTTCATGCCCCCGGAAAGCTGGTGGGGATACTCCCTCAGTCGCAGGCCCGGCTCCGGGATCCGTACCCGCTCCAGCATCTCGAGCGCGCTCTCCCGGGCTTCCGGACGGTTCAGTCCCCGGTGCCGCCGGATCACCTCCATGACCTGTTCGCCCACCGTGAACACCGGGTTCAGGCTGGTCATCGGTTCCTGGAAGATCATGGAGATCTCGTTGCCACGGAGCTTTCGTTTCTCCACCTCGGCAAGCCGCACCACGTCCCTGCCCCGGTACAGGATGCTGCCTCCCGCCAGGGAGCCCGCCGGTTTCTGGAGGAGCTGGATGATGGACAGGGCGGTCACGCTCTTTCCGCAGCCGGACTCGCCCACCAGGGCGAACGACTCCCCGGCGTGGATCCGGAAGGAGATCCCGTCCACCGCCCGGGCGACCCCTTCGGACGTACGGAAGATGGTTTTCAGGTCCCGGACCTGGAGGACGACTTCGTTCCGGTCCGGTGTGCTCCTGGGGCTCATGGTTGTCACGGCTCCGGTTTTCATTCTGTTTTCAACCTGGGGTCCAAGGCGTCCCGCACGGCGTCCCCGAAGATGTTGGCCGGAAGCACCAGCCCGAACATGAAGAGAAAGGCGGCCAGCAGGTTCCACCACACGGCCGGGTCCCGGGAGATGTCCAGCCGTGCCGCGTTGATCATGTTGCCCCAGCTCTCCATGGACGGGTCCACCCCGATCCCCACGTAGGCGAGCACCGCTTCCGCCAGCACGAGACCGCTGAACCGGAGCACCACCGAGATGAGCACGATGTGCATCACGTTGGGAAGGATGTGCCGGAACATGATCTTCAGTCGGTTTACGCCCAGGGCCTCGGCCGCCTGTACGAACTCGTACTCCTTCACCTTCAGGGTTTCCCCGCGCAGGAGGCGGCACAGGCCGGTCCAGCTCCCGATGCCCAGCACCACGCAGAGCCACAGGAGTCGGGTGTCCGAGGCGACCACCGTCTGCGTGGCCGTCATCAGGGCCGTCACGATGAGCATCACCGCGGCGATCCGCAGGATGTTCGGGATGGAATCCACCGTGGTGTAGACATACTGGATCAGGTCGTCGATCCGCCCCCCGAAATAACCGGCCGCGATCCCGAACAGGATCGCCAGCGGTGTGGCGATGAGCGTGGTGAGGATACCCAGGACCAGCCCCACCCGGGACCCCTTCATTGCCCGGTAGAGGATGTCCTGCCCCACCTGGTCCGTGCCCAGCACGTGAAACTCCATGGAGAGGAAGGCCAGCACCGAGATCAGCACGGCCGTGGCCGCCAGAAAGAGTCCCACGCGGAGGCCTGTTCCGGCCGCCTTCTTCCCGTTCCCCGGACCGGACAGGCGGCCCCGGACCGCGAAAAGGCCCGTGCACAGGGCGATCAGGACGCCCCCCACACCCACCCCCACGATCAGCCCCAGGATCGCCAGCATGGTGACCTGTCTCCACTTTCGATCCGGCTGGGTGAGCCTGGCGCCCCCGTACTTCAACCGCGGATAATCCCGGACCGTCCTGCCGTCCTCCAACTCCACGCTCTCCTTGATGAACTGATGGGTGGCAAAGGGCGCGGAGAAGGTCTTCTCCTTTCTCTGGCCCAGGCCCATGCACAGGGCGTCCAGGACCGTGAGGACCCGGGTTTCATAGACCGGGTCCCCCTGGGCCGTGACCTGACCCTCCCCGCCCGGCGTCCGGATCCGTTTCTGGAAGTGGACGGAGTCGAGCAGGGCCAGAACGGCGTAGAGCAGGCACACGCCCATGCAGATCATCGGCAGGGACCGGGAGCGGATCTGGCGCCACGCCGCGCGGTAGTACTCGCGTCTGCGGGCGAACAGGAAAAAGCCGAACGAAGCGAGCACCAGCAGGTACAGAAGCAGGTCCGTACCCAGGAGCAGGAGCCGAAAACCGTTGAAATCCAGTTCAAACATAAATGCCTATTTAAAGTGTATGGGGTCAGGTCTTCATTCTACATTTTTCTCGTGGGTGCCCCCCCGGATAACTCGTTCGGTTACC
>CAYTRL010000476.1:0-4481 GCA_964439795.1 uncultured Thermodesulfobacteriota bacterium
TCCCACTGGGTAACCGTTCCGTGTCGGGTGGGGCCCTGCCCCACCACATCCCCTGGTGGGGCTGGGCCCCACCCTACAAACTCGTGGGTCTCGGGTGCCCGCTGCGAGGGGAGCCAGAAAGGGTCCCATTTTCGAACGTTGCGAGGGTCCGCCAGGACCCGCGGCAACCCCCCGGCCCCGCATCCCAATTGAGGCGGGGGATTGCCGCGTCGTCTTCGACTCCTCGCAACGTCCCTTGCTATGCCCCATGCCTGCTTTCGTCAAGGCGTGCGGGCAAGGGTTACGAATAGCGGTGTATGTTCAGACCTGGAAACCTCGCACCGTTCCTGTATCATGGATTGAGTCGTGATCCATGCGAGCCATTTTTCCCGTGTATTCCGCCAGGGACCGGATGGGCTGCAAGCGTCCGCGGGGAGTTCCCGTAGGACGCAGAGGCCGGTTCAGGTCTTCTGAAGGCTCCGAGGACGAGGGAAGCTCCCCCGGGCGACCCTAGCGTGTGAATTCATGGAAACGACCACATCCCGGGAAGGAGGATCAGGTGAAGCTTCGGGAGGATCTCTATTTTCTGAAGGTGGAGAAGCAAGGGGTCGTGGACTCCTCCAGCATCGTGGCCATCCGCGATTCCCGTGGGATCGTCTGCATGGAGGTCGGCGGCGGCGGGGAGAAGAACATCCGCCAGACCACCGAGCTGTTCCAGGAAGCGGGGCTGTCGGTTACCGACATCCACACGGTCATCATCTCTCACACCCACGCGGACCACATGGGGGCCATTGCTCACTTCCGGGACCTGAACCCGGGGATGGTCGTGGTGGACCACGAAATTGATGCTCCCTTTCTGCAGGACAACCGGCTGCTCAACCGGATCTTTGACGCGGAACTGATCCCCAGGTACTTCCCTGGCGAACGGATGGATATCCTGGAGTTCTATGCGGCCTTCTGTCCCATCAGCGAGACCCGCCCGGACCGTACGGTGGTGGAGGGGGATACGCTCCGGTGCGGTCCGTATTCGTTCCAGGTGGTCCATACCCCAGGGCATCATCCCGGCCATATCTCCCTGTTCGAGCGGGAACTGGGAATTCTCTTCGTTGGAGATATGCTGGGCATGGAGGTCCCCTTTTACACCCCCAACGCCGGGGGATCAGCGGGGTACCTGGAAAGCATGCGAAAATTCCGCGCGCTGGAGCCCGGTCTCGTCATCCCCTCGCATGGAGACCTGATCGAGGACGCACCGGCGGCCATCCGGACAGCGGCGGAAAAGGTGATGCGCAGAGAACAGCGCTTGCTTGAAGCCCTGGAAGGGGGCCCCAGGACATTCCAGGAACTTCTTCCGGTCCTGTTCCGGAGCGAGGGCCAGTATATGTTCCCCGGGGCGGCGATCCTCGCCAGTCATCTTCAGAAGCTCACCGGGGAAGGCAGGCTCCGGGAGGAAGAAGGACGATACAGGGTGGAAGGAACGTAACCGTCGACGGCGACAGGCCCCTGTGTGCGATGCCGATCCGTTTTACCGGAATGCGGCGGACAGCATCAGGTCTTCGGCTCTGGCATACTCTTTCAGGTAGGAGCGGGCGCGAGCGTACTCCTTTTCCATGGCCGTGACAATGTCCGGAACCGGGTCCAGGTCGTTTCCGGAACAGATCTGCTCCAAACGCTCCACCATGTCCTGGAGTCGCCGGGCCCCCATGTTCGCGCTGATCCCCTTGGTGGCGTGCGCTTCCCGCTGCAGGGATTCCCTGTCCCGATCCCGGGCCGCCGATATCAGCGCATCAAGATGCTTTTCCATGCTTTGCAGAAAGAGTTCGATCAGTTCACGCTCGATCGCCGGGTCTCCGTCGGAAATCTCCTTCAACCGCGGAATTTCCACAGGATTCGGCTGCAGGGAAGCCTGCTCCGCGGGCGGGGTTCGGACCGTGGATCTGCACTTCAGGTATTTCTCCAGGACATCGCTGATGGCCTGGGCCGATACCGGCTTGCTCACATAGTCGTCCATCCCCGCTCGCAGGCATTTCTCCCGATCCCCCTCCATGGCGTGCGCGGTCATGGCCACGATCGGAACCTTGGGGTTGAGGATCCCGGAAGCGGGATCCCGGATGGCCTGGGTCGCCTCGAACCCGTTCATCACCGGCATCTGCACATCCATGAACACCAGATCGTACGGGATCATGGCCAGCGCCTTGACGGCCTCCGCACCGTTGGCCACCGCCTCCCCGCGATAGCCGAGCTTCTCCAGGATCCGCAGGGCCACCTGCTGGTTCACCACATTGTCCTCGGCCAGGAGGATGCGGATCCGTTTTTTCTTTTCTTCTTCCAGGGTGTAGCGTGTGATCAGCGGTGCTTCGGCTTCCCCCCCCCCCGCGGAGGAGACCCCCAGCACCGTGGCCAGACAGTCGTACAGTTGAGATTTCTTCACCGGCTTGATCAGGTAGGCGTCGAAACCGATCTTCTTCAGGTCCGCCGCATCACCCCGCCGTCCCACGGAGGTAAGCATGATCAGCAGGGTGTCCTTCAGCTTCGGGTCGCTCTTGATGATCCGGCCCACGCGCTTTCCGTCCATGACCGGCATCTGCATGTCCAGCAGGACGATCCGGAAAGGGTCCCCCGCATCCCGGGCATAATGTAGCTTCTCCAGGGCCTCTTCCCCACCCGCCGCCTCGTCCGGACGGCACTTCCATGACCGGAGCAGCTCTCGCAGAACCAGGCGGTTGGTGGGGTGATCGTCCACCACCAGGACATGCTCCCCCTGGATGTGCTCAGGCACATAGATATCCTCCCGGGCGGCCACCGGCTGCTTTTCCAGGACCACCGTGAACCAGAAGGTGGACCCCTTTCCCTGCTCGCTTTCCAGCCCGATCTTGCCCCCCATCAGCCTCGTCAGCTGTTCGGAGATGGACAGCCCCAGTCCCGTGCCCCCGTACTGGCGCGTGATGGAGGCATCCACCTGAGAGAACAGATGAAAGAGGCGATCCCGTTTGTCCGGCGGGACCCCGATCCCGGAGTCGATCACCTCGAACCGGACCGTCACATGGGTTTCCGTCTCCCCCGCGAGCATGGCCCGGATGAACACTTCGCCCTGTTCCGTGAACTTGATGGCGTTTCCCGCCAGGTTGGTGAGGATCTGCCGCAAACGTCCCGGGTCGCCCCGCACCTGTGACGGGACGTCCGGGTAGGTGAGACAGGAGATCTCCAGCCCTTTTTCGTAGGCCCGCACGGCCAGCATCTCGATCAGGTCTTCCAGGGTGGTCCGCAGATCGAAATCCAGGATCTCCATGTCCAGCTTGCCGGCCTCGATCTTGGAAAAATCCAGGATGTCGTTGATCAGGGACAGAAGAGAATCGGCCGAGTTGCGTGCGGTCTCGGCGTACTCCCGCTGTTCCCGGGTCAACTCCGTGTCCAGGAGCAGACCGGTCATCCCCATCACGCCGTTCATGGGGGTCCGGATCTCGTGACTCATGTTGGCCAGAAACTCGCTCTTGGCCTGATTGGCGGCCTCCGCCTTCTGAGCCATCTCGTTGGCCAACCCGGTTTGCCCCTCCAGCTTTCGGTTCACCTCCAGCAGTTCCTGGTTCGCGCTCTGCAGCTGCCCCGTCCGCCTCTCCACGCGTCGTTCCAGCTCCTCGTTCAATCCGCGGACCCGCTCCTCGCTCTTCTGGAGGGCCTCTTTCATGGTGGCCGCTTTCACCACCTCCTTGGACAGGGAATTCGACATGAGCACAACAATGGCCAGGTAGGCGTACTCCACGACATACACGGACGCGTACAGGCCGGAATTCACGGCGGCGTCGTTCCCGTATCCGGCCAACAGGATAAAGACGGCAACGAACAAGGGCCGGGCTTTCTCCTTCTCCCCGCTTCGGTATAACCGAATCGACACCCACAGGATATACAGGAGCATGACCACGCCCATTACGCTGATCACCGTGGTGAGCACGCCTGCTGCGGCTTCGTGATAGGTGACGCTGAGACCGAACGGCAATCGGACATGTTTGATGGACGGCTTGTCCGCGATCCAGGTTAATGAACTTCGATCGACCAGAAAAACGACGGATGCCGTCAGGAGAAGGAAAGAAAACCCGGCCAGCCATTTCCGGTTCACCTTGTCACCGGTGTAATCCACGATGAACCAGAGAAATAACAGCCCGACCATCCCCAGCAGGGCCACCTGCATGCGCTGCCACGGCAGGCTTTGCGCCACCGAGGAAGAGTTGTAGACAAAGGCGCAGCAGACGTCGTACAGGCCCATGGGCAGACAGGTCAGGGCGAAGGTCAGGTGCTCCCGGTGCGTCCTCCGCCTGAGATAGATCAGCAGGTGGTAGAACGCCAGGTAGAACGAGATGCCGGCCATGACGATGACCGGGATGGAGATCACATTCATGAACACCTCAGGACACGAACCGCCTCATCAGGATCAAACTTCGCATGATCAACGAAGGTTTCCCATATCCCAACGGCAAGACCTTGACTTGAGGAGAAGCGGTGGAGCGGAA
>CAYTRL010000477.1:0-2610 GCA_964439795.1 uncultured Thermodesulfobacteriota bacterium
GCGCATCAACTGCAGGATGACGTTGATGGCGGAGGAGATCTGTTCACGGATGGCCCGTACGGGAAGTTCCATGCCGGCCATCAGCACCATGGTCTCCAGTCTCCGCAGGAAGTCGTGCGGCGAGTTGGCGTGTCCCGTGGTCATGGAACCGTCGTGCCCCGTGTTCATGGCCTGCAGCATATCCAGAGCCTCTCCGCCGCGCACCTCCCCCACCACGATCCGGTCGGGGCGCATCCGCAGGGAGTTCCTCACAAGTTCCCGGATGGTGATCTCCCCCTTTCCCTGGATATTGGGCGGCCGGGATTCTAGTGAAATGAGGTGTTCCTGGGGGAGTTGCAGTTCGGCGGAATCCTCGATGGTGACGATCCGTTCGTACACGGGCAGGATCTTGCAGAGGACGTTCAACAGTGTTGTCTTCCCGCTGGAGGTCCCGCCGGAAATGACGATGTTCTTCCGGTGCTGTACGGCCACCTGCAGGAATTCGAACACGGCCGGGGTAATGCTGTTCATCTCGATGAGCCTGTCTGCCGTGAACGGATCCTTGGAAAACTTTCGGATGGTGAGAACCGGGCCCTTCAGCGCCAGGGGGGGGTTAATGGCGTTGACGCGCGCCCCGTCCTTCAGGCGAGCGTCCACCATGGGGGAGCTTTCATCGATCCGCCGGCCCAGCGGGCTCACGATCCGCTCGATGATCCCCAGCAACGAATCATCGCTGGAAAACGCCCGGGGCGTCAGGTAGAGCTTGCCCTTGATTTCCACGAAGATCTGGTCTCTTCGGTTCACCATGATTTCCGTGATGTCCGGGTCCTTGGTGAGGTCCTCGATCGGCCCGAGCCCCAGCACCTCATCGAGCATCTCCTTGTGGATCTTCTCCCGGTCCGTGTCCTCTGGAATGGACTCGTCCATGGCGTTCATGATGTTCCAGATGGCGCGGCTGGTGGTGGTGCGCAGTTCCTCGTCCTGGATGTTTTTCAGGTCCATCCGCCGAAGGTCCAGAAAGGCGATCAGGCGGCGGTGGATCTCCTGCTTGACCGGGATCATGCTTTCGTCGAACCGGTCCTCCTCCTTGGAATGGAAGATCTCCCAGTAGATGTTTTTCGTCTTCTCGCTTTCCAGCGCTTCTACCGGGTGCTGCGGAAAGCGGATGCTGTAGCTGCCCAGGGACACCACGTCCTCATGCCCGATCGGCTTGCGTCCCTGAACGCGCTCTCCGTTTACGAAGGTCCCGGTCCGGCTGTCCAGGTCCACCACCTCCATGTGCCCGTTGTTGGTCAGGCAGATCTTCAGGTGGCGGCCGGACAGGGAGGGATGGTACAGGACGATGTCGTTGGTGGAGGAAGTCCCCACCACGATCTCTTCCTTGGTGAAATCGTACTCGGTGGTGGACGTGTCCTGCTGATTGTACACCTGCAATCTGAGGAACTGCATGGATGCCATTCCTGTTCCTGCGTGTGCCGTATGCTGCCGGCGGTGAGGGGCAATCAATCGAAAAATTTGGGTTTGAGCAGTTCATCCCCTTCTTGATAGTAATCCTCCACGGCCTGGATCATCTCCTGGCTCTCTTCTCCCTCGGCCTCCATCAGCGAGGCCGACAGAAAGATCACCAGTTCCGTATCGTCGTTGGCGAAACTCCGGGATTTGAACAGCTCCCCGATCACCGGAAACTTTCCCAGGACAGGCACCCGCTCCACGTCCTTGGCGTCTTTGGAGTTCACCAGGCCGGAAAGGGCCAGCACCTTTCCCTTTTCCAAGGTGACGAAGGTGTCCACGCTGCGCTTCTTGAGGGCTGGGTATCCCAGGACCTGGTTCCCCCAGTCCAGGGTAGAATTCTCCGCTTCCACCGCTGCAGAGATTTTTCCGTCGGTGCGCACCAGAGGGGATATGTTCAGGATGATCCCGTATTCTTTGTACTCCACCGCAAACCGATCCGTGAGCGCCAGAACGATGGGGATCTCGCCCCCGGCCAGGAAGTCCGCCGTTTCTCCGCTCCTGCATACCAGTTTGGGGTGCGCCAGGGTCCGCGCAAACGAGTTGCTCTCCAGCAGGTTCACGTTGGCCCCGAAATCTTTCATGCCCTGGAGGGTCATCTGACCGTTGTCCGACACGGACCGGATAATGCCGATCGTGTAATCGATGCTCCTGATTTCAAACCGGGCCGTGTCGTCCCAGTTCACTCCGATCTTCTCCGCCAGGTTCTTCGCCACCTCCACGAACCGGATATCGATGAGCACCAGGTCATCCCCGCGCCCGGCCAGGTGCACCATGTTCACGACGGGCGAGAAGTACGCTTCGGCCAGGGTGAACACTTCCTTCACTTCCTCCTTCTTGGACACGGTGCCCTCGAGAAAAACCTTTTCCCCGATCCCCACCGCCCGAACATCGGGATACCCGTTCTCCTTCATGCTCCGGGTGATCTCCGATGCCAGCAGGCGGGACACCGACGGGCTCATGCGCACCAGGAGGGTGACCTCTTCAGGGTACACGGCCTCCACCCGCTCGATCCGGTCCATGTCCCGCTTGGTGAACACCTCACCGTCCACCCCCCCCCCCGGCCGCGCCGCGCGGCGGGGGGGGGGCGGGGGGGGGCCGGCGCGGGGGGGGGGGGGGGGG
>CAYTRL010000477.1:2620-4476 GCA_964439795.1 uncultured Thermodesulfobacteriota bacterium
GGTCCATGTCCCGCTTGGTGAACACCTCACCGTCCACCACCACCCGCTCCCACACCAGCCGGATCTTCACCCCCTCGATGGCCCCCAGCATTCCCTTGACTTCCCGCTGAATCAGCCGGATATCCTTGAGGATGACGCTCACCAGCGTTGTGGTCTGCTGGCCTTCGATGTCCCAGGTGATCAGATCGGTGGTCCCCTTGCCCGTGGCGGTGACCAGCACCTGACGCCCCTGGGTGATGATCTTCACGTCCACCACCGTAGGATCCCCGATGGCCACCTGTTCCAGGGGCACCGGAACGTCCAGCACCTGCTGCTGCCCCAGAGAAAGCCGCAGGGTTCCTCCCAGAGACACCGCATGGGAGGACGTCCCCATGCACAGGATGACCAGAACACATACTCCGGCACAGACAACCCCAACCCCCTGCTTGTCTCGAATCTTCATCTCGTTTCGCCTTCCGATTCTTGATGAAAACCGTTGCCTGTATGACGTCGTCCCGTGCTCCAGGGGAGCGTGTGGGACCATCCAGCTCCTAGTCAATCGTCTCCCGTTCCTCTACGCCGCCCCGGATGATGAGAATTCGGTTGTCCCTGGCCGATTGAATCTCCTCGCGTACCCGGGGCTGAAGAATATCGGTGAAGGTGATTCTCGGCAGGTTTTCGAATGTTTCGATATCGCTCGGATTCCGCAGGATGTTCTGCAGGTCCCCCACCTTGTCCGCGTGGACCAGCAGTTCCGCTTCCTCCGGGGTGACGAGGACCGTCATCATACCCGCCCCTTCCCGATCCCGCGAACGTCCTGTACGCGCTGAGGTCATCTTTCCCACGGCCAGCACCACCACGTTCTGGAGCAAGGTGACCGTGGTGCTGACTCCCCGCCCGGCTCCCTGGTCGGAGGCGGTCCGCGAGGCGTCGGTGAAGGTTCCGAGGATGTCGATATGATCCCCGGGCTGCATCAGGCCGGCCATGGTGGATGAATCGTCCACCCGCAGGGTCAGGGCCCGCTCCCCCTCCCGGATCATGGAGGAAAATCCGCGATAGCGCTCCCCTCCCTTGAAGTCCATCCACAGGATTGGATCCCCGGCCCGGACAGGGTACATCAGTTCCCGCCCCAACAGAAGGTCCGATTCCTCCGGGTAGATTGAGTTGGCGTGAACGAACTTTTTCGGGACCCCCCGGGCGGCGATCATTTCGATTTTTATCGGAACGCTTGCAGGGATATTCCGGCTCGCTACCACGACTCGGACCGGTTCCAGCCCCTTGGTCAACGAAACCTTTTCGCTGGTGAGGTAGCTGCGCACCATCAACACGGCCGCGGTTCCCAGTGCGATGGAAAGGATCAGGGGGATGGTGGGACGTATGTCGATCTTTCGCATGAACCGCACCTTTCCATGAACGTCGAAGAAACCCTAAGAGTAGATTCGAAACAGTGTTTAATTAAAGAACCGTTCCTTCAGGTCAAATTGTATCACGCTGGGGCTCTCATGGAAAACAACTGTCAATTTTATTCCAAGATCCCATGAT
This sequence comes from uncultured Thermodesulfobacteriota bacterium, assembly GCA_964439795.1. GTDB lineage: Bacteria > Desulfobacterota > DSWW01 > DSWW01 > DSWW01 > CAYTRL01. The sequence goes on from CAYTRL010000477.1 coordinate 4,142, forward strand.
GATATAGAATCGCCACTTTGTCAAAAAAGTTGATACCTTATCGCGAAAAAGAGGGTGCATGAAAACTCTGTGTTTTCCCGAGAATAACAAATCAAAAACATGGGGGTAAACCCGATTGTCCTTACCCCCATGTGTTTTTAATCAACCAGTTGCGTCTTTTCTTCGTTCTCTGATTCATGGCCGGGTCCATCAATCATTGAACGCAGCCGACTCTTAATCACCCATTTCCACGTGCCCATGCCTTCATCCTCAGCTCTCGTGATCTGAGCGCCGACGTTATCGACACCGAAGATCTCATCGGTAATGACGGAGATCTACTCCCGCACGTTGTCCGC
>CAYTRL010000478.1:0-4471 GCA_964439795.1 uncultured Thermodesulfobacteriota bacterium
GGATCAGATGGGCGTTTGAGCCGCCGGCCCGCCTGGGACAGGGGGTCGTCAAGCCTTCTTCCGGTCTTTCCGGAGGGTCCCATTCTTCCAGGCCCTGTTGTACAACAAAGGGCGAGTTCTCGAAATCGATCCTTGTGTTGAGGTTCCGGCCATGGATGGACGGAACCCGCTTCTTGTGTTTCATCTGCAGGAGGATCTTCGTCAGGCCTGCAATCCCCGCGGCCGATTCGAGATGTCCGATGTTCGTCTTCGAGGATCCGATGGCGCAGAACTGTTTCTTGTCCGTCCACTCTCGAAAGGCCATGGTCAGGCCGGAAATCTCCACCGGATCCCCGAGAACCGTTCCGGTACCGTGTGCCTCCACATAGGTGATCGTCTCGGGAGACACGTTGGCCTGCCGCAGCGCACTTTTGATGAGTCCGGCATGGGACCGGGGGTTGGGCACCGTGTACCCGTTCGTCCTTCCGCCGTGATTGATTGCCGAACCGCGGATGACCGCATGGATACGGTCCCCGTCCTCCACCGCTGCGCGAAGGGGTTTCAACAAAACGGCCCCGACCCCCTCGCCCGGAACGAAACCATCGGCGGCTTCACTGAAGGCCCGGCACCGGCCCAGGGGAGACAGCATCCTCATCTGGCACAGGACCACGAATTTCAACGGATGGAGGTACAGGTTCACCCCTCCCGCCACGGCCAGGGAGCACTCCCCTCTCCGTATGCTCTCGCAGGCGAAGTGAACGGCCGTGAGACCGGATGAGCATGCCGTATCCACGGGCACACTGGGCCCCTGGAAGTCGAAGATATACGAGACCCTGTTCGCAAGCGACCAGGGGGACGAATACGGCAGCGGCAGGGAACCATCCACCGGGCCGTTCACTCCGAGAAGGTGATAGGTATTCGTGGTGACACCGACAAACACACCAACGTCGGGATGTCCCTGCCGGTCGATCTTCTTCCTCAAAGCGCGGGGGCTGTACCCGGCATCCTCGAGCGTATGCCAGACGGTTTCCAGAAAGAGGCGCTCCTGAGGGTCCATGACCTCCGCTTCACGCGGTGAAATATGAAAAAACAGGGGGTCGAACTTGTCTACATCCTCGAGGAACCCTCCCTGTTTGCAGTAGAGGGCCTCCCGGATTCCCGCGAGATCGGTTCCAGCGGCGTCCCAGCGTCCCCAGGGGATTTCCGAGATGCAATCCCTCCCGTTCTTCAGGTTTTCCCAATAAGCATCCAGATCGGGTGCCTGGGGATAACGGCCGCTCACGCCGATGATCGCGATTTCATCATCCATGCGCGGAGGCACAGGCACAACCGCCTTCGACCGAAACTCCCCTTGGGACTCTTCGGAGATGGAAACCCCCTGCTCCTCTCGTTGCGGAGCGATGTTGCCTTCCCAGTCAAAGATTCGGATCAGTTCGGGACGGTGGTTCGTCAGGAAATAATCGGTCAGTTCCTGCAGCGTGCGGCACTCGAACAAAGACGTGCCGGGTGATATTCCAAACTCCTCCTCCAGCCGCATATTGAAGTACTTGACCAGGATCGAATCGATCCCGAGTTCGTCAAACCCCCGGTCGGCCTCGATCTGGTCGGCGGGCAGATCCAGCTCCTCGGACAGGGCGTCGCGGAGAAACTGAGCGGTCCTTCCGGCCAGGGGTTCGGACCGTTCCCCGGGTTCCTTTTCCCGCGACCGGGATCGCTCCCGGGCAGGGTCCGATACCGGTTCGATCCAGTAACGGTTTCGGGCAAAGGGATAAGGAGGCAACGGGAGGAACCGCTTTCCCGGGCCGGCCAACAGGTCCTGCCAATGGACTTCCCTTCCCTCGGCCCAGATCTTCGCAACCTTCTCCAGTTCGCCCCTTTCCAGGAGCATCCGGAACTCGGACTCCTGGAGCTCATCCGCATGTTCCGGATCGGGTTTCCTTCCGTGGCCGGTGAACAGTCGAAGGCTCCCGAACCCTCCCTCGCAATACTGGACAAACCCCTCGATCAGCTCGTCCATACTCGAAGCAACGAAGGAAAGCCTCTCTCGAAACGCTTGCCTGCCCGCAAGAAGGGAATAGGCGATATTCGCAAGACAGAATTCATCATCACGGACAACCGCTTCTCGTTTCTTCTCCAGGAACCCCGCCAACTTGCGGGCAAGCGCCTTCAAGCGCGTGCTGTCCTTTGCTGAAATACCGATGACGGCAGGGTCTTCCCGCCGGAGCCCAACCGCCTTGTGAACAGGATCATATCCTCGCAGAATCAGGTGGGCATTCGTTCCTCCAAACCCGAAAGAACTGACGCCGGCGACCGGGGGGTTTCCGTGCTCCCCGGGCCAGGCGGTGGTCTCCCGGGGAATCTTGACAGGGGTTCCCGCCAGGTCGATCAGGGGGTTGAGTTCCACAAGGTTTCTTTGGCCTGGAATTTCCCTGTTCTGAAGAGACAGGACCACCTTGATGAGGCTCACGACCCCCGCCGCAGATTCCAGGTGTCCGATGTTGGCCTTCGCGGAACCGACGAAACAGGCCCGGTGTCGCGGCCGGCCCTCCATGAGGACCTCTGTCAGAGAGTTCAGTTCAATGGGATCGCCCAGGGGTGTTCCGGTTCCATGGGTCTCGACATAATCGATCCGGGAGGGCAGGATCCCCGCGTTTTCCATGGCCTGCCGCACCACCGCCTGTTGAGAGGGGCCGTTGGGAGCGGTCAATCCGTTGCTGCGCCCATCCTGGTTCAGGGCGGATCCGAGGATCACCGCCTTGATAGGGTCTCCATCCTTCCGCGCGTCGGACAGACGCTTCAAAAGGATCATTCCACAACCTTCTCCCCGCACGTATCCGTCCGCGGATGCATCAAAGACCTTGCAACGACCGTCCTTGGCGATCATGCCGGCCTGGGAAAAGATGACGCTCAGGTCCGGATCCAGCAGGAGGTTCACCCCTCCGGCCAGCGCAAGATCGCACTCATTCTGACGAAGGCTCTGGCAGGCCTGATGGACAGCGACCAGGGAGGAGGAGCAGGCCGTGTCGATGGACAGGCTCGGACCTTGAAGGTCATAAAAATAGGACAGCCGGTTCGCCGCGATGCTCGCCGCGTTTCCCGTGGCGGCATAGGCGTTGATTCCGGCAGGCCCTCGGAGCTGCAGCCGCGCGTAGTCGCTGTTGCTGATGCCGATGTATACTCCCGTCCTGCTTCCCGCCAGCCGGCCGGGAACCTGCCCGGCATCCTCGAAGGTTTCCCAGCTCACCTCCATAAGAATCCGCTGTTGCGGGTCGATGCTCTTGGCCTCACGGGGTGAAATCCCGAAGAAGGGAGCATCAAAACAGTCCACGTCTTCCACAAAGCCGCCCCACAGCAGTTCCTCCGGCCCCGGAAGGCGGCGGAGGGGAGAGGACGGGTCATCGGCCCTCCACCGACCGGGCGGGGCCTTTGAGATGGCGCCGCGGCCCTCCCGGAGGAGATCCCAAAAAGCCTGGGGGTCCCCGGCCCCGGGAAAGCGGCACGCCATGCCGATGACGGCCACGGGTTCCGAAGATGCCGCCCCCCCGCTCTGATGCTTCTTTCCGGAAAGCCCTCTTCGTTCCCCAGAGAATCGATCCATCTTGAAACGGGATGCCAGATGCAGGGAAAGGGCTTTCAGTGTTGGATAATCATAGATCAGGGTCGGCGGGAGTTCCTCCCCGAGCAGGTCGCTCAATTCGCCCAGAAATCCGGCCGCATCGATCGATTGGATGCCGACGTCTACAAACGGGTCGTCCGCATCGATGTCTGGTGCGTCCAGCCCGGTCCGTTCGCAGATCCTTGAAAGCAGGAAGGCCTGTATCCACGCTGCGGCGTTGGCGTCGACGGATTCTGTAGAGAGGTCTCCTTCCGGTTTCCCTTCCGTGAATTCCGGCACGTGAAGCGGTTTGCTTCTGCGCCGCCATCCGCCGATCTCCTCCAGGTCTCCACGCAGATAGTGTCGTCTGCACAGGCTGCGCTGGATCTTACCGCTGGTGGTCTTGGGGATCGTACCCGGTCCAAGGAGGACGATCGTTTCCACATTGATCCCCACCTCATTGGAGATCGACTTCCGTATCGCTTTGGTGACCCGGTTCACGCTCTCTTCACGGAAACCTTTCGCGACTTCCTGAAGAACGACGAGCCGCTCCTCCCGTTCCGTTTCCAGGGAAAACGCGGCCCCGCAGGAAGGACGAAGGCTCGGGTCGGACCGTTCAACGGCCCGTTCGATATCAGCAGTTTCTCCGGTAAGTTCGAGGTTCAACCATCCGGTGGCTTCAGTGACATTAGCTCCGCGAATATTTGTGACGACGGGGTATTCTTTTCCAATCTCGTACACGATGGGTCGTGGAATCTTTTCCTCAGGGAATCGCAGGTGATATTTTAGACTCGGCATCTTGATTTCTCAGCGTCCGCCGGCGATGGCCGGTATGATGGATACCTCATCGCCCTCATCGATTTTGGTCTCTTTGCCGTCAAGGAATCGAATATCCTC
>CAYTRL010000479.1:0-4436 GCA_964439795.1 uncultured Thermodesulfobacteriota bacterium
CAGGACAGGCGTCCTTGCGGATCCTGCTCCGTGACCAGGACCAGTCCGGCAAAGGACCCCATGTTCTCATCCGCGCCGTTCCGGGGTTTCTTTCTTTCGGGACAGGCATTGGTAAGAAAGGGGGTCCGGTAACGGATCTGGTCGTGATAGCTCGGGGTGGGCCAGCGCAGCACCGTCAGCTCACCGGCGTATCCAAACCCCGCCGTCAGCCCGCCGTTTCCGGATATGCCGGTTACGTTGCCGGGCCCGTACAGGTCTTCCAGGTCGGCCACGTCGTCTTCCTGGGCACAGTCATATCCGTCCGGGAGGCTCCCGCCTGCCGTTGCATCCGTCCCGCTCCAGGCGGAGGAGGAAAGGAACATCGCCAGGAGAAGTGCGCTTGCCGGGATCCTGCAAAACGCCCATCGGATCATCGCGAGCCTCCTTTGTGAAGCGGAACACAAAAAGGGTTGCGACAGTTTCCAAAGGTGATGATGCGTCCCCGTCCCTTTGAGCGAACAGATACGGACTGCCTGAAAAAACATATTTTTCTATTGGAACACCGATATTTCTTCCCTTATATTTCGCGCGGGGAGGAAAGTCCATGAAAAAAAACAGCGGGCAATACTCAATACGAACCGAAACCGGTTCAGGCAGGATCGTCCCGGGCCGGGATCGGCGACGGAGTGCGGGCGCGCCACCAGCCGCTGATCAGGGAGTCGGTGATGATCTGGGAGACGTGGAACATCACGCACACCACGGTGGCCTCGCCCACCATGGCCCGGAAAGAGGGCACGCTGTCCCGGAGGATCAGGATCACAGCCATGGCCACAGGGAGGGTCTTCTGAGAGCCGATGAAGGTCATGGCCTTGATGCCCGGCCCGTCCACCGCCAGCAGCCTTCCGGAAAGGCAGGACCCCACGAGCAACAAAAGGTGCGCCAGGACCACGGCCCCCTCGGCCCGCAGGACCAGCCCCGCCGGCGCACCCGCGAGGATCCGCGCGTTCGCCGACACGGCCATCCATACGATGAGCATGATGCAGAAGGAAGGGATGTACCCGGAACCCCGGGGAGCACGGACCCGGGTGACGACCCGGAAGAGGAGACCTGCCGCCATGGGCAGGATCACCACTTTCAGGATCTTGACGAGCATGGTGAATTCATCGATATCCAGGCGTGTTTCGCTGCCGCCCTGGTCAAGCAGAAACCCCAGTGTAAAGGGGAAGATGAACACACCCAGGATGTTCATGATAATGGTGAACGAAAGGGCCCAGATCCGCCTCCCGCCGGCCACGTCGGAGATAACCACCGCGGACGAGAGGGTGGTGGGGACGCAGCACATAACCGCGAGGCCGGCGGCCGGGGCGCCCTTCAAGCCCAGCAGGGAGTTGATCAGCATGGCCAGGGCGGGTCCACCCGCCAGGCTCACGACCAGCACGGCCATGAGGGCCGTGAAGAATTTCCGGTCGAAGCTCCGCAGCACGCCGGTGTCCAACTCCCACCCGTACACGAAAAAGATGATGATCACCAGGATCATATCCATGCTCAGGGGCCCCAGGGAACCCCTTCTCACCCACTGCCCCGCCTCGGGCAGCAACAGCCCGACCACCACCGCCAGAAGAATCCCCCCGGGCAGGAAAGCGGATTTGAAACTCATGAACCGGCCCCTCTACCTGAATCAGGTTTTTTCCGTAACCTCTGATTCTTTGAGTAAATCTTGTGACAAGGGTTTTGAAAAAACAACCCTTGTTCGTTCCGGTGAACCGGAAACCGTGACCCTTTCCGTAACCGTCCTAACAATAATCGGCACAATCAACCGGGCTGTCTGTGGGAAGACCGGCGGAACATCCTCCCCAAATAAAATTTATATTCAGGGCAGGATTCCCCGGACCTTCCTTCTCATCGGTCAAAGCCCATCTTCTTCTAACGACCTGTCACTGTTGAATTTTTCCTGTGCAAGGTTCCGATTCGAACTGAACAGGTCCCCGCGGAAGAAACCCCTTTCCCCTTGGATCCTCCCTGAAATTTCGGTCGTCAGGATCTATACCACGAGCTCTGGTATACGGTTTGCTTTACTTTTTTATGCCATGGGTGTGTCCTTTGCACTCCGAACCAATGGGGTTTCAGGTCGTTTTCGTTCACCGGATGAAAAACAAGGGGGAAACAGAAAAGGGGGCCTGACAAATCTGAATCCTGAGCGAGGGCATTTCCATGACATGAACCACGGGTCTGCCAACGGGTTTTCATGGGATTTCCCGGCCCGATAAACGGGAAGGGGATGAACGGCTTCACGCCGCTCCCGGGAGTCCTGCTCGCGTAGGGTTCAAGGTTTTTTCCACCCTGTAAGGAAGGAGGGCCCCGACATGAAACCCACGGATGGGACACAGAAAGGCATACGCCGGGAACGGTTTGATCGGTCCAGCCGGGATTCGCTGGATCAGTTGCAGGCCGCTTTTGACGCCATCTCGGACGCGGTCAGTGTGATCGATTTCAACGGTGTGATCCTCCAGAGCAACCAGGCCATGGCCCGCCTGGTGGGCAGGACGGTGAAGGAAACCGTGGGCCGGCGGTGCTGGGAACTGGTGCACGACCGTTCGGACCCCATCGAAGGATGTCCCGTGGGCCGCATGCGGGAAAGCCACCGGAAGGAAACCATGCTGCTTCCGGTGAACGGCCGCATCTGGCACGTTTCCGTGTATCCCATCCGAAACGCACACCGGGAACCCACGGCAGCGGTGCACATCATCTCCGACGTCACCGAGCAGAAAAAAAGGGAGGAGGAGGTCTATCAGACCCGGAAACTCGAATCGATCCAAACCCTTGCCGGCGGCCTGGCCCACGAATTCAACAATGTGATGATGATCATCTGGGGCAACGTGGACCTGGCCGCCGTGCACGCCGCTTCCGACGCCCGAGTCGTCAAATGCCTGAAACACGCGGGCCTGGCCTGCGAACGAGCAAAACAGCTTTCCCGACAGCTTCTCACCTTTTCCCGGGGCGGGTCCCTGACGAAGCAACGGACAGCGATCGCCGGGCTTGTCCGGGACGCGGCATCTCGTGCCCTCCAGAATACCGAGGTCCGAAGCGAACTGGACCTCCCGGCAGACCTCTGGGAGGCACACGCGGACAGGGAACAGATCTCGCAGGTCCTCTGCAACCTGATCGACAATGCGGCAGCCTCCATGTGCGGAAAAGGAACCCTGTGGATCGCGGCAAAAAACCTGCTGCTGGAATCAGCCTCCCGACCGCCCCTGAAACCGGGCCGGTACATCCACGTGACGGTGGCGGACCACGGGATCGGCATCTCGAAAGAGTACCTCGCCAGGATTTTCGACCCCTATTTCACCACCAAGGCGAACGGAACAGGCCTGGGCCTGTCGCTGGCTCATTCGATTCTGCACAAGCATGGGGGAACGATCAGCGTGGCATCCACCCCCGGAGCAGGGTCCACCTTCACGTTCTGGCTTCCCGCGATTTTCCGGAAAGGGGCCGCAGAGAGTTAGAAACCACAGCGGTGCAGGTACATACAGTACATGTGCGACGTGTACAGAGCGGCCAGGGGGCTGTGGTGGCCTGTCACTCCTGTCTTGCCTCCGGCATCGGGATTTTATTATCATGGGAGACAGGAGGAAATATCATGATCAAGGACTGTGTTCGGTCTTCCGGGACCCCGGTGCTCTTCCTGGCTGTCGTGGGACTGGCAACCTTGTTTCTGTGGGGATGCAGCTGTCCCCCGGGCATTCATGACGACACCCGGGAGTACTTCCTGCCCTACCCTTCCGGGTCGGCATTCCTGGTGGTCCAGGGAAACAACGGCATCGGGGACGTGTGCCCGGCCTGCAGCCACTACGGCAAGTACGCCATCGACTTTGCCATGGATCAGGGCACCCCGGTGGTGGCTGCCAGGGCCGGCATCGTGCACAGTGTGCGTGACACCTGCCCGGATGTGAACTGCCCCTGGTCCGGCGGAGAGTCCCCGGAGTGCTGCGGCAACTACGTGAAGGTCCTGCACGATGACATGACAACGGCGAGGTACTGGCACCTGATGCCCGGAGGCGTCCTGGTGGAGCCCGGCATAGAGGTTGCCCGGGGAGACCTGCTGGGCCTGTCCGGCAACACGGGGATCAGCATCCTGCCCCACCTGCATTTTTCCGTGAAGGTTGACACAGGAAGCACCGCGTGCGAGGAGATGGGGTGCTCCCAGGGCCGGGGATGCGGGACCTGGGGCTGCAGTGAGGATGCCAGCACCGAAGTGGCGTTCGCCGACACGTGCTTCGACGGCATCCCCCAGTTGGGATGGATCTACACCTCCCAGAACGACCCCCCACCCACCGACTCATAGCAGTCCGTTGATAATCCACATTTGGGCAGGCTGTTCAAAAGGTGCCAGATGCAAGGCGCGCGAAATCCTGAGGAAGGAGCAACTGTGTTTTGTGTCAAGTCAGTTCACCTCTGAA
>CAYTRL010000480.1:0-4413 GCA_964439795.1 uncultured Thermodesulfobacteriota bacterium
ACGATATCGGGCTGGACGTGATCATCGCTTACCGCCTGGACCCGGCCAAGGCCCCCCACGTGCTGCAGTACGTGGCCGAGGACGACGAGATGCTCCGTGACAAGATCGTGCGGACCATCGCACGGAGCATGCCCCGGGACGTGTTCGGCGAGCTGAAGACCGAGGAGTTCTACGTGGCCTCCCGCCGGGAGGAAAAATCCCAGGAAGCCAAGGAGCGCCTGCAGGAGGTCCTGGGGCCGTTGGGGATCATCGTGGAAAAGGTCCTGACCAAGGACTACCGGTTCAACCCCGAGTACCAGAAGGCCATCGAGGCCAAGAAGGTGGCCGACCAGCTGGTGGAGAAGAACAAGTCGGCCCAGCACGCTGCCCTGGAGGAGTACAAGAAGAAGCTCCAGGACGCGGAAGGGGAAGTGAACAAGATGGTGGCCCGGTCGGACGGGGATTTTCGGCAGGCCACGATCAAGGCCGACGCCTATTACGAAAAGCAGAAGATGCTGGCCGATGCGATCCGGACGGAGGGCGAGGCCGAGGCCAAGGGGATCCGGGAGAAGAACCGGGCCCTGGCCGGGGAGGGAGGGGAGACCCTGGTGAAGCTGAAGATCGCCGAGGCCATGAAGGGGAAGAAGATCATCCTGCTGCCGGTGTCCGAGGGGGGCATGAACCTGAAGACCACCGACATGAACGGACTGCTGAAGATCCTGGGCGTGCAGTCCGCGGCACAGGGCGGCACGGGAAAGGGCCGCTGATCCTGCTTGCACTCAGGGAAAGTGGAGGGGCCGGGCAACCGGGGAAACAGGGGAGAATAGGGCCGTGGCTGTTTCCGTCGTGAAGACCGATAGCCCGAACGCGGTGCACCGCCTGGTGGAACTTCTTGGAGGGATGGGGCGTTTTGTAAAGTGCGGGGACCGTGTGCTCGTCAAGCCCAATGTCTGCGCGCCCCGCTCCAGCATGTCGGGAGCCGTGACGGACCCCGAACTTGTTGCGGAGATCTGTAGGATGGCCGCAGACTGCGGCGGCAAGCCTTCCGTGGGAGACAGCCCGATCTTTCCCTTTCCCGCCCGTGCGGCCTTTCGGGCGGCCGGGTACGCGGATTTTCAGAAGCGGTACGGGTTCCCCCTGATCGACATGGACAGCGCGCCAAGCGTACGGGTGCGGATCCCAAACGGCGGCGTGCTCGAGCAGGAGATGCTCTGCAGGACGGCGCTGGAGACGGACGTGGTCATCAACGTTCCCGTGATGAAGAACCACGTGCACACGAAAGTGACCCTCGGCCTGAAGAACATGAAGGGGGTGGTTCCAAAGCGGAACAAGCACGTGATCCACCTGAAGGGACTGGATCAGGGGATCGCGGACATCAACTCCGTGGTCAGGTCTTCCCTGGTAATCGTGGACGCCGTCGTGGGGATGGAGGGTGTGATGTCCCCGGTCAACGGCAGGCCGAAGCGGATGAACCTGCTCCTGGCCGGGGACAACGTGGTGGAGACGGATGCGGTGGCCTGCCGGGTGATGGGCGTGGATCCCGGGACGGTGAAGCACATCGTACTGGCGGAGGGGATGGGACTGGGCCGGATGGAGGGCGTGCAGGTCCTCGGAGAGCCCGTTTCGTCGGTCCGGTCCCGGTTCCGGTTCTTCGACCGGCCCCGCACGCTGACATCCCTGGCCGGCCGGGTGGCGTGGGGTGCATGGAACTGGGGCTACAACCAGCTGGCGGGGAGGTTCGGGTACGACGTTCTCAAGCCGCCCGAACAGCCGAAAAAATGGGTGCTCGACGATAAGAAGTGCAACCTGTGCAAGCTCTGCATCAAGGGCTGCCCCGTCGACGTGCTCCGGAAGGAAGGAAAGAGGATCGTCCGGGCCAAGGAAGGGTGCATCTACTGCTACTGCTGTGTGGAGGTCTGTCCAGAGGGTGCCGTCTCGCGGGGGTGAACGGACGGCTTACCCGTCCCAAAAGGGGTTCGGTTCCATCCCGGGGGCATCCACAGCCTGCCGCCATTCCTGGAGCATCCGGAGCATTTCCGCTGTCTTATCGGACATCTGTTCGGACAGGTCGTTCTGCTCACCGATGTCCTCGGCCAGATTGTACAGCGCCATGCTGTCGTCCTCGAAGAAATGGATCAGCTTGTAATCCCCGCAGCGGATCGCGCTCCCCGGGAAATCCCCGTTCGTGCCGTAGTTGGGCATGTGCCAGAAGATCGCCTCCCGATCGGGAGCCTCCCCGTTTCTCAGCAGGGGTGCCAGGCTCACACCGTCGCGATGCTGCTCCGGCAGGAGGGGGATGCCGGCCATCTCCAGCATGGTGGGGTAGAAATCCGTGTTGACCACGGGGACGTCGCAGCCCTGTCCGGCTGTCGTCACCCCGGGCCACTTGATGATCAGGGGTTCACGGATGCCGCCTTCGAACAGGTAGCCCTTGCCGCCGCGCAGAGGTGCGTTGGCGGTATCGTGAACCGTTCGTGGAACGTCGTGGCGCAGGGTGGCCGTGCCCAGGGTGGCCTGCCCCCCATTGTCGGAGAAAAACAGGACGACCGTGTTGTCCGCGATCTCCAGTTTCTCCAGATGATCGAGGATGCGCCCCACATTCTCGTCCAGGCTCTCCAGCATGGCGGCGAAGACCGGGTTCTCCTGCCACCGGGCCACCCCCATTCCGCTTGCATGCGCGGGTTCGCCTTCCTGGACGTACCGGGGTGGTGCGCCGGGAGGCAGCTCCGCAAGCTTGCGCCGGTACTTTTCGACAAGATCATCCCTGGCGTCGATGTCCGAGTGCATGGCATAGGTGGAGGTGAACACCAGGAAGGGCCGGTCCTGCCCGGCGTGCCTGGAGATGAACCGGATGGTCTCGTCGACCAGGCGGTCCGTGAGAAAATCCCCCCACTGCGCCTCCTCCAGATCTTTCATGATCTCCGGGGCGAAGGGATAGAAGTAACGGCCCGCCTGCCCGCCCGTGCTGGCCAGGGCCACGTCGTATCCCTGGTGCTCGGGGTAGTATTCCCCGGCCCCGAGATGCCACTTGCCGATGTAGCCCGTGGCGTAGCCGGCTTCCCGGAAGGCCTCCGCCAGTGTCACCTCCTCCAGATCCAGGTGTCCCTGGTTGGGCGGGCCGATCCACTTGCGGTTCAACCGGGGGGTGTACCCGATCCAGCAGTTGATTCCGGTCCGTACAGGGTACTTGCCGGTCTGAATGCTCGCTCGGGAGGGGGAACAGTAGGGCGACGAGGCGTATGCGTTGCTGAAACGGACGCCTTCCCTTGCAAGGCGGTCGATGTTGGGTGTCTCGTAGAGCCGGCTTCCCTGGTAGCCGGCATCCGTCCATCCCATGTCGTCCACCAGAAAGAAGACAAAGTTCGGCTTCTGTCCGCTTGTCTCACCGGTGGGCGGGGTCTCTTCGCCGGCAGACCCGCATCCCATGAGGCAGGCCAGGACCAGCGTCGACCACACGCCGGGGTGGAGGCGTCCCGGCAACCGAATTTTCCGGCGAACCCGTGCGCCGAGACCCGTCGGTTCCCTCCTGTCCGGCAGACCGCACGGCCCGCATGCGGGTGAAACGCCTGCTGTTTCATGCATACGCTGACCTCCACCCGGCCGCTCTCGGTTTCCTTTCAATCTTCATGCTCCGCCCCCAGCCGCACGTACGAGTCCGACAGAGCGGGTGCTGTTCCGGCCGGGTCCACAAGGGAGAGATCCGCATGGTTACGGTTCCATCCCTGTGCAGATCTTTGCACTCAGCATAACCTTCTTTGCGGCCATGACCAAGTCCCGATCCCACTTCGCTCGAACCGCCTCGACCCGAACAGGAAGATATGGATAAGAGAAGGGAGGAACCGAACCGAAGGCCGCCCCGTGCTTTTTTTTCTTCCCGGGAATAAAATAGGACCCGCCTGTGCAGGTTTCCCTGCAGATCGTTCCCGTCCGGGCTTCCTTTTTTTGGCGAGGCACGAAAGATGAACCTGTTTCTGCGCCCCTGGATCACGGCGGCGGCCATGGCACTTGTGTTGTCAACAGGGTGCGGTGGTGCAGATTCCATTCCCGAATCCGGTGCACTCCAGGCCGTTCTCGCGGTGCCGCCTCTGGGGGCCGTGGGCATACCGGTGGTCCTGAACGCGTCCGACTCTCAGGGAAAAGTTGTCCGGTATCGGTTCGAATTCGGAGACGGGCGGTTCACGCAGGGCTCGGAGCCGTTCGCCTTTCATGCCTACCGGGAACCGGGAACATATTCCGTCCTGCTTGAAATTCAAGACCACAGCGGAGGAGGGTCCCGCACGAATCAGACCGTTCGGATCCTGGCGGAAGGGCAGAGGGATTTCACGTTCACCCTGCCTTCGGACACGGGGGTCCCGGAGTTGTGGGAGGTCCCCTTCCCAAACGATCTCTACCGGGACACGGAAGGACGCCTGCAGGTGACGCGCGAAACCCTGG
>CAYTRL010000481.1:0-4379 GCA_964439795.1 uncultured Thermodesulfobacteriota bacterium
GAGAGCGACCGGATCGTGAAGATCCAGGAGCAACTCCGGGAAATCGCGGGGCAGGGCTGACAGGATGAGAAACGAGAATCCTGTAGGGTTCCGTCATTCCGGACTTGATCCGGAATCCAGGGGAGGGGCAAAGGGGACTGTTTTGCATCCCCCACCAAGTTCCCCCTGGATCCCCGCGTTCGCGGGGATGACGAAGTGATTGCATCGGGGATGATACGAGAAATTCGTAGGGTGGGGCAGGGCCCCACCCTACAGAGGTTTTTCTTGACTCCATCTTGGAATCTTTGTACGAATCGCCCGCAGCTTTACCTCGAACATGAGATAAGGTTATTAATCAATAGATGAACCTGTTTTCGCCGGATGGAGAATGCTATGCTGCCGTTGACACTGCTGGACGACACCCTTCGGGCGGCCCTGCGGGAAGACCTGGGGACCGGGGATGCCACTGTGGAGGCCCTGATCCCGGCGGACCGGTGGGGACGGGCCGAGATCATCGCAAGGGAACCCTTGCGGGTGGCGGGGGCGGCGGTGGCGTTCCGGGTATTCACCCTCCTCTCGCCCTCCGTTCGGGCCGTTTCACTCTGCCCGGACGGAACGGATGCCGATCAGGACCAGGTGCTCATAGATGTGGAAGGCCCCCTGGACGCCCTGCTCATGGGGGAGCGGGTTGCCCTCAATTTTCTCCAGCACATGTGCGGCGTGGCGACGCTCACCCGACGGTTCGTGGAGCTGGTGGCCGGGACCGGTGTGAAGATTCTGGATACACGCAAGACCCTGCCCGGATTGCGGGTACTGGAAAAATACGCGGTCCGAATGGGCGGGGGCGTGAACCACCGCTCCAGCCTCTCCGAGGGGGTGCTCATCAAAGAAAACCATATCCTCGCCTGCGGGGGGATCCGGAATGCGGTGAGCCGGGTGCGCGAGAGCCTTCCCCAGCTGCTGCGCGTGGAGGTGGAGGCCTCCACGCCTGAGGAAGTGGACGAGGCCCTGGCGGCGGGGGTGGACCTGATCATGTTGGACAACATGACCGAGGAGACCATCCGGGAGGTCGTGAAACGGGTAGGGGGCGCCGTGCCCCTGGAGGTGTCGGGCGGGGTTTCTCTGGACAGCGTTCGCAGCCTGGCGATGACCGGCGTGGACGGGATCTCGGTGGGCGGGCTCACGCACTCCGCGGCGGGTGCGGACCTGTCCATGCTGGTGAGACATGCCTGGACCCAGACCACAGAATGAAAGCGTTCTCCGGCTTCTCCAAGAGTCCGGAGGGTTCGTCTCCGGCCAGGAGATCTGCCGCCGTTTGGGCATTACCCGGTCCGCGGTGTGGAAGCAGGTGGAGGCCCTCCGGCGTCGGGGGTTTGTCATCGAGGGGGTTTCCTCCCTGGGGTATCGGCTGAATCAGGAGTCGGAAGACCTGGGCGTACTGGAACGGGACCCGGAGGTCCGCGGGCATCGGATCGGAAGGCGGATCATCGTCAAGGAGGAAACCGGGTCCACCAACGAGGATGCCCGGTTGCTGGGACGAAAGGGCGCGGATGATGGGACGGTGGTCCTTGCGGAGTCGCAGACAGAGGGCCGGGGTCGCAGGGGCCGAAGATGGGCCAGCCCGGCCCGCGCCAACCTGTACATGTCCGTGATCCTGCGCCCCGACCTTCCCCCCTCGGATGCGGCCCTGTTCACACTCCTGGCCGCAGTGGAACTATGCCGGACGATCCGCGAAGCGTATTCCCTGGACCCGAGGATCAAGTGGCCGAACGATCTGCTCCTGGGGGGAAAGAAGGCCGCAGGTATTCTGGCCGAGATGGAAGCGGAAATGGAGCGCATCCGGTTCATCGTGCTCGGGATCGGGGTGAACCTCAACATGACCCGGGAGATGTTCCCGGCGGAACTCCTGTACCCGGCCACATCGGTTTCCCTGGAACTGGGCCGGAAGGTGAACCGGCCCGCGTTCGCCCGGCGACTTCTGAAATCACTGGACAGGGGGTACGAGCATTTGTTGCGTGAAGGATCGGGCCCTCTCAGAGATGACTGGATGCGGTATTCTGTTCAACCCTCCAGCCGGGTGGAGGTCAACACCCCCAGGGGGAAGACCTTGAAGGGGCGCTTCCTGGGCATCGATGAAACCGGGGCCATGATCCTCGAGACCGCCGGGAAGAAGAGGCTGACGATACACGTGGGGGACGTGGTCAGGGTACGTTGAAAAGGGAGCCAGGAAAAAAGGGGCGGAGCCATGCTTTTCGTCGTGGATATCGGAAACACACAGACCGTTCTGGGGGTGTTCAAGGACGAACACCTGGTGCGTGACTGGCGGGTCGGAACGGACAAGTCCAAGACCGTTGACGAATACGGGATGCTCATCCAGAACCTGTTCTCCGCAGTGGATATCCACCTGCATGAGTTCAAGGCGGTGTCCATTTCCAGCGTGGTTCCTTCCCTGTCCCAGACCTTCGAGGAGTTCTGCTGGAAGTACATGCACTTGAAGCCTCTCATGATCGGGCCCGGGGTGAAGACCGGGATGCCGATTCTGATGGACAACCCCAAGGAGGTGGGGGCGGACCGGATCGTGAACGCCGTTGCGGCCTACCAGCGGTTTAAACAGGCTTGCATTGTGGTGGATTTCGGAACGGCCACCACCTTTGACTGCATTTCGGCCCGGGGTGAGTATCTGGGCGGGGTCATCGTCCCGGGCATCGGCATCTCCCTGGAAGCCCTTTTCCAGAACGCTTCCAAACTTCCCCGGGTGGAGATCGTCCGGCCCAGGAACGTGATCGGAAAAAACACGGTGCACAGCATGCAGTCCGGGATATTGTTCGGATACGTGAGCATGGTGGATGGGATGGTCGCCCGGATCCGGGCGGAGATGGACGAACCGGATGCTGTCGTGATCGCCACGGGTGGCATGGCGGAGCGCATTGCTCCGGAGTCGGGGACGATTCTCGAGGCGGACCGGTTTCTCACCCTGAAGGGGCTTCGGATGCTGTACCAGGTCAACCGAAAAGAGGATGAAGAGTGAACACTGTTTCAATAAGAGGGAATTTCTGGTAATTTTAATGTATATTATTACCTAAGTTAATCTAACTACCTGTAAGAAATATAATTTATGATAAAGATGTATCACGTCTCAAAGGCCTTTTCCGGCGGTGTCGTCGCCTTGAACGACATCAGTCTGGAAGTGAGCCGTGGGGATTTCTACTTCGTGACAGGGCCTTCCGGGGCGGGGAAAACCACGCTTCTGAGGCTGCTCATTGGTATGGAGGAGATCACCGAAGGGCAGCTCCTCGTGAACGGCAGGAACCTGAACCGGATTCCGCCGGAGGAGTTGACCCGGCTCCGGAGAAGCACGGGTTTCGTTTTTCAGGATTTCAAGCTCCTCAATAACCGGACCGCGCTGGAGAACGTGGCTCTGGCCCTCGAGATACACGGCCTGCCCCCGAAAACGATCAAACAGAGGGCTTATCAGACATTGCGGGCCGTGGGGTTGGCGGAAAAACGGGACCAGAAGGCCCGCCAGCTGTCCGGCGGGGAACAGCAGCGCGTGGCCATTGCCAGGGCGCTGGTCAACAACCCGGACATCCTGCTGGCCGACGAGCCCACCGGAAACCTGGATCCGGCCATGAGCCGGGAGATCATGGACCAGTTCCTTTCGATCCACGAGCAGGGCACCACCCTGCTCGTGGCCACCCACAGTGATGAATTGGTGGAGTACTGCGGAAAGAAACGGATCGTTCTGGAACAGGGAAGCTTCGCGGGGATCATGGAGTAGGACGCACCATGTGGATGTACAGGTTGTTGTATATTCTGAAGAGCACGCGGCAGAACGTTCAGGATCACGGGCCCACCCTGATCATGAGCGTGACCGCGGTGGGGTTCACCCTGCTGCTCTTCGCTTCGTACGTCCTGCTCCTGTCCAACCTGCAGACCATGGGGAAACGCATGGGGGATTATCTGCAGATTACCCTGTACCTGGACCAGGATGTTTCCGCAAAAGCCCGTCAATCCATGAAGGAGCGGCTCACCGCCATGGACGAGGTGGAGTCGGCCGAGTACTGTTCTCCTGAACAGGCCCTGGCGTCTTTGAGGGACTCTCTGGGCAAGTCGGCCGGGGTGCTGACAACCCTGTCTGAAAACCCGCTTCCCGCCTCGTTTGAGGTGCGCCTGAAACCTTCGTTCCAGGACCTCGAACACATTCGGTCGTTGGCCGTCCGCCTCGAGCAGGAAAAGGGCGTGGATCAGGTGGAGTTTGGAGGCGACTGGATCGGGCGGTTTTTCAACTTCGTGAGGATCCTGCGCTGGCTGGGAGGGTCTATGGGGCTGCTGCTGCTGGCCGCCACCATGATCGTGATCTCCAGCACCCTGTCCCTGGGGTTTTACGCACGCAAGGAAGA
>CAYTRL010000482.1:0-4362 GCA_964439795.1 uncultured Thermodesulfobacteriota bacterium
CGCAAGGCCGACGAACTGGGGATGATGGTCCACGGGAACTTCATCATCGGGCTTCCCACCGAGACTCCGGAAGAGTCCCGGGAGACCGTCCGGTACGCCGCGCGTTCCCGGATCGACACCGTGGGGATTTACCGCGCCATACCGTTCAAGGGGTCCGATCTGTACCGGATCGCCGGGGAGCAGGGCGTACCGGTTCCCGAGGGGGAATCCACCCTGTCCTTCTGGGACCCGGAGGTCAACCTGAGCCGGACGCCGACGGATCTCCTCAACCGGTTGAAGAAAGACGCCTACCGGAGCGTCTACCTGCGGCCGGAGCGGATCGCGCGGCTGCTCAGGAAGCTGCCCAACCGGTGGATCCTGTTTCCGTTCCTCTTCCGGTTTTTCCTTCGAAAGGCCCTTCGTGACAACTGAGCGGGCGACGGCGGGGAACGGGTCCCGGCAGGAGCGCGCAGAACGGTTTCACAATATGGACACCCGCGGAATGCGTATGCCCGGCCAACGACAGATCCTGCTCATCCAGCCCCCGAACGTGGAAGGCACCCTGTTCAACCTTCCGGGAACGGAGATCCCTCTGTCCCTGCTCTATCTGGCGGCGTACACGGCCCGGGAGGGGCTCCCCGCGGACCTGCTGGACCTGACCCTGGAACGGGATCCGTTTTCCGTTGTCTCTTCCTTTTTTGCATCGCATCGCCCGCGCATCGTGGGTATTACCTCCTACACGACCAACGCGGCGCTGGCCTCCCGCCTGGCCGGCCAGGTCAAGTCCCTGTCACCGGAAACCTTCGTAGTGCTGGGCGGATTTCACGCGTCGGCCCTTCCCGAGCAGTCCATGGAGGAGTTTCCCGACCTGGATGCCGTGGTATACGGGGAGGGGGAGAAAACGTTTTCGGAACTGGCGGAGAGCGTTCTGGCCGGCACGTCCCCGGAAAAGATCCCCGGGCTCTGTTACCGTGACGGCGGACAGATCCGGAAGACCCCGGCCCGTGCGCTGGTCCGTGACCTGGACAGCCTCCCCTATCCCGCCCGGGACCTGATCTCCTGGGACCGCTACGTCCCGGACCCCGGCAACTATTTTGCGCTGCCGTCCACGGGCATCCTGTTTTCCCGGGGCTGCCCCTTTCGGTGCACCTACTGTTCCAAGGGGGTTTTCCTGAACAGGATCCGCTACCGAAGCGAGGAGAAGTTCCTGGACGAGATCCAGGATTGCATGGATCGTTACGGGATCCGTGACTTCCGTTTCTTCGATGAGGGCCCCACCCACTCCCGCAAGCGGATCCTCAGCCTCTGCCGCAAGATCCTGCAGCGGGGGCTCCGGATTACCTGGAACTGCTACAGCCGGGTCGACGCCATGGACGAGGAGATCCTGGAACAGATGCGGGCGGCGGGCTGTTACCACATCAAGTACGGGATCGAATCCGGGGTGCCGGAGACGCTGGAGAAGATCGGGAAACCCACGGATCTGGATCGTGCGGTGGCCGTCTGCCGGGCAACGCGCCGGGCGGGGATCGAGTGCAAGGCGAACTTCATGCTGGGGTTTCCCTGGGAGGGGGTGCCGGAGATAGAGCAGACCATACGGTATGCCAAACGCTGTGCGCCGGACCTGGCGACCTTCAACCTCCTGAAGCCGTTTCCCGGAAGTCGGCTGTACGATGATCTGCGGAAATCCGGCAGGCTTCTCCCCCGTCCATGGGAGGATTACTTCACCACCAGCGAAACGCTGCTCTTCGACACGGATATCCCGGAAGAGGCGTACCGGAAGCTGTTGAAGAAGGCCTGGTTCTCGTTTTATCTCCGTCCGTCTTTTCTCTGGCAGCGGTTGGGCCGGCTGCGCCGCTCTCCCCGCCGCGAGTTGCAGAACGCATGGACGGGTGTCCGCTTCTTCGCAAGAAACCTCTTACAATTCTAGAAAAGACTCCGCCGATGAAGAAGATATTCCTGGTTCATGCCGCCGGCTACTTCCCAGAGACGGAGAAGTGTCCGCCCCTGGGCCTGCTGTACCTGGCTTCCTATTTGCGCGAGTCCTTCCCCTGTGAAATTCGTCTGGTAGACATGCAGCTCAACGTTCCGGATATTTCCCCGGTCCTCCGGGAGATGGAGGCCTTCTCTCCGGACCTTGTGGGCATCAGTGCCATGACGGCAAACTCCAGAGAGATGTACGAGCTGGCAGGGGGTGTGAAACGGCTGGGTCCGTCCATGCCCGTGGTCGTGGGCGGGGCGCATCCCACGTCCTACCGGCGGGAGACGCTCGCAGACATGAACATCGATTACCTCGTGTCGGGAGAAGGAGAAATCCCGTTCCTGCGGCTGGTGAAATGTCTGGCCGGCGAGGGATGTCTGGAGGAGATCCCGGGCCTGTCGTACCGTCGTGACGGGGAGGTGGTGCACAACGAACTCCAGCCGTTCCATGAGGACCTCGATCAACTTCCGTTTCCGGCGTACGACCTCGTCCCCCTGGACACGTATCACAAGCTTCCGCGGGTGGGGGTGATCTATGCCCGGAAGAGATACGCCACCATGATCTCCTCGCGGGGCTGCCCCTACCGGTGCGCCTACTGTCACCAGATCCACGGAAAGAAGAACCGGGTTCGAAGTCCCGGGAACGTGGTGGCGGAAATCCGGGAACTCAAAGAGACTTTTGGAATCGATGAGATCGTGTTCGTGGAGGACATGTTCAACCTTCACAGGGACCGCACGCAGGAGATCGCCCGGCGGATTATCGAAGAGGGGCTGGACATCCGCATGCATTTCCCCATCGGACTGCGGGGGGACATCATGGACGAGGACACCATCCAACTTCTCAAACGGGCGGGCCTGTACCGCTGCATGTATGCCATTGAAACCGCGACGCCCCGTCTGCAGAAGCTCATCCGGAAGAACCTGGACCTGGAGAGGGTCCTGAAGGTCATCGATCAGACCGCGCGGGCGGGCGTGCTCACGCACGGGGCGTTCATGCTGGGGTTCCCCACGGAGACCGAGACGGAGGCGCGAAGGACCGTGGAAACGGCCCTGGCCTCGTCCCTGCACACGGCGGCCTTCTACCGCGTCGTCCCGTTCCGGGGGACCTATCTGGCCGAACTGGCGGAAAAAGATGGCAAGGAAATCCCGGAGGATTTCTCCTCCTTCGAATTTCACAAGACCAAGCTCAACGTGAGCCGGATGCAGGACGATACCCTGGATCGTTTGAAGAAAGAGGCTTACCGGAGGTTCTTTCTTTCCCCCGGCCGGTTCTGGAGGACATGGAACCTGCTGCCAAACAAGACAACCCTGCTCCCGGAACTGGCCCGGACCTTTCTGCGCAAGGCGTTTTTCTGGTAAATCACAGTTTAGAAAGCGCTGAATTCTCAGGTGGCTTACTTGGGATCGATTTAACGCGGATGGGACCGTCCGGAACCTTTCCGCACCAAACCTTGAACATCCATTTAGATACTCCTTCTTCCTTCGTGGAATCCTGATGGTTTTCGGGGGATATGATTTTCTCTATCTGAGCCCCGCCCAACAGGAAATAAAGCGGAACATGGCTTTGCATGCCATGCTTGAGGTTATTCAATCGATCAATACACTATGTACATCATCCTCCACGTCACTTTCCCTTGAAGAAACTTGTTTGTTTTTCGTTATGATTCGGCCTCACGAAGGGTCCGTTTGAAAAAATCATCCCTTTCCTCAGCGGGTTTTATCGATTTTTTTCAACACGTTGTCGTAGAGAATCTTGAGGCTGCTTGATTCGTCATCTGGAAGTGAATTATCATAGTATAACGATTTCATGACAATCCAGGCATGAGAAAATGGCTACAGAGACCGTAAATGAGAGTCCTGCTGCTCAAGCCCAACAATATTTGCGATTCCATTGCCCCGAACCTTGGGCTCGGGTACCTGGCCTCAGCCCTGCGCACGAACCACCAGGTCCGGGTCCTGAACGGTATCCGGGACCGGCTCTGTCTGGAAAAGATTCAGGAAAGCCTCCTGTCCTTCCAGCCGGACCTCGTCGGCCTGCAGGTCTACACCCCGGATCTCCCCCTCCTTGATTCCTACCTTGGCGAGATCCGGCGCTGGAACCCTTCCGTGCATGTCACCCTGGGGGGGCCGCACCCTTCCAGCGTCCCGGAATCGGCCATGGACCTTCTGGAGGGCCTTTCGGGGACCGCATTCTGCGGGGAAGCCGAGATCGGCCTGCCCATGCTGGTCGAGGCGCTGCAGGCAGGAGGAAACAGTGCGGGAGGGAGGGGGGCGCCGGAGCCCGAACGACTTGCAGAGATTCCCGGGCTCATCTGGCGGGACGGAGACCGCGTGGTGCGGAACCCGGTGCAGTGGATCCAGGACCTGGACAGCCTGGCGTTCCCGGCGTGGGACCTTTTGCAGCCC
>CAYTRL010000483.1:0-4344 GCA_964439795.1 uncultured Thermodesulfobacteriota bacterium
AATGTGAGAGGAAATTCTTTTCAATTTTTTGCGACATCTATCTTGACACTCACCGTGTGGTACATGAGTCCAAGGTTGGACTGGGCCGAGGCATTCCCCTGCCTTGCAGCTTTTCGGAGCCACGTCACCGCTTTCTGGTAATCCTGCGGCACGCCTTGGCCCAGCGTGTACATGAGACCGAGGGTGAACTGAGCCTTGGCATTCCCTTTTTCTGCAAGGGCCTTGGTTTCCTCAAAGGTTTCTGAACTCCCAGGAGCCGGGGCAATAAAAGCAACTAGGAATACCCCTATCAGGATAAGAAATTTTTTCATTCCGTTTCCCTCCGTTTCTTTCCCATGAGCTTCTACCCGCTTTAATATTCCTCCTGAGGTGGGACCCATTTTCAAAGGGGGGTGGGGGTGTCTGGGTCGAAGAGACTCCTTTTTCACATTACAGGGTGTGTCCATGGTGATGTTGGCAGTTAACAACGAACTGGGTCATTTTTCACCAAGGTGTTTCTTTCGATACGCATCCACATCGGCAAACCGAAACTTCCAGTATCGTCCCTGTTTGGTCGCCCGGAGTTTGTTGCGTCGGGCCAGGTCAATTACGTCATCGGGGCTACAGTCCAGGAGGTGGGCAACATCTTTTGAACGCAGGACAATGGTAATCTTCGGCATTGGCATCCTCCATCACGGAATGGGGGTGGAAATGAACTCCGGATTAAACATCATATTTACTGAAAAGCTCTATCCGCACCGGGCAGGTGCAGTAGGCATTCCCCAACTTGATGAAGTATTCGCAGTCGGTCCCATTCCGGGGGGTGATGATGAGAACGGAGGACCCCAAAGAGGTCTTGACCCGGCACAGGATGTCCGGGTCCCTGATACAGCGGTGGTCCTTCTTACAGTGCTTAGCCTTACGGAGAATATCTTCGCTGATGGAAGCCTTCTCCATGGAAACACCCTGTTTGAATTATCTGCCAAACAAAACAATTTTAATTGACGAAGAATACACTTTCCAGGGCCCCATGTCAATACAATTTATTGACACCACCTCCATAACAACAGTGCGGCAGTTCGGTTTTCGTTCAAGTCAGGGGATGCCTCCAGGGCAGGGTCTAAACACCTGCTCCGATCTTGAACAGGCGATGTTCATGCTGGGGGGCTTCCTTTCTTTATAGAGAAAAGGTCTGATAGAACTACTCAGGTTTTGCAACCTCCATATTGTCTTCTTTTTCTATTGAAGAACCGATTCCCTGACTTCATATACCATCATAAACCGGGGTCTCGGAACCCTTTTTCCACTGTCAATGTGTTCGCCAGACCAGCGAACAGCGGGAATTTTTCACGTTTGAAAACCACATATTGTGTCGAAATACCTGAAAACAAATTTGAAATCAGCGCGGGACTGGAGATTACTGGCTTTTCATATTGGTCATCCACATACTGACAATCAAGCACGGTTTGTTCTCAGATGGAGTGGAAATTCCCTCTCCAGGGATTTCTTCTCCCGGGGATGGATCCGGGGACTGTAATAGACGTTGAACCCGTAATGGCGCTTTCGGTCTATGACCCGGCTGGTCTCTGGGGTGATCCTCCCTTTGATCCGGAGCATCCGGAACACGTTTGGGCGGAAGAGCCTCTCCAGCACCTGCAAGTGGAACCGGGAGGCAACCCGGAACAGGCCCTTGCGGCAGAAAGTTCGGTCATTTACTGTCAAGGCTTTTTCACCTCTCGCAGGCGGAAAAAAAGATGCCCGGACGTTTGTAAGCAGTTCCCGCGGACGGTACAATCCGTTTTATGAAACCCTCCCTGTCTTCTCTTCAGGCTGCCTGCCCGGAAGCCGATCCCCGGCTCCTGGCCGAACACCGGGAACGGCTCGGCGACCGGTACTTCCGGCACTTCTCCGAGGCACAGGTCCGTGAGCACCTTAGCCGGATGGCGGTCCTGGACCCGGAACGCCCGGTGGATACCATCGTGGAGCAGGGGGATGGAGACACGGTGGAATGCACCCTGCTTGGGTTCAACTATCCGGGCTCTTTCTCCCTGATGGTGGGAGTGCTGGCCTCCATGGGGTTCCACATCCGCTCCGGGGAGGTCTTCACGTACGCCCGCGTTCCGGAAAAAAAGGGACCACGGCCCCCGGGCGTGCAGCGCCGGCGGGGTCCGCCGGTGAAAGACCCCCTCAAGCGGCGCAGAATCATCAACCACCTGTCCGGGGTCCGCGCACCCGCGGGTTCCCTGGAAACCTGGGCCGGAGAACTCCTCCGGAACCTGGAAGCGATCTTCCGGCTCCTGGAAAAGGGAGACGACCGCTCCCGGGAAGACGCCCGGAACCGGGTGAACGAAATGGTGGTGAGCCGGCTTTCCCGGCTGGAGCCGGAATCACAACCCGTTCTCTACCCGGTCCAGCTTCGGGTGGACAATTCGGGCGATGCGTTCACCCGGCTCACCATCGAGTCCGAGGACACCCCCGCCTTCCTCTACTCCCTGACCCACGCCTTCTCCCTGCACGATCTCCGGATCGAACAGGTGAGGATCCGGACCCTGGGGGGAAGGATCCTGGATGAAATCGACGTGGTGGACCGAAGCTATCATAAGATCGAGGACCCGGAGGCGCTGGACGGCATCAAGCTCTCGGTGCTGCTCACCAAGCAGTTCACCTACTTTCTGGGGAAGGCCCCGGACCCGTACGCGGCTCTGTGCCGCTTCAAACAGTTCGTGGGGGAGATCCTCCGGCTGCCGGGAAGAGACCGTTGGCTGGAGGCCCTGTCCGACCCGCACACGATGAAAGACCTGGCCCTGCTGCTGGGGACCAGCGACTACCTCTGGGAAGACTTCATCCGCCTGCAGTACGAGACCCTCCTGCCCATGATGGAACCGCTGGTGAGGGGCCGCCGGTTCAGCCAACCCGAGGAAACCCTGGCCGCCCGGCTCGGGCAGGCCCTGGAGGGGGCCTCCTCGCTGGAAGAGCAGCGGGAACGGCTCAACCGGTTCAAGGACCAGGAGATCTTTTCCATCGACCTGGACCACATCCTGGCCCCGGATACCGACTTCAGCACCCTGGCCGCCCGGCTCACCCGGCTGGCGGAACAGGTGGTAAACACGGCCGCGGAGCTTGCCCGGGCCCACTTGGCGCAAAGGTTTGGGACCCCGCGAACCGCCGCGGGGCTGGAAGCCCCGTCTGCGATCCTGGGCCTGGGAAAGCTGGGGGGGGCCGCCCTGGGCTACGCATCGGACATCGAATTCCTTCTGGTCTACAGCGATAACGGCACGACCAACGGAGCGGAGCCTATTCCCAACGCCGAGTTCTTCAACCGCCTGGTGAGCACCCTGGCCGGGTTGATCGAGGCCAAGCGGGAGGGCATTTTCCAGGTGGACCTGAGGCTCCGCCCCCACGGAAGCTCCGGACCCCTGGCCTGCAGCCTGGAGTCCTTCTGCAACTACTACGGTCAGGAGGGGCCCGCGCACAGCTACGAGCGGCTCGCCCTGGTCCGGTTGAGGGCCTTCGGGGGGGACACGGAACTGGGTTCCCGGGTGGAGAGGATCCGGGACGAGATCGTGTACGCCGGCAGGAGCATCCGGATCGACGAGGTGCGGGCTCTCCGAGAGAAACAGGTCCGGGAGAAAACGGAAAAAGGGAAGCGCAACGCCAAGTTCAGCCCCGGCGGACTGGTGGACCTGGAGTACAACGTACAGATCCTCCAGGTTCTTAACGGGAGGGAAAACCCCGGCCTGAGAACCCCGCAGATCCAGAAGGCGCTGGCCGCTCTGGGGGACGCCGGGGTCCTGACCCCGGAGGACACGAGCCGGCTCTTCGCGGCCTACGATTTCCTCCGCCTCCTGATCAACGCCCTGCGCATGCTGCGCGGTTCGGCCCGGGACCTCTTCCTGCCCGGGGAACAGTCCCTGGAGTTCGCACACCTGGCCCGGCGCATGGGGTACGGGAGCGGGGGATCGCTGGGGCCGGCTCAGCAGCTTCGCCTGGACTACGAGACCCACACGGCCTCGGTGCGGGCCTTCACCGAGAGGTATTTCGGCCCGGAAGCCCTGCCCGGTCCCGTCTTCGGGACGGTGGCGGACCTGATCCTGGCGGACAGCGTACCCGAGGAGCTGTCCCGGGAGATCCTTTCATCCGCGGGGTTCCAGGATCCGCAGCGGGCCTGCAGGAACCTCAAGGACCTTGCCGGCAACGGGGCCCGGAGGGTGGCGTTTGCACGGTTGTCCCTCCTGGCCACGGATATCCTCTCCCGGACCCCGGATCCGGACATGGCTCTCAACAACTGGGAACGGTTCCTCCATTCCGTGACGAGCCCGGAGTTCCATTACCGGCTCCTGCTGGATCAGCCCATGCGGCTGGAGA
>CAYTRL010000484.1:0-4300 GCA_964439795.1 uncultured Thermodesulfobacteriota bacterium
CGTTCTCCGGTACGAGGAGGTTCTGCACGTTGTCAGGGCGGGCACCTCCCTGGGAATCCGGAAGGTCAGGATCACCGGGGGCGAACCGCTGGTGCGGGAAGGGGTTACCGGGTTGATCTCCTCCATCAGGCGGGTGGAGGGGATCGAGGACGTCTGCCTGACGACCAACGGAGTGCTCCTGGAGGGGCTTGCCCGGGACTTGAAACGGGCGGGGCTGCAACGGGTCACCGTGAGTCTGGACAGTCTCCGGCAGGACCGTTACCGGCGGATCACAGGCCGTGACGAACTGGGACGGGTGCTGGCGGGTATCGAGGCCGCCCTGTCCGCCGGTCTCATTCCCCTCAAGATCAATGTGGTGGTGATCCGGGACCTGAACGAGGACGAGGTCACGGACTTCGCCAGGCTGAGCCTCGCCTACCCCCTGGAGGTTCGTTTCATCGAACGGATGCCCCTGGGGCGTCGGGAGGAATCCCGGGGATGCGGGCTCTGGGACAGGGAAGGGGTGGCCGGCGGGGAGGTATGGGACCGGATCCGGGAAGCACTGGGGCCGCTGGAACCCGCCGAGGCCGTGGTCTCCCTGCCGGGCCCGGCCCGGCTGTACAGGGTTCCCGGGAGTCCGGGCCGCGTGGGACTGATCACCCCCATGACCCACCCTTTCTGTCACACCTGTACCCGCCTGCGCCTGACCGCGGACGGCAAGCTGCGCAGCTGCCTGTTCTCTTCCCGCGAGTTCGACGTGATGGCCGCCCTGCGGCCCGAGGTGGATCCGGAACGGGTGGGGAGGCTTTTCCGGCAGGCCTTTCGGGCCAAGCAGGAGGGACCGGCCAGGCACGGTCCTGAAAACCGGCGATGGATGGCGGAGATCGGAGGGTGAATATCATGATCCGTGTTGGTATCCTCACGGTGAGTGACCTGGGTTCCCGGGGTGAGAGGGAGGACACGGCGGGTCGTGCCCTGCGCGAAAGGATCGAAGCCCTGGGTTGGGAGGTGGCCAGCCACGGCATCGTACCGGACGAGAAGGAGATCATATCCGCCCGGCTCCGGGAATGGGCCGACCAAGAACGGCTGCAGCTGATCCTGACCACAGGCGGAACCGGCTTCTCCAGTCGAGACGTGACCCCGGAGGCGACCCGGGATGTGCTGGACAGGCCCGCGCCGGGGATCTCCGAGGCGATGCGGGCGGCCGGTCTGCGGAAGACACCCCTGGCCATGCTCTCCCGGGGGGTTTCGGGTATCCGGCGCGGTACGCTCATCATGAACCTGCCCGGGAGCCTGAACGGTGCCGTGGAATCGCTGGATGCCGTGATGGAAGCCGTTCCGCACGCCCTGGACGTGATAGCGGGCCGGCCGGGGCACTGAACTATACCGAACCCTCGTCCAACCGCCGCACCCCTTCCAGGAGCACGAAGTCGGTGGGCACGGCAATGTTGTCCGGGGGGTACTCCTCCGCGGCTTCCAGCCGGAAAGAGCCCTCCTCTTTCCAGCGGATGATGCGGAACACGGCCTGTTCCCCTTCCGCGTTGCCGCACAGGGCGTGTGTGAGGTTTCCGTTCCGCAGGTACAGGCGCGCCTTCTCTCCGCCGTTCCTGTCCAGTTCGATCCGCACGTTCCGCTGGCTCAGGGAGAGGGCCTGGATCAGGTCCACGAACGGGAGGTCCTGGAAGCTTCCGCTGAACCCCTTTTGTGACAGCGCCATGCGCTCCCGCCGCTCCATGGTTTCCACCGCGTTGTTGATACGCGTGGTGATCAGCTCCAGGTTGAACGGGGGACAGAACACATCCTGGAAGCCCGTGTCCAGCAGGCGAAGCATCACCGAAGGGCGAGTCTGGCTCGTGACAGCGAACAACAGGGTGCGTGCGTCCCGTTTGACCTCCCGGCAGAACGGAACCGCCTGATCCGGAAACGCGTCGTGGTGCATCACGATCACGTCCGGACGCTTCCTGTTGTAAAGATGGCGCGCCTCGGATACCTCCTTTAACTCCACCACGCGGTACCCTTCGTTCCGAAGGCGCATGCCCAGTTCCCGGGGCTCCTGATCCGGCCGGAAGAGCAGGAAGACGTCGTGCTGGACCCACGGCCGGGAAATCCGCCTCTGCTGGGACAGCAGGCGCAGGTACGCTTCCACCACCTCTGCGGAGACCCCCCGGGGTTCCAGGCTCCTCAATCCGGGCTTGAGCGCCTCCGGGGCAGAGGGCTCGGAGCCTTTCTCCTGGGGGAACAGCAGGTGCCGGTACCACACCACCGCGAGGATCTGGGGCGCCAGCCGGTGATCCTCCCTCCGCAGTTCCATGGAGGGTTCCGGTGCGGTTCCGGACAGGAGGTCCTGAAACGAGCGGAGACAGATATCCACTTCCCAGGGGAAGAAGATAGCCTTGGCACGGCTCATGGAATCGATAACATTCTGAAAACAGTCACCGGTGAAAGCGCCCCCGGGCAAACCTTGCGGAAAGGGAGCACCTTGCGCCGGTACGAGCAGGAGCGTGGCGATCCGGAGCCCGTCCGAGGCCGTCCGGCCCAGTCCCAGGATTCGGGCCAGGTCCGTCACTTCCTGTTGCATGGTCCCGTACGGGGGCTTCCATCCCGCGGGACCGCATTGCATCTCGGCCAGCTGCTCCAGGGCCAGAATCAGGGACCGGATCATCTGGGGGTAGGCCACCGTCTGCTCCATCAGGCTGTCGCTGACCCGGGAAAAGGCCGTGACATCCAGGGGAAACGGATGGCGGTCCACGGAGCGTTCCATCCAGTCCTGAAAGGTTTTCTCCATCTCCCCGGAAAGCAATATCTGTTCGGGGGGCGGGCCCTCTGTCAGGGTGTCCAGTTCTTCCGGTTCCGCCAGGACCGAGAGCTGGATCCCCTCCCGTTCGAAAATGGGGACCAGGAACGTCTTCAGGAAACTCTTCCGAGTGATCAGGGCCACCTGGCGGGGCTCCGGGGCTTCCGCCGCTTGCGCCCGGGGGTCCGGGGACTCGGGGGGGACCGGCTCGGAGTCGTCCCCGAACAGGTCGGGCATCTCCACGATCTGATCCTGGGGGTCATCCCAGGAACGGCCGTGGCAGTGCACATTGATGGCGTTGCGGATGGCGCTTTCCACGGCCACGTACGCCTTCACCTCACGGGCCATGGAGGCCTGGTGGGCCAGCAGGATCGCCTCCTCATCCGTGGGGTCCACCATGGCCAGGTGGAGTGTCCGGGTGTCTGGATCGAACTGGAAGGGGAACAGGCATTTCCCCTCCAGCAGCTTCAAGGGGACCTTGCCTGACACCTCCGGGGGCACGTCCCTGCCGGTGAGTTCCACGCCCAGGCAGTCGAGCTGCTCCATCAGCGCTTGGACCAGCTGTTGCTCGGTAACGTACTTGTAATAGAGCAGGTGGGAACCCAGCAGGCCGCCGTGGGTTTTCTGCCGCATCAGGGCCTGCCGGATCTGATCCTCCGTGGCGATCCCTCTGCGGATTAAAATCTGGTCCAGCCTCTCTCGGTTCATTGCAGCCCGTTCCGTCCGTTGGCCATGTTCATCGGCGAGGGGGCGCTCCGGGCCTGCATCAGGAACGCCTGCGGGTTTTCCACGTAGCGGGCCGCCTCCTCCGCGGCAATCAGATCCTGGGCGATCAGTTCCCGGAGGTGCTGCTCCAGGATCTGCATCCCTTCCTTCTTACCGGTCTGGATGGAGTTGTTGATCTGGTGGGTCTTGGATTCGCGGATGAGGTTGGCGATGGCGTGGTTGCGGAGCATGATTTCCATGGCCGCTATGCGCCCCTGTCCGTCCGCCCGCCGGATCAGCTGCTGGGAGCAGATGCCCACCAGCACCTCGGAGAGCGCCATCCGGATCTGAGGCTGCTGTTCCACCGGAAACGCGTCCACCAGGCGGCTGATCGTCTGCCCGGCGGATTTGGTGTGCAGGGTCCCCAGGACCAGGAGGCCCACCTCCGCCGCGGTCATGGCCAGGGAGATGGTGGCGTTGTCCCGCATCTCGCCCACAAGGATCACGTTGGGGTCCTCACGCAGGCCTGCGCGCAGGGCGCTTTCGAACGAGAGACTGTGCTCGCCGATCTGTCGCTGGTGGATCAGGCAGTTCTTGTCGGTGTGGATGAACTCCAGCGGATCCTCCAGGGTGATGATGTGATAGTTCATGTGTTCGTTCAGGTGGTCCACCATGGCGGCGAGGGTCGTGGTCTTCCCGGAATTGGTGGGGCCCGTGACCAGGATCAGACCGCTCCGGGCATGAAGCATGTCCTTGAGCGCCTGGGGAAACCCCAGGTCATCCAGAGTGGGGATCTTTTCCGGGATGATGCGGAACGCCGCG
>CAYTRL010000485.1:0-4294 GCA_964439795.1 uncultured Thermodesulfobacteriota bacterium
CCCAACACCCTGATCGAGGCCATGGCCTGCGGTGTTCCCGTGATCAGTACGAACTGCGAAAGCGGGCCGGAGGAGATCCTGCAGGGGGGCGCCTGCGGTCAGCTGGTGGAGTGCGGGGACCAGGCGGGCCTGGAAGAAGCCATTCAGTCCGTGCTTCGGGACCCCCGGAAGGCGGCCGACCTTCGAGAGCGGGGAAGGGAAAGGGCCGGGGCGTTTGATGTTTCCGTAGTTTTACCCCAGTATGAAACCCTCATCCTGGAGGGCATTGAGAGAAAGAGGAGAGAGGGCTAAGAGCCCGAAAACATGAAAAAGCTGCCTTTGTATAGCCAATCGCTTTTTCATAGGTGTTGAAAAACGAGGCTCATGGAGGCTGCTGAAAAAGTGCCGGATAAAAGTCACGGGATTTCTAAGGAATAAGTGTATGTGTATACGCCATCGTATCGAAGTATGAGCGTAACCTGAGCAGATGGCACTTTTTCAACAAGGTCCTAAGGGGAGCCATGTGCGGGATTGCCGGGCGCTGGAATCATGACGGGAAGGAGCTGAACCGGGATCTCCTGATGGGAATGACCCGCTCCCTGAAACATCGGGGGCCGGACGATCATGGGACCGTTCTCTTCCGGCCGGGGGGGGGGAGCGTTACGCCTTGGAAGCCGTTTTTTCCCGAACCCTTGAAGCTTCGGACGGCCTTTCCGGGCTGGGAGGGCTGGGGCACACGCGGCTGAGTGTGATCGATCTTTCCGAGCGGGCCCGGCAACCTATGCCCAACGAAGATCACACCGTCTGGATCACCTACAACGGGGAGGTTTACAACTTTGCCTACCTGCGAGAGGAACTGGAACGGAAGGGGCACCGGTTCCGCTCCCGGGGGGATTCGGAGGTGGTCCTCCATGCCTACGAGGAGTGGGGGTCCCGATGTGTCCGGCGTTTCGACGGCATGTTCGCCTTCGGGATTCTGGATCTGAGGCGGGAGGAGATTTTTCTGGCGCGGGACAGGCTGGGGATCAAGCCCCTGTTCTACTACGATGCCCCCGGGTCTTTTGCCTTTGCCTCGGAACCCAAGGCCCTGCTGCAGTGTCGCGACATCCCCAGACGCCTGGACCCGTTCGCCCTGTTCGACTACCTTGTGCTCGGGTACACCCCTTCCCCAAGAAGCTTCTTCCGGGGAATCAGGAGGCTGCCCCCGGGGCACGTGCTCACTGTTAGGCTGGGTCCGGGAAAAAGAACCGGGGGCGGTCAGCGTGTTCGTAAGTACTGGGATGTCCGCTTCGGGGGCGGGGGGGAGCGGCGGAGCCACAGAGAGATGGAGGAGTCGTTGCGAGACCGACTGGCCGATGCGGTCAGGGCGCGCCTGGTCAGCGATGTTCCGCTTGGCGCCTTTCTCAGCGGCGGTATCGATTCCAGTTCCATCGTGAGCCAGATGGTCCCCTCGTCGGGCCGGTCCGTGCAGACCTTTTCCATCGGGTTTCCCGACCCGGAATATTCAGAGCTCGAGTTCGCACAGCAGGTTTCGGAGACGCTGGGTACCGAGCACCGGGAAGAGGTCTTCGGTGAAGAGCTGATCCAGGCCGTTCCGGAAATTCTCCATTATTTCGATGAACCCCTGGCCGATACGTCGATCCTTCCCACCTTCGGGCTCTGTGCGCTGGCGCGGAAGCACGTGACGGTGTGTCTATCCGGAGACGGAGGGGACGAGCTGTTCGGGGGGTACTGGCAGCACGGGGTGGCCGCTGCCAACGGGAACGCCGCCCGGATTCCCCGGCTGTTCCGGCCCATGGCCGCCCGGTTTGTGGCTGGTTCTTCCGGCCCCCGGGGAAGGGTCGCCGGGTGGATCGAGCAGGGGTTCGGCCCGGCTGTTCAGGAATGCGTGGGGATGGGGGGACAGCCAAGGGACCGCTGGGCCAGGCAGTTGATCCGGCCGGCCCTCCTGGACTCCATGCGTTCCTATTCCCCCTATGATGCGCTCAACCGTCACTATCTTGCCTGTCCTGGACGATCCCTGCCCCTGGACCGGATCCAGTACGTGGACTTGAAGGCCTACCTGCCCGAGGACATCCTCACCAAGGTGGACCGGGCAAGCATGGCATTCGGCCTGGAAGTACGGGTTCCCTTCCTGGACCACCGGATGGTGGAGTTTGCGGCGCGCATCCCGCCGGGGCTGCGTGTGCGGGAGGGAAGAAGCAAGGCGATCCTGAAGGATGCATTTTCCGACATCCTGCCCGCCGGGGTCCTGGAGCGCCCCAAGCAGGGGTTCGCCATCCCCGAGGCCCCGTGGTTGGGGGGGGGGCGACTGGCCTCCTTCGAACGGATGCTCACGGGCAATGACGCGAGGGTTTCGGAGGTGCTCCTGCCGGAAGAGATCCCGGAGGTGTTTACCCGGTTTCGCCACGGAGATGTCTATCTGGGAAGACTCATCTGGGGGCTGTACATCCTGGAACAGTGGATGAGGATGATGGACCGGGCCGGCGGGCTCCGGGTTTGAGAGGCCTGGATGTTCGGAAGCGTTTCCTGAAGAACGAGAGGCAGCGTTTAGGTGGAACCGTTGGAAGACATGCACAAGGTCGTTCTGGTCACGGATCACCTCCGGCCGGACGGGGCGCAGAGACAGCTTGCGGCGCTTACGGGAGGGCTGCAAGCTTCCGGGTTCTCGTGTGTGGTCTGTTCCCTGGAGTCGGGGGGGGATCTGTCCGGCGACCTCCGCGATCAGGGGATCCGGGTCCTGGAGGCAGGCAAGCAGAGCCGGTACGACCTGTTCCGCCTGCTTGGATTTCTCAAGGAGACGATGGTTCGTGAGAAACCCCATGTGCTCCAGTCCTTTCTCTTCTATTCCAACAACCTCTGCCGGCTCGCGGGAAGAAGGGCGGGCGTGCCGCTGATCGTGACGTCTCAGCGGTGCACACCGTACCGCCGCTTTATCCCGTTGGCGGCCCTGGCCATCGAGCAGTTGTTTCTTGGGTTTTCCCACGCCACGGTGATCAATTTCCCTCCTCCCCGGCGCGGCAGGGTCCGGAGCCCCTTCTTCTTCATTCCGAACGGGGTGGACACCTCCCGGTTTCGTCCCCGGACTCCTGCCGGGAAGGGGGAGGGAACCCGGGACGGAGAAGCCTGTATTCTGACCGCGGGAAGGCTGGAGCCGCAGAAGGGGCACCGGGTGCTGTTCGAGGCAATGGCCCTGCTGAGGGACCGGAACGTTCCGGCGAGGCTCTGCGTAGCGGGAGAGGGGCCCCTGCGGGATGAACTGGAAGCGGTTGCCCGGGGGCGGGGTCTGGAAGACAAGGTACGGTTTCTCGGGTTCCGGGCGGATGTGGAAACCCTGTATCCCCGGGCGGACGTGGTGGTGAATCCGTCCCTGTTCGAGGGGATGCCCAACGCGGTCATGGAGGCCATGGCCTGTGGGAGGCCCGTGGTGGCCACGGATGTGGGGGGCACATCCCTGATCCTGAACAACGGCGTGGAAGGGGTCCTGGTTCCGCCTGAAGACGCCGGGGCTCTTGCCCGTGGGATCGAGTTCGTTCTGAAGGGCCCGGATCCGGCGGCGGACATGGCCCGGGCGGCGCGGAAACGGATGGAAGAGGAGTTTTCCCGGGAAAAGATGGTGCAACGGTATATCGCCCTCTACCGGGAACTGTGGGGGGGGCTGGAGACGAGGCGTTCCCGCTGAACGGGCGGGAGACGGTGAGAGAAGGGGCACACAGAGCATGTGTGGAATCGTGGGCATATTGAACCGTGACGGGGCGCCGGTGGACGCCGGCCTGCTGAAGCGGATGACGCGCATGCTTGACTTCCGGGGTCCGGACGGGGAGGGCTTTTTCGTTTCCGGACCCGTGGGGCTGGGGCATCGAAGGCTCAGCGTCATCGACCTGGTCACGGGCGGGCAGCCCATGGAAAACGAGGACGGCACCTTGCAGCTGGTCTCAAACAGCGAGATCTACAACTACAAGGAGCTGCGTGCCGACCTGGAGCGTCGGGGGCATCGGTTCCGTACGAGGTGCGACACCGAGGTCATCGTCCATTTGTATGAAGAACACGGGCCCCGCTGCGTGGAGAGCTTGCGGGGAATGTTCGCCCTTGCGCTCTGGGACGCCCGGGAGCGAAGCCTGTTCCTGGCCCGCGACCGCCTGGGGCAGAAACCCCTGTACATCGCCCGCAAGGGTGATACCTTCCTGTTCGCTTCCATGCCTGCCCCGCTCTTCCTGCACCCTGGCATGGAGCCCGAACTGGATCCCGAGGCCCTAGACCTCTACCTGAGCCTTCTGTACGTGCCGGGGCCAAGGAGCATCTACCGGGGGGTGGA
>CAYTRL010000486.1:0-4278 GCA_964439795.1 uncultured Thermodesulfobacteriota bacterium
GGAGCGCAGCCGAGCCGTCTTAGAATCTCCAGACCCTCAGATCCAAATGAAAGAAATTCGTCTATCCGCGAAGCCATCTAATTTGAATAGAAAGTTACAGTATATCCAACCCTCAGGAATCCGAAGGCGGACCCCGCGTTTCGGATGTAGTGAAAATCCAGGTACCCTTTCAGGATCGGTTCCGTGGCATAGAGCCTCATATTGTTATCGATCCAGACCTTGGTGTACTGGTCCAGCGCCACAATGACGCCCCCCACCACCAGGAGCATGATGTATCTTCGGGTCAGGCTCATTACGTGGTTCCCTGTTCTTCTGCCGCGGGGATCTGTTTCAGCTCCCCGGCGCAGCGGTTGCAGATTTCTGGCTGATCCGGGTCGCTGCCCACGGTCCGGCAGCGGATCCAACAACGCGTGCATTTTTCTCCAGGGGCTTTATCCACCTGGATCCGCAGTCCCGGGATCTCCTGGCTTTCGTGCAGGTCATCGCCGGGAACCGAAGACTCCAGGGACAACTCGGATACAATGCACAGATTTTTCAGGGGGTAGGGAAACCCCTTGAGGAAGTCAAGCCACTCCGCCGGGGGCTCCACCCGGACCCATGCGTCCAGGGAATGGCCGATTTTCTTTTCTTTTCTGGCTACTTCCAGCGCCCCCAGCACCTCCTGCCGGAACAGGAAGGCCTGCTGCCACCTTTTGGCGAGTTCCGGGTCCTCCCACTCGGGGAGCTGCTCAGGGAAGGCGCTCAGATGCACGCTTTCCTCCCGGTCTCCGTCCCCGGACGGGATACATTTCCAGATATCCTCGGCCGTAAAGGCGAGTACCGGCGCCAGAAGCCGCGTGAGCGTATCCAGGATTTCATAAAGAGTGCTTTGCGCGGACCGCCTTTGGGGGGCGTCGGGCGCCGAAACGTACAGGACATCCTTGAGCACGTCCAGGTACACGGAACTCATGTCCACCACACAGAACTCCAGGATGCGGTGATAGACCAGGTGAAATTCGTATCGCCGGTAGGCCTCGCGTACCTTCCGGAGCAGGTCGGACAGCCGCAGCATGGCCCAGCGGTCCAGCTCCGTCCGGCTGGAATAAGGAACCATGCTGCCGGCGGGATCGAAATCGAACAGGTTTCCCAGGAGGAAACGGGCCGTGTTCCGGATCTTCCGGTAAGAGTCGGAGAGCCGGCTGAGGGTTTCATCGGAGATGCGGATGTCGTCCCGGTAGTCTTCCGCGGACACCCACATCCGAACGATTTCAGCCCCGTTCTTCTGGATCACGTCCGCCGGGTCCACGAAATTTCCCAGCGACTTGGACATCTTCTTCCCTTCCCCGTCCACCACGTACCCGTGGGTCAGCACGCTTCGGTACGGGGCCTGTTCTCTGGTTCCCACCGAGACCAGCAGGGAGGAGTGAAACCAGCCCCGGTGCTGGTCGCTTCCCTCCAGGTACAGGTCGGCGGGGTACTCCAGGTCGTCCCTTTTTTCCAGGACGGAGGCAAAGCTCACGCCCGAGTCGAACCACACGTCCAGGATGTTGTCGTCCCTGGAAAAGTCGGATCCGCTGCACGAGGGGCACCGGGATCCCTCCGGGAGGATCGACTCCACGGGGTCGGAAAACCAGCAGTCCGGGCCCTTCTCCTCGAACCGGTCGGCCACATGCCGGATCAGCTTTTCGTCCAGCAGGATCTCGCCGCACCCGTTGCAGTGAAAGGCCACGATCGGCACGCCCCAGGAGCGTTGCCGGGAGATGCACCAGTCCGGCCGGTTTTCGATCATGGAGTAGATGCGGTCCTCCCCCCAGTGAGGGATCCACTGCACGTCCCGGATGCTTTTCAGGGCGTCCCGGCGGAGACCCTCCCTGTCCAGGGAGATGAACCACTGTTCCGTGCTCCGGAACAGAATCGGCTGCTTGCAACGCCAGCAGTGCGGATAGGAGTGGGACAGGATCTCCTGTTGGAGGAGGTTTCCCCGCTGCTCGAGAAGGGCGTTGATTTCCGGGTCCGCGTCGAACACGAACCGACCCTGGAACGGGGCCGCCTCTTCGGTGAACCGGCCCTGGTCGTCCACCGGGGCCAGGATTTCAAGGCCGTACTTCAATCCTGCTTCGTAGTCTTCCTGGCCGTGGCCGGGCGCCGTGTGGACACAGCCCGTTCCCTGCTCCAGGGTGACATGTTCCCCCAGGATGCATGCCGAAGACCGGTCGTAAAAGGGGTGAGAGCAGCTCAAGCCTTCCCATTCCTTGCCCGGGACGCTTCCCAGCTTTTCGAACCCTTGAACCCCCACGGTTTCCATGACCGCGGGGACCAGGTCCTCCGCCATGATCAGGACCCTTCCGTCCGGGAGCTTGACGGCCGAGTAGAGGAAATCCGGATGAAACGCGATGGCCAGGTTGGCCGGAAGCGTCCAGGGTGTGGTGGTCCATATGAGGACGGAGATATCTTCCTTCGGCAGGTTCCCCAGGCCCTGGGGCGGGTCCGACCGGAGAGGGAAAAGGACATAGATCGAGGGGGACGCGTGGTCGTGATATTCCACCTCGGCCTCGGCCAGCGCGGTCTTGCAGCTGGCACACCAGTAGATAGGCTTCCGGCCCCGGTACACATGGCCCCGGGCCACCATCTTGCCCAGTTCCCGCACGATCTGGGCCACGTAGGTGTTTTTCATGGTGAGGTAGGGGTTTTCCCAGTCGCCCAGGACACCCAGCCTCTTGAACTGCTCCTTCTGGATGTCGATAAACTTGGTGGCGTACTCCCTGCAGGCCTGACGAACCTCCACCAGAGACATCTCCTTCTTCCGGCCCGCCAGCATCTTGTCCACCTGGTGTTCGATGGGCAGCCCGTGACAGTCCCACCCGGGTACATAGGTGGAGTCCAACCCCTCCATGAACCTGGATTTGACAATAATGTCCTTGAGGATCTTGTTCAAGGCGGTTCCCAGGTGGATATTCCCGTTGGCGTATGGAGGACCGTCGTGAAGGATGAACTTCTTCCGGCCCTTCGCCTGCTCGCGAATCCGGTGGTACAACCGGAGTTCGTCCCACTCTTTCAGGATCTCCGGTTCCCTTTTGCTCAGCCGGGCCTTCATGGAAAATGAGGTGCGCGGCAGGTTCAGGGTCGCCTTGTAATCTATGGGTTCGGTTGGAGTTGTCAAACCTGTACTCTCCCTTTCCGGTGGAAAAAGCGTCAAAGATTCAAAATTTTATCAAAGAACGGGATAAAAAGGAATCGCAGGGTAGTCGGGGGGTAGTCGGGGTCAGGTCTTCATTCTACATTTTTTAATCTATCCGAACGAGTTGTCCGGCGCGGCAGCCACGAGAAAAATGTAGAATGAAGACCTGACCCCATCTCTTTTAATCGATGTCGAGCAGGGTCTCGTCCCCGGGGCTGTTGCGGTTCCAGTAGTCCAGGAACATCTTTTTCTCCAGCCGGTAGTATTCTCCCCGCCCGTTTTCCCATCGGAGCAGGGTATGAAGCGCGTCCGGGGAGAAAACAAAGGTCTCTTTTTCCCTGCCGATTTGCAGGATCACGGCCTCCCCGGGGCCCCGGTAGGCCTTGGAGGAGACGGAAACGGTCTTCCTCGATTTCACAATGGCGTCGGACTCCCTGTAAACGGGGTTGTTGGAAAGCAGGGATCCGACGATCCGGATTTTTCGGCCCGCGGACAGGGCATCCAGGTTCTCGCGCAGGTAGGGCAGAAGTTCTTCGTAGAACACCGCCGTGCCGGGGGAAAGTTCCCTGGACGAAAACCCCTTGTCATCCATGTAGTTGGAGAGGATCAGGCGGCCCCCGCGCCCCCGGTCTTCAAACAGGGCGAAGCTGTTGCCGCACCATTCCGCGCTGACGCAGGAGAGCTTGAGGAGTTTCCCGCTGTCACGATGCTGGAAGACACTGGCCATCTGAACGTACTCGTACACACCGGTCCTCACGCGCTTGACAAGGTTTGTCTTCATGACCGGCAGTGTTTTTTCTCCCGGGCCGGCTGCGGTTTTCACCAGCTTTCGGGGATCGAAATGTTCCCGGACCGTGATCACCTCCAGCACCCCCTCGCGCGGGGTCCCGTACTTGATCACGCTTCCCCGGTAGACGGCGACTTCGGCCAGCCCCTCTTCCCAGACGGGGAGCTTCAGCCAGCCGGCTCCCTGGGAGGGGGAGCAATGCACCAGAACGAAAAGGATAATGGAAACAAGATAGAAACGTTTCTTCATGATGAACCTTTCCTGAGGTTGTCTAGCAACGAGGATTCTTTTATTCCGTCATTCCGGGCTTGACCCTTTGACCCCCTTGACCCTT
>CAYTRL010000487.1:0-4252 GCA_964439795.1 uncultured Thermodesulfobacteriota bacterium
CAGATAATCAGAATAAATAAGCTATAAAAACAATAAGTTGATAGCAATTATTAATATAATACTTTCAAATAAATAATAACGGTTCTAAATTAATAATTTTAGTTCTAGCAAAGATCAAATGCGGGTGTCAATGAAAAAACGGTAGCGAAGCGTATTGGATGGGCGTTTTTCGCAAGCCGAGTGGGGGGCGGTCTGCGGCCCGGGGGGGGATGTGATGTGTTCAGCCGTTCTTGTAGATCTGTTCTGCCACATCGGAAAGACCCAGTTCCCGGAGCCTCTCGAGTGCCGGCTTGCCTGATGCGTCCCACCCCATGGCTCTTGAAAAATTTTCGTTGAGTTCATCGATGGGGATCGTGATCCCCTTGTGCGGTCCTTGGGTGAGCGGCGGATCGCCCGCGGCCCTGGGCGGAAGACGGAAGTCGCGGCCCGGAACCTTGCCATGCTTGATATTGAATGCCTGGCGCAGGTGTTGGATCCGCTCGCCGATCTCGAGGTACGCCTCCGGACTCAAGTCCCAGCCTGTTGCAGCGTTCAGGTATGCAATCAACGGATACCGGGGACCACACTGAGCCGCGAAGAGACACGCTCCGGCCCCGTTGATCACCTGCATGAACTTGCTGCCCGCGGACAGGAGGACTTCCCGCTCTTTGGTGGAGAGCTTTGAGAGCCTTCTATAGACCAGGTCCACGGGGGGCAACCCGGGAAAGGTCTTGTGGAGAGCGTACAGCTCCAGGTACAGGTAGCAGAACAGGGTGTGCCTTCCCGGTGCCGGCTCCATGGAGTATGCAACCCCGAATCCCGGATCGAAACGCGAGTCGTGCATGGGGAGGTCCTGCCCGCCGGCATGCACGGCGAACCGCTCCGAGCCGTTACCGATCCGGCGGGCCGCACGAGCAGCTCCATCGGCCAGGATGTCCCCGACCCCCTCCCGGACGACCATCTTCTTCACAAGCTCGATCACGGCCGTTGCGTTGCCCCAAGACAGGTCGAGCCCATCCGTATCCTCCCTGCTCAGGATCCCCTCCTCAAAACACTCCATGGCAAAAGCCACAGCCGATCCTGCCGTGATCGTGTCCATGCCCGCCCGGTTCAGCATGTCGTTGATCATGAACAACGACTCCAGATCATTGTTCATGATCAGGGCTCCGAAGGCGCAGCAGGTTTCATACTCGGGTTTGTGAGACTCGGCCAAGGGAAACCGGGTCTTGCCGGACAGATCAAGGATGCCTCCGCAACCTACCGGGCAGCTATGGCAATGATATCGCTTTGTCTGGTGCTCCAGGATGAGGGCGGCATCGAGCTTTCCGGAGTGCGTGGCGATGGGGAAGTCATGATAGCCCGACCCTTTCCAGTTCATCACCGGGGAGTCCCCGGATTCGGCGGACAGCGTGTTGGAGAAGATCGTGCCGTACAGTCGG
The DNA here is from genome assembly GCA_964439795.1 of uncultured Thermodesulfobacteriota bacterium. GTDB lineage: Bacteria > Desulfobacterota > DSWW01 > DSWW01 > DSWW01 > CAYTRL01. The sequence continues at coordinate 1,419 of CAYTRL010000487.1, forward strand.
AGCACGCCCCGAACCCCTTCTCCTGTGCCGGCGAATTGTACGGGTGAAACCCGCATGAAACGGCCAAAGAACCGCCTGAACCAACCCGTCATCCATTTGGCCGTCTTTTCGCCGTCTTTGACCCACTGGGTGAAATCCTTGGAAAGCTTTCTTATGGTTTCCGGGTCATGGGCCTGGATCTTTGCATTACCGGCAAGGACCACGGCCTTGAGCCTCTTTGAACCCATGACCGCCCCCAAACCTGAACGGGCCGCGATCCGGGCCCCTTCGGTCACCACGCCGGCGGCCAGTGACAGGCGCTCTCCGGCAGGACCGATACAGGCCACCCGCAGGCCTTTCCTGTCGTTCTCTTCCTTGATTCGCCTCTCCGTCTCCACCGTGTCCAGCCCCCAAAGATGAGAGGCATCCTTCAGTTCGATTTGATCGTCCAGTATTCGTAAATAGACCGGCTCACGGGACACACCCTTGAAGAATATGGCGTCAAAACCGGCCCTCTTGATAGCCGGAGAGAAATGACCGCCTCCGTTGGCATCACCCCATCCCCCGGTGAGGGGAGACTTGGCTGTGACCATCCACCTCCCCACCATGAGAGCCCCGGTGCCTGTGAGGAGTCCGGAAGAAAAGCCGAGCACATTGTCAGGACCCAGCGGATCAGCACCTTCGGGGATTGCAGAGAACAGGATCCTGGCGGCAAGCCCTGCGCCTGAAAGCACCTCCCGGTAGACCGTCTCGGGGATCTCCTCCACTTCGGTCCGGCCAACCTCCAGGTCCACCCACAGCACTTTTCCCTGGAAGCACATCATTTTCCGTTCTCCTCTTGTATGCAGTTAAGATGTGAACGGGACCATTCTTTGAAATGATTGACATTATTCAGGCAGCATGTCAAAAAAGCTCCACAGGCACAGCGGGATCGGACAGGGGAATGGACATGAAAAAGAGAAAGCAGTTCTCCTCGTTTGTTGTGAAGGTTTTCCTGCCGGGCTTTTTAGTGCTTTCCGTGGTTGCGTGCGATGGGGACGGCTCCCGCGCGGGCAAGGCGCCGAAGCCCATTCCGAACGGGGTGCTCTATCCGTCCGAGGCCCTTCGTGTGTTTTGGAACTCCCTGGTGAACCGTGAAGAGCCCGTAGAGCCGGAGTGCGGGGAGTTCCTGCGGGTCCACCCGGTGGACTTCTCGAGGCCGGTGGCCCATGTGGAAATACCCCAGCACCCTTTCATGGCGCGTAACCCCGGAAACAACATGCATTGTGACGCTTCCATGAGCGATACCTACGAAGCGAGCGGGCCCATGGGGATCCATCCGCGCGTCACATCCAGGACCCAGGGCTTCGGCGGGTACGGCACGCTTGCCTATGACCGCGCGGATCGGATTGTGGCCGTCTACGGCAACGGGAAAGGCTTTCAGCTCGAGCTCATGGACCCCTACACGCTGGTGGAGCTGGCGTCTTACGATCTCCCCTCCCGGCCATGGTACTTCCTTTTCCAGGGTGTCCTGCCGTGGAAGTACATCGGCGCGGGCATGTACTTCTACCTGGACAATCAGGACCGGGCCGTGGTGCCCACCACGGACAACAGGCTGCTCATCATCCGGACCCCTGAAGCCGGAAGCCGCCGCGGGTTCGGGCTCGTGCGCACGTACGATCTTTCGGAACATGTCGTGCCCTTATCCTGGCCCCGGCAGGACAGTGTCGCGTGGGTATTGCCGGAGTGGAGCGGCGAGTACTACTGGTTTGCCACCACGGAAGGAGTGGTGGGCACGGTTCATGCCGCTTCGGGTTCGGTACAAAGGATGCAGCTGGAAGGGGAACGGATCGAGAACTCATTTGCCGTGGGCGAGGACGGAATCTTCATCATCTCCGATGCGGCCATGTACCGCTTCAGCCGGGACGGAGCCGGCTCCATCCTCCGGGACTGGCGCACGGCGTACGACCCGGGGGGACAACCGAAACCCGGCCACATCACGCGGGGTTCGGGGACATCGGTGACGCTGATGGGCGGACACGACGGGCTGGTGTCCATCGCGGACAACGCGGAACCGAGGATCAACCTGCTGTTTCTCAAACGCTCCGACGGTACCGTGGTGTGCAGCCTGCCGGTATTCGAAGAGGACCGGAGTGGCACGGACCTCACGACCATCGGATTCGAGCATGCGGACGGGAAGGGGGCGGGCACGGGCGTCTATTCCGTGATCGTGGAGAACAACTGGGGGAACCATTCCTTCCCCCGCTCCCGTCCCGTGGCGGGGCTCACCCGCGTGGATGCCGAGAGGCATGAGGACGGCACCTACAGCTGTAAAGAGATCTGGGCAAGCCGTGAGAAGAGCATCGGCGGGTTTCGACTGTCCTTTGGAAACGGTCTGGTGTACATGTACCTGAAAAGAGAGTCATGCCCGACCACCCGGTGGTACTTCACCGCCCTGGATTTCACCACCGGTGAAACGGTGTACAGGAAGCTCACCGGAACGGGGTTGGGGTACAACAACTGGCAGGGTTCGCTTTTCCTGCACCCGGACGGCGGAGCGGCGTATTCCACAACGATCTTCGGCCTGGTCATGATCCGGGACTCCGACCCGTAGCAGGCTGCAGAAAACTGCGATTTGTTGTCATCCAGGCTTCGGATCGGAGTCCGGGACAGACTCCAGCCGGGATCCAGAAGTAGGGTGGGGCCCTGCCCCACCCGATCCCTATTTCAATGCCTTGGGCAATGAGCCCAATAGAGGAGATTGCGAGGAACTGCCGAAGGCAGCGACGAAGCAACCCCCCGGCCCCATGACCCTTCTGCGCCGGGGGCTTGCCGCGTCGTCTACGACTCCTCGCAATGTCCCTCACGGGGCATCG
>CAYTRL010000488.1:0-4205 GCA_964439795.1 uncultured Thermodesulfobacteriota bacterium
GTCGTATCCGTGGCCTTGGAGAACTTCCACTTCTTCGACGAGCCCTCCAGGGACCATTCATCGTCCTTTAACGTCAACCCATCGGGCAGTTCCGAGGCGCCATCCAGGAGCGCTGTTGCCTCCGTGCCGCTCTTCACCCAGTCCGTGCCCCGCACATAGTGATCCGCGGTGTGCGAGGACAGGGCGCTGTTCAGGGCGCCGATGTATGCTTCGGAGGCCGCCTCGCGGGCCTCGGTCTGCATGTTGATGTACCGGGGGATCGCCACCACGGCGAGGATTCCCAGGATGACGATGATCATGACCAGTTCGATCAATGTAAAACCTTTGTTTCCGCGCATTGCCGGACCTCCTTTTTATTGAATGTTTTCTTTATTAAAGTTGTTATTAGCGTTTCATGTGTGTTTTTCGGTTCTGTTTCGGCCTCCTTTCTTGATTTCCACCGGGAGAACCGGCGGTGCCCGGATCGGCAGTCCGAACATCCCGCCTGGTTCAATAAATCCGTCCATCCGTAACCCTTTCATCACGTCAATTAAAGTTGTTTTATCGATTCATCCTTCTTTACTTTTTCTTGACAACAGTTGATTTCAGCAAGACCTGTGCCAACCCGATCCGCCCGGTTGTGTTATAGCCTTCCGGGTTTTCGGCTGATGCCTGGACACATGTAACTAATTGTATTTCCATGAATTTTTTCTCTTTCCGTTCCAGTTCATAGTATCGGGCCTTTCATAATCCGGACAAAACCCGGAGTCCCTTCACGCTCCGGGTCTGCAAAAAAATCAGGGCCTTGAAATCTTTTGCGACCCCCGATCTCTTTATGGGGCTTTCCTTGCATGCTTTATGGGGGCCTTCCCTACATGCCGCCCTTGGCCAGTTCCATCACGCTCCACATGGGCATGAAGATGGCCAGGGCCAGGAAGGTCACGATCCCGCCAAGAAAAAGGAGCAGGATCGGTTCCAGGTAGGTGGAAAGGTTTTTGATCAAATGCTCCGATTCCGCGTCGTAATAGTCAGAGACCTTGTCCAGCATCTTTTCCAACTGGCCGGTCTCCTCTCCCACGGAGACCATCTGCACGAGCATGGAGGGAAAGGTCTTCAGGGACTGCATGGGTTCGGTCAGCCCGGAGCCGGACTCCACGTTGTCCCGGATCTGGTCGATCTCGTCGGCCACCACCCGGTTCCCCACGCTGCTGGAAACCATGTCAAAGGCCTGCAGGATCGGTACGCCGCTGCGCAGGAGCAGGGAGAGGACGCGGGCAAATCGGCTCATGGCGATCAGGAGGAAGAGGCGGCCCATGACGGGCCACCGGAGTCGGAACGCGTCCCAGATCCACTCTCCCCCGGGGCTTCGTGCCCATTTTTTAAACAGGTAGACACCGGCCACCACAGCGATGAACAGATACGCCCCCTTGGTCTGGATCAGGTCGTTCATCACCAGCAGGATCCGCGTGGGCAGGGGGAGTTCCACGCCCTGGTTGGCGAACATGGAGACGAACTTGGGGACGATGAACATCATCAGGATGAAGAACGCCGCACCGAGCGATGTCAGCACGATCTTAGGGTAGCGGGTGGCAGACTTGACCCGCTGTTCCGTGGTGGCCTCGAACTCCAGCAGGTTGCCCAGGTGATCCATGATCTCCTGGAGCTTTCCGGAGGCCTCGCCCGATCGGATCATGCTGATCATGAGCGGGGGGAAGACCCGGTTATGAACCGCGAAAGCGTCGGACAGGGCCGACCCGTTTTCCACCCGCTCGATGATGTCCTGGAACGCTTCCTGGAGCTTGGGGGAGCGCATCTGTCCGGCCACGATCCGAAGTCCCCGCAGGATGGGAAGGCCCGCGTCCAGCAGGGAGGACATCTGGCGCACCAGGACGATCAGCTCGTCCTTTTTCACGGGCCGGATCCGATCCAGCAGTCCTATCTTCGAGCGGGTTTCCCCGGCGGATTTCTCCGGGGTCACCGATACCGGGAAGTAACCCTGCCGGTCCAGCTGCTGCTCCACTTCGTCGGGGCCCCCAGCCTCCATCCGGCCCTGGACCAGCTTTCCCTGGATGTCCCGGGCCTTGTACAGGAACGGCATCTTCAGTTCTGCGGTTTCCATTTAGACTCACTCTGAATCGATGGTGACCCGGAGGATCTCCTCCACCGTGGTCACACCGTTGAGGACCATTTGGACGCCTTCCTGGCGCATGGTCCGGTACCCGTTGTCCATTGCGATGTTTTTCAGTTCTTCCCCGGACAGGCGTTTGATGATGCCGTCCTTGATTCCCCCGGGGACGGGCATCATCTCGTAGATGCCCACCCGGCCCTTGTAGCCGGTGTAGTCGCAGTCTGAACAACCCGCACCCCGCTGGAGCGTCTTGCCCGCCAGGTCGGCCATGCACGGGTCTGCCGGCACGGCCTCGGGCTCCAGGTCGTAGCTCTCCCGGCATCCCTCGCAGATCTTCCGAACCAGACGCTGCCCCAGGACCCCCAGCAGGGAGCTGGAGACCAGGAACGGTTCCACACCCATATCGATCAGGCGCACCGGGGCGCTGGGTGCATCGTTGGTGTGCAAGGTGCTCAGCACCAGATGCCCGGTCAGGGCGGATTCGATGGCCATCTGGGCGGTTTCACGGTCCCGGATCTCACCAATCATGATCACGTCCGGGTCCTGGCGGAGGATGGAGCGCAGGCCGGCGGCGAATGTGAGGTTGGCCCGGGGGTCCACCTGCACCTGGTTGACGATGTCCAGGCGGTATTCCACCGGGTCCTCCACGGTCACGATGTTCCGTTCCGGGGTGTTGATCCGGCTCAGGGCCGAGTAGAGCGACGTGGTCTTTCCGCTGCCGGTGGGGCCCGTTACCAGGATCATCCCATACGGTCTGTGGATCCACTCTTCGATCATCTTCCGCTGGTGGTCGGGGAACCCCAGTTTGTCCAGTTCCGTGGAGACGTTCCCCGCCATGAGCAGGCGCATGACGATCTTTTCCCCGTAGATGGTGGGCAGGGTGGAAAGCCTCACGTCGATCTGTTTGCCGGACATGGTGATCTGGTACCGGCCGTCCTGGGGGGCCCGCTTTTCAGCGATGTCCAGGTTGGCCATGATCTTCAGCCGGCTGGCGATGGCCAGCTGAAGCTCCTTGGGCGGTTCCATGACTTCCTTCAGGATCCCGTCCGCGCGGAACCGGACCCGGAGCTTGTTCTCCGCGGGTTCGATATGGATGTCACTGGCCCCCGCCCGGACGGCGCGGGTGATGATCAGGTTCACCAGGCGAACGGTTCCCTGCTGCTCCGCGGCCGACTGGAGTTCGGCCACCTCATCCGGGTCCGTCGAGTCTTCCCGGGGTGTGGCCATGAACCCTTCGTCGATCTCCTGGATCGCCTCCTCCAGGCGGGTCACTTCCGGGTACCGGGCTTCGATGGCGTCCTGTATGGCGGTCTCGTCGGCCAGCACAATGTTGATCTTGCAGCCGGTGATCCGCCGCACCTCGTCCATCGCCGGGATGTCCCGGGGGTCGGCCACGGCCACGGTCAGCTCGTTCTCCACCTTGAACAGGGCGATGAGGTGGTGCCGCCGGGCGAGTTCCTCAGGGATCTCACCGACCACGATCGGGTCGATGAGGAATTGATCCGGATGCATGGAGGGGATGCCGTAGTACTCGCTCAGGCCCTGCAGGATCCTTTCCGCATTTTTCGGACAGGCCTTCCTGGCGGCCCGGATGAAGGAGATCCCTTCGGTTTTCTGGAGGGTTTGTGCCTTCTTGATGTCGGCCTCTCCCAGGACGTCCTTTTCCTGAAAGAAGTCCGGAAGGCTTTTCAGACCAGGTTGCATGTTCATTCTCACCCTTCAGAGCCCATAGATTTTCGTCAGGAGATCTCCGGTGTCAGAAAGATCACGAGCTCCTTTTTCTCCTTGCTGTTCTGCTTGCCCTTGAAGAGCCACCCCAGTCCGGGGATATCGGACAGGAAGGGGACGCCGTCTTTCACCTTTCGGTTCTCTTTCTGCAGGATCCCGCCGATGACCGCGGTCTCCCCGTTCTCCAGCAGCAGGGTGGTGGTGATGTGTTGTGTGTCGATGATCGGCTGCCCGTCCACGGTGTACTCGGACAGGTGGTCGTTCTTCAGTATCACGTCCAGGGAGATGGACTTGGCGGTTTTGATATGAGGGGTCTCCTGCAGGCTCAGTTCCACTTTCTTGATCTCGGTGGAGGTGTAGTTCGAGGTGG
>CAYTRL010000489.1:0-4188 GCA_964439795.1 uncultured Thermodesulfobacteriota bacterium
CGATGGCCGTCTTGCCATTGGTGGTCCAACCCCACATCTCCATGGCCCCGTTGAACTCCATGTACCCGTTCACCGCCGCCGCGTCCGCCTTGGGCGCGATAAAGCAGCACAGAGCCGCCGCCATGAGTACTGCCATTCCCAGGTTGCTTTTCTTCGTCATTGCTCTTCTCCCTCCTTTTTGTGTTTCCTTCCCCCAGTTCTTCCTGAACCTTTTCTTTCTTTTTCCAAAAAAAAACTACTATAAAAGAGATAAAAATCTTCTGAAAAACACCTCCAAAGAGCAGGATGACACGATAAACAGTGGAAATAGGGGCTAATACCCCATTGTTTTCTTTTGCTGACTATTTAAACATAAAGTAACTTTGTTTTTCAACTGTTTTTTCCCAAAATAGAAAAAAAATTCGTTCGAAACACCTTCGCTGGCTATGCAAATTATTGATATTACTGACGTTATTGATAACTATGACAACAATTTATTTATATAACAACGTTTCTCTACCCTGGCTGGAAAGTGTTATCTCTGATGGTTTTGGTTGAAAATCAAACGGTTGCCGCCTCGCCCCAAACGGCTCCACCTCCCCGCCTCTTTTGTTGACGTCGGTTTCCCCCTTCGGATAAGATGGCTGACGCTTGAGTTTAATCCGTTTTTTTCTGTATTCGATCTCCTTCCCATTGGACGCCCGGGAACACGGTGACAAGGAGCATGCATGAAAGACAACGAAAAATCCGAAATGAGCCTTGCCGTTTTCTGTGATTTCGAAAACCTGGCCCTGGGGTTCAAGGACAGGAAAGACATGGCCTTTGACATTCAAAAGGTCCTGGAACGGCTGGTGGAAAAGGGAAAGATCGTGGTCAAGAAGGCCTACTCCGACTGGAGCCGGTACTCCACGTACAAGCAGTCGTTTCATGCGGCGGGTGTGGAACTGATCGAGATCCCCCGGCGGGGGATGACCGGCAAGAACTCGGCCGATATCCGGATGGTGGTGGACGCCCTGGAGCTTTCCTACACCAAGGAGCACATCGACACGTTCGTGATCGTGTCGGGCGACAGCGACTTCTCCCCGCTGGTGTCCAAGCTCAAGGAGAACGGGAAGCACGTGATCGGGCTGGCCATGCGGGAATCCACCTCGGACCTGCTCATCACCAACTGTGACGAGTTCATCTTTTACGAGGACCTGGAACGCCCCTCGCAGCACCCGCCCGCCATGGGCGACAACCTTTCCCAGAAGAAACAGGAAGCCTTCCGTCTCCTGCTGGATTCCGTGGAAGCACTGAACCGGGAGAACAAGCCGATCCTCTACGCCTCCATGGTGAAGGACACCATGAAGCGCAAGAAGCCCTCCTTCAACGAATCCTATTACGGGTACAGGACCTTCACCGATCTCCTGGAGGATGCCGAGGCCAACGCGCTGGTGGAGCTGAACATGGACTCCCGGAGCGGTACCTACGTGATCGCCGGGTTCGGCAAGAAGAAAAAACCGCTCCGGAAAAAAGGGAAACGCGCCCCCGCCGCATGACGACCGGGCACCCCCTTCTCCTTGAAACCTTTTGCAGGATCCGACTCTCCAAACCTGTGAGCCGATCCATAGGAGTGCGCCCATGTTCCCGACGCTGTTTCAGCCGATCCGGATCGGCCCCCTGGAAATCCCCAACCGGATCCTCATGCCCGCCATGGGCACCTTTTTTTCCATGGACCAGAAGCTCAACGAGAAGCACTGCCGCTTTTACGAAAGGCGCGCCCAGGGCGGTGCCGGGGTCATCGTGGTGGGCCCCGTGAGCGTGGATTTCATCGGGTCCGGGGGGATCATGCTCTCCCTGCAGGACGATTCCTATATCCCCGACTTCCGGGACCTGGCCAAAAGGATCCACGCCCATGGGAGCCGGGCCATGCTCCAGCTTTTCCACGCAGGCCGGTACTCCTTCTCCATGTTTCTCAAGGGGGAAGAGCCGGTGGCGCCCTCGGCGGTGCGCTCCCGCTATACCGGTGAGGTCCCCCGGGAAATGACCCTCGAGGACATCGAGGGCGTGCAGGAAGCCTTTGCCGCCGCCGCGGTGCGGGCCCGGGAGGCGGGCCTGGACGGCGTGGAGATCATCGGCTCGGCCGGCTACCTGATCAGCCAGTTCCTCTCCCCCGTGACCAACCAGCGGACCGATGCGTACGGGGGGTCTTTTGAAAACCGTGCCCGGTTCCCCGTTGAGACGATCCGGAAGGTGCGTGCTGCCGTGGGGGAGGATTTCGCCGTGACCATACGCGTGGCCGGAAACGACTTCGTGCAGGGAGGGAACTCCAACCAGGAGCAGGCCCGGTACTGCCAGCTATTCGAGCAGGCGGGGGTGAACGCCATCAACGTCACCGGAGGCTGGCACGAGGCGTTCGTGGCCCAGCTGACCATGGAGGTGCCACGGGGAGGATACGCCTATCTTGCGGCCGGAATCCAGCAAGCGGTGAACGTGCCCGTGGTGGCCTCCAACCGGATCACCGACCCGTTCACCGCCGAGTCGATCCTCCGGGAGGGCAACGCCGACATGGTGGCCCTGGGACGTGTCCTGGTTGCGGACCCGGACTGGCCCGCCAAGGCCCGGGAGGGCCGGCCGGAGGAGATCCGTCCCTGCGTGGGGTGCATGCAGGGGTGTATGGACCGGATCTTCAAAGGCAACCCCCTCTGCTGCCTGGTGAACGCGGAAGCCGGCCTGGAGGAAGAGCGGGAGATCCACTCCGCGTCGAGGCCGAAAAAGGTCATGGTGGTGGGTGCCGGCCCGGCGGGCCTGGAGGCGGCCCGGGTGGCGGCTGTGGCGGGCCATTCGGTGGATCTGTACGAGAAGGCACCGCGGATCGGAGGGCAGGTGCTGCTCGCCGGGACCCCGCCGGGACGTCAGGAGTTTCTGTCCTTTGTGGACTATTACGAGGCGGCCCTGCCCAAGGCCGGGGTGAAGCTCCACACCGGCGAGGACGTGGACGTGGATGCAATCCGGAAGGCAGCCCCCGAGGCGCTGATCGTTGCCGAAGGCGCGGGTCCCATTATCCCGAAGATCCCCGGTGTGGACCTCCCTTTTGTGATCACTTCCTGGGATTTCCTGAGCCAGGAATCCCCTCTCGGGAAACGGGTCGCCGTGATCGGGGGAGGCGCCGTGGGTCTGGAGACGGCCCTGCTGGCGGCGAAGGTCGGGACCCTGTCCCCGGCGCAGCTGGAGTTCCTCATGTTCAACCGGGCGGAGAGCGACGAGACCCTCCACGAGCTCCTGCACCGAGGCAGCAAGCAGGTGACCGTGTTCGAGATGCTGCCCCGGGCCGGGCAGGACGTGGGGAAATCCTCCCGGTGGATCCTCATGAAGGAGCTCAGGGACCGTCACGTGACGGTCCGGACCCAGGCCCGGGTGGAATCGATCGAGCCGGACGGGACCCTGGTGTACACGGATGAAGAAGGGACCCGGCAGGAACCGTTCGATACCGTGATCCTGGCCGTGGGGTCGGCGCCCCGGCAGGCGCTCTCCGAGGCGCTCCGGGAAGCAGGCATCTCTTTCAAAACCGTGGGGGACTGCAACAGCCCCCGGAAGATCATCGACGCGGTGCACGAGGGCTACCTGGCAGCGGTGGTGCTGTGAGATAGGGGGGTCAGGTCTTCATTCTACATTTTTCGGCTAGACGAACGAGTTGTCCGGCTCTGGGCACCCACGAGAATAATGTAGAATGAAGACCTGACCCCAGTCACTGTTCAGGGTATACTTATTGTTAGAGTTAATGTTCGAAACATCTGCATTACTGAATCAATCTAAATCTTTGTGACACGGTCTTTTATAAAGTCACAGGGAGGTGATCATGCCTGCAAAGGAAACGCTCCGCACCTGGTCTGCTTCCCTGACGGAATCGGTGAGCGAGGCCCTGACCCCGACACTCCTGAGCGCCGTGCTGAAGGGGGTGGGTCTGCGAGCACGCCTGGACAAGAATTTCCGGCAGAACCTGTACCAGCGGAACGGCAACGGCATGGAACCGTGGAACGCCCGGATCGTGTTCCGCACCCGGGACAACCGCTGCGTCCGTCACATCATCCTCGAGGACGGAAAGGCCCGCTCCGGCAGGGGCCTCATCCCGGACCCGGACGTCTCCTTCGTGCTCCGGGACGTGGCCGCCTTGAAAAAGATGCTCGTGGGGTCGCCCGAGGAGGCGGTGCAGATGCTCATGCACAACCA
>CAYTRL010000490.1:0-4168 GCA_964439795.1 uncultured Thermodesulfobacteriota bacterium
GATTTCCGGGACGTCAAGGGGCACCCCGGCCTCCATCCGGAAGGCGGAGCTGTTATCGATGACCACCGCACCGGCTTTGACCGCGTGCCGTGCAAAGGTCTTGCTGCGGTCGCCGCCCGCGGAAAACAGAGCGATGTCCACGCCGCGGAACGATTTCGGAGTGAGTTCCTCCACCGACAGTTCCTTGCCGCGGAAGACGAATGTTTTTCCTACAGACCTCTTGGACGCCAGCAGGCGCAGGCTCTTGAGGGGGAAGTTTCTTTCCTGGAGAAGGGACAGCATTTCCTGGCCAACGGCACCGGTGGCGCCGGCTACGGCTACGTGATACCCGGACATGGTCGATTTCCCTTTCGATTCGGTTGTTTTTCTCTTTCTGTGAACATACCGGTCCCCTCTGGTCCTGTCAACGAAGAACGACCCGTCAGCGGATTTTCAGGGATGCCAGCCCGATCAGGGCAAGAATCCCCGAGACGATCCACAACCGAACGGTCACCTTGGTCTCGGCCAGTCCCTGGTACTTGAAGCTGTGATGAATGGGGGCCCGGTAGATGAACCGACGTCCTACACGCTGGATGCCGATCCAGTCCTGGAGCGCCACGGAAAGGATTTCAGCCAGAAAGATCCCGCCCACCAGGATAAAGAGGATCTCCTGTTTGAGCAGGATCATCAGGGTTCCGATGACCCCCCCGAGAAACATCGACCCGGTGTCGCCCATGAAGACTTCCGCCGGGTAACTGTTGTACCAGAGAAAGCCCACGCAGGCGCCGAGCAGACCGGCGCAGAAGATCGTGGCTTCCCCGGCTCCGGGAAGAAAATCGAACATGAGGTACTGGCTGTAGTTGGCGTTGCCCAGGACGTAGGCGAACACGGCATACACCGCGACCGCGTAGGCGGAAGGCACCACCGCCAGCCCGTCCATCCCGTCCGCGAAGTTGATGGCGTTCGCCGCATAGAGGATAAACAGAAGAATGACGGCAAGATACCCCCAGGACAGATCCACGATCGGATGCTTGTAGAAAGGGATGTAAAGCTTGGAGACGATGTCCGCCGGCAACGGGGAAGTGGCGGGCCAGAGAAAGAACACGCCGAAAATCAGGGCGTAGGAGATCTGTCCCAGGTATTTTTTGCTCCTGGACAACCCTTTGTTGCTGTCCCGGTGCCGGATCTTCAGGCTGTCGTCCAGGAACCCCAGGCAGAAGAACCACAGGGAAGCGAACAGGAGCAGGAGGATGAACCCGTTGGTCAGGTCGCACCAGAGCAAGGTGGAGAGGAGTGTTGCCGACACGATGATGACACCCCCCATCGTAGGGGTGCCCGCCTTCTTCTCCGTCTCGATTCCCAGGATCTCCTCCCGTTGCGTGTCACGGATGCCTCGACGGTACAGGAGGCGGATCAGTGGACGCCCGGCAAGCAGGGTAAAGCTGAAAGAGGTAATGACGGCAAAGATGGCCCGGGTGCTCAGGTAGTTGAACAGCCGGAAGAAGGAAAGCGGTCCTTCGGGGTCGTAGAACCAATTGTAGAGCGCGTAAAACATTCTGTTTCCCCCGTCCTGTCCGGTTGCGGGGTGCAACCGGGGCCGTTCTCATTCGGGATCCGAAGAAAGTTCCGCCTCCCCCTGCCCGGAGCGAACGTGCAAAAAAGATTCCCACGTTTTCTGAAGCGGGAAGCGGGGAGAAAAGTCGAGCCCTTTCATCGGGATCGTTCTCATCCGGGACTCGGTCTGTCCGTCCATCCGTACGATGCCGCGTTCCATGAGACGCATCAGGCACCGGACGGTTGACTCCTGTACTTTCCAGTTGTTGTGTTCCAGCAGCGGCAAGAGGTCTGAAAGGATTTCGGGGTTCGTGGAGATTTCACCCAGGGGTTCCAGGGAGAAGACGATCACTTCGTACCACCTGTCCCGGATGTTTTTTCGAAGGCACCCTTCCAGTTCCGGGTCGTTTCCCACGAGATCCGAAAACCGCAGGACGGCACGAGCGGCCCAGGAGCGCACCTCGAAATAGGGATCACTCAGCGCCTGGATCAGGGCCTGCTTTACGCGTGGATCGTATTCATGAATCCGCCAGAGCGCCTGCAGGGCGTTTCTCCGAATGAACCCCACCTGGCGGTAATCGCCGCCCAGCATCCGTTGGAACAACGGGGCCGGTGTTCGATCCGTGATGCAGTGGATCAGGTACGGGAGCTTTTCGCGGGCGCCGATCAGCCCCGCAATCTTCACGCCGAGATTCCGCTCTTCCCATTTTTCGGCGCAAAGCAGCTGGTCGACTTTGCTCCGCATGTATCTTCGGTCGGGTTCGGAGATCTTTTCGCCCTGCTTTCGTTTTCGCTCGAGAACGCCCGGCAGTTGTGAAAGCGGGATCCATTCCAGGGGGCGTTGGCGGGTGCGACGGGTTGCCGGTTCGTCGGGGACCGGCTCGGAAGGGGCCCCGGTGAAGGGGAGGGGGCGGTCGGCCGGGCCTTCAAGGAACGAATGAAGAACACGGGTGAACCCGGGGCCCCCGCAGGGGGCGTCCAGGGGGGCGGCCTCCTGTTCCGTGGGGTTCCCGTACAATAGAGAGAGAGCCTCCCTCTGGAACACCTGGGGATCCACGAAGCTTTCCGTGTTTTCGCCCGGTCCGGGGACGCCCGTGGACTCGTACAGGATCCGGGCTCGTCCGTATCGTTCAAAAAAACGGGCGTTCTTCACCTGGTGATCCCCCGGAAGGCCGGCTTTGGGTATCAGGAGGCCGGGAACGTTCGCAGCGTCCATTTCCCATACGGAACCGGCCCCGGAACGGCCCACCACCAGATCGGCAAGACTGTAGTAGGACGCCATCGGATCGAAGTACGGTTCCCGGTGGTAGCGTTGCCGGATCGCTTCTGCGATCCGGGGTTCCCAGCGAACCTTCCCGTAGGTCTCTTCCGGGTTGTAGGATCCCTGTGGGTAGCCGGTTGCGTGGAAGATGTGAAGGTCTTCCTGTTGCAGCAGTTCCGGCAGGCTTTTCAGGAGGACCTCGTTGATTGTCCGGGCCCCGGAACTTCCTCCGAAGACGAGCATCACCTTGGCCGACAGGGGAATCCCCAGACGTTCCCGCACCGCATGTGCTGAAGCGGATCCCTTCTCTGTGGCTTCCTCAATGGATTTCCGGATCGGATAGCCCGTCCAGAAAACCTTTTGCTTGGGAAAGCATTTGCCCGCGTCCGGAAAACTCGTTCCGATGAAGTCCGCTCCGCGGGACATCCACAGGTTGAACCTTCCCGGGATGATGTTCTGTTCGTGCAGGGAAAGAACCCCCCTCCACAGGCCCAGGGGTCGAAGAAGCAAGGCGGCCAGAAAGACGGGAGCGCTTGCATACCCTCCCGTACCGATGACCGCGTGCGGCTTGAAGCGAAGGAGAGTCCGCATCGCTCTGGCCGTGGACAGGAGCAGGCGTCCCAGAAACATCAACAGCCTGACCGGGGATTTGTTCGGTGGGAGCCCCCGAACGGGCAGGGTTTGCAGCGGAAATCCCCTGGACGGAACGATCCTTTCTTCCGCCCCGTTTCGCGTACCCACGTAAGTGAAGGCGGCTTCCGGTTCCTGGTCCTGGATCGCTTCGGCGATGGCCAGGGCCGGATAAACATGCCCCGCAGTGCCGCCACCTGTCAGCAGGTATCTGGTCGGAGTCCGGTTCCTTCTTGTGTTCGGTCGATTCATGTTCCCAGTAATTGTGCGATTTTTCGGATCGGAATGCAGAGGGATCGCCGGTGGCGATATGATAGAAAGCTCGTTGCAGGATTGCAAGGGGGGGTGCACGATGGGAATGTCCGTTTTTTGGATCGCCTCCTGGTATTATGGTGTTTTTCTTTCATTTCACAACAAAATAGTCAAAAAAAAACAAATATTTCAAGAGGATTAGAAATCTATTTTTTCAGTTTCCGTGATCATTTTTCCGTTGACAATTTTTCGGTGTGCACTTATCATGAGTTTATCATAAAAAAACTATTTATCTGATATTCTCTTTTTAACGTCTCGCTGGAGAGGGAGGCTCCCGGGAAATATTTTCAAAATATCTTGAAAAAACGCTTCAAAAAATTCCAGGTTTTATGATATGTTTGACATATATGACATTAATGATACATATTACATAAAAAACCACTCTTGTCCAAAATAAGTTTTACAGAAATTAATTTATGACTCTTGAAAAAA
>CAYTRL010000491.1:0-4152 GCA_964439795.1 uncultured Thermodesulfobacteriota bacterium
CTGCAATCGCACATTGCCGAATTCGGCTACATCATCCAGATCAATGTGGTAAAAAACCTGAAGAAAAGCAAAAAAGACGTTCTCTGGGTAAACCAGCTCAAAAACACGGCCCGGAACGTTACGGCGCCCCTGCCCTGATCGTCTTACGGCAGCAGGCCGTCCAGCACCTAAACAGCAGACGCATCCGCAAAGCGGATAAAATCCTGACAAGAACGAGGGGAGGCGTTTTCATGGGATGTCTTCTCCCGGCGCGGGGCATGTGCCGTGCGCCTCTTATTAGGGGGTCTCCATGCAGCGCCGTGCCGGGGCGCTGAAATCCAGCTCCAGCCTCTGTCCGTTGAACTCGATGCGTGTCACGTTCGTGCCGAACGCCTGACGGCAGTACGGGTTGTCCCAGCGATCGTACGGGCCCAGGTCCACCTCTGCTCCGTTAACGGTCATGGGGCCCTCCCATCCCACGGCCACGGTTCCCAGGGACGGGGAGTCGTACTCCACCCGTTCGTTCGCGGTGACCGTTGCGGCCAGGATCGCATCCACGAACGCCTGGAAGGAGCCAAACCGCTCCCTGTCGCCCAGTTCCACGACCCATACGTTTTCCCGGGCATCCGCGATCAGTTCATAGTCGTTTTCTTCGGACCATTCGGTGGGATGCTGCGAATAGAGGGCCACATAGGCCCCGCCCTTCCGTCCCAGGGTCCAGGCCCCTTGCCGCACCACTTCATCGAACGCGTTCTGCGGGAAAAAGGCGTGGCTGTAGTCGGTGAACAGGATCCCGTCCAGCAGGGGGATCTCCGGGCGCCGGTACTGGATGACCCCCACGTTCCGGTGAAACGTGGCCCGGGGAAGAAAGCCGCCGGTCCAGTCCCCGGCCATATAGCCCCCCTCCATGCCCCCGGGGTAGGTGGTGAACACATACGCGTCCCGGTCCAGGGTCGCCTGCCAGATGTGCACCTGGGCCGCCCACATGGACGGTTTGAAGTCCTGGGCCCCGGAAAGCTGGTACGAGGGCGTGCGGTAGGTGTAGGTATCCACCCCTTCCAGCACCACCCCCCGGGTCATCGGTTCGAAGTCCTCTGCAAAGGAGCGCAGTACCGGGCTGCCCACGAAGATCCGGAGGAACTGGATGTCTTTCCAGATGAAGCCGCCCCACATGTCGTGCTCCTCGATCATGCGGAACGAACCGGTGATCACCTCCGGGTCCGCGTAGCCGGTGGCCCCCCACCAGAACATGACGTCCTCGTCGCTCTCGTACCCGATCCCGTAGTCCGGCCCCTCCAGGATGTCGATGGAGTCGTGCTGGCGGTGCTCGAGAACCGGGGCGGCGTCCGCGGCGATCGCTTCCAGGACCGGGGGCGGTGCGTACCGCTCGGTGGTGGCCAGGAAAGCGCCGCTGAACGACCCGGTGGACTCGTAGTCCCCCAGCCCCAGCATCACCCAGGCCCCCTCACTGATGTGGTCGTCCAGGCCCCTTTCCGGGTGGTCCTTATAGGTGCGGCCGTGGGTGGTGGCGAAATATCCTTTGTAAAAGTTGCTCGCCATGTCGAAGGCCATAACGTCCAGGACCATGGCGGCCTTGATCCGGATGTTTTCATCGTCAGCGAAATCCACCAGGTTCACCAACGGCGGCATGTCCTCGTTGAAGTAGACGTTGGAGTGAAACTCGGAAAAGCCGAACCGGCCCCGGAAGTCCAGCCAGCGGTGGATCAGGGGCAGGGCGTGCTCCGCGTGTTCCCGGCCGGTCATCCCGCTGTTGGGGAACACTGTTTCCGGGAAGAGCTGCCCGGCCAGGAGTTCCGCGGTGTGGAACAGGATCTGATGGTTCTCCGACCACCAGCACATATCGTCCGGGCCCGGCTCCTGGAGCCAGTACTTGAAGTTCAGCACCGCATCCTCCATCCGGTCGCGCAGGGCGGACGGAAGGACGGGGTTGCGGCGGTCGAAGCAGAGCATGCGTACGATCGAGTTGAAGTCGAAATCCGCCGTGTCCTCTCTCCGGTTGATCTTGTCCAGACTGTGGTCGATCCTCTCCTCGTTGAACGAGTCCTGCCCCGTAACGACTCGGCAGACCTGGCCGTGGACCCCGCCCCGGCCCGGACCGTTGTTGTCACTGCAAAAAGCCAGGTATTCGGCCTGACGGGCCTTGTAGGCTTCCGAGGGCCGGATCGGGACCTCCCGGGGGCCGACCGCCGGGTTGGAAGGCCCGCCGTCTTCCCCCCCGCAAGCAGGCAGCAGGAGCAGACAGACAAACAGGACAGGAGTCAAAAAACGCGGGAAACGCCTCCTCATGAACCGGGGTCCTTTCGTGGAAGGAAAGTCGGGATCTCAAGCTTGGCGGATATTCAGGCAAGAGTCATTATAACTCATTTTGTTCCCTGATTATATGCTTGCCCCCTGCCCACGCCCCATGGACTGGACGGAAACCTTTCCATAGAGTAATCTATTTCGTTGATGAAAACCCCTTACTCGTTTCTTTTTGGAGAACCTCATGACGAAAAAACAAAAACAAGCGCGCGGAACCAGCGCGGCGGCGAAATGGCTGGGTTTCCGGCCCGAAATCCGGGTCCTGGACTGCACGGTGCGAGATGGCGGTCTGATGAACAACCATCGGTTCAACGACACGGTGATCCGCGCCATCTACGACGCCTGTGTGGCGGCCGGGATCGATTACATGGAGATCGGGTACAAGACCTCGAAGAAGATCGCCTCGGAAGACGAATACGGCAGATGGAAATTCTGCGACGAAGAGGACATCCGCCGTATCGTGGGGGAGAACGATACGCCCCTGAAACTCTCCGTCATGGCCGATGCCGAGCGAACCGACTACGATCAGGACATCCTGCCGTTCGACCAGAGTGTCCTGGACATGATCCGGGTCGCCACCTACATCCACCAGATCCCCACTGCCGTGGAAATGATCCAGGACGCCCACGACAAGGGCTACGAAACCACGGTGAACCTCATGGCCGTCTCCACCGTCCAGGAATGGGAACTGGACCAGGCCCTGGAGGCCCTGGCGCAAACCCCGGTGGACGCGCTCTACCTCGTGGACAGCTTCGGCTCCCTGTACAGCGAGCAGGTCAAGTACCTGATCCGCAAGTATATGCGCTCCATGAAAGCGGTGGGTAAGGAAGTGGGGATCCACACACACAACAACCAGCAACTGGGATACGCGAACACCATCGAGGCGATCATAAACGGCGCCAACCTCCTGGACAGCAGCATGGCGGGACTGGGGCGGGGGGCGGGCAACTGCCCCACGGAACTGCTCGTCGGGTTCCTGCACAACCCGAAGTTCAAGCTTCGACCGATCCTGCACTGCATCCAGGAACACATCGAACCCCTGCGGGACGACCTGAAGTGGGGCTATGACATCCCTTACATGATCACCGGCCAGATGAACCAGCACCCGCGGGCGGCCATGGCGTTCAACAGCCAGGAAGAACCCGGCGACATCGTGACGTTCTACGATACCCTGATGGAAAAGGTATAGCGCCCCCATGGAGCGCCTGGATCTGGGAACGGCGACGGTCACGCCGCGCGGCCCTCTTGTGGCCGGCTCCTGGAACACCCGAACGTTCAGGTACTCCGCCGGCCACCCCATCGACGACACCGGTTACGTAAAGATCGCGTTCCGCTTCGCCGGGGATTTCGGCGTGCCCCGGTTCACCGATCCCGCCGGGGAAAACTACTGCACCGTGCGCACCACGGGCGACTGCCGGATCGAGCCGCGCTGGGACCCCAAGGGGCACACCCGTCCCTGGGGCCGCTGCCTGCTCCTGAAGGTCGTGCAGGGAACCCTGAACCGGGGAGACAGGATCGTGGTGGTGTTCGGGGACCGGACCGCCGGGTCCCCGGGCTGGCTGGCCCAGACCTTCTGCGAATCGACCTTCGAGTTCAAGACCCTTGTGGACCCCATCGCCACCTACGAGTTCAAGGAACTGCCCCGCTCCCCCACCCTGCGGATCGTTCCGGGACCCCCGGAACGGGCGGTGTGCGTGGCCCCGTCCCAGGTGGAACCCGGCCGCGGCTTCTCCTGTTTTCTCAAGCTCGAAGACGCCTGGGGCAACCCCACCCGGAGACCGGTCCGGCACCGGGTCCCCGGGTTCGATCAAGAAGGGGTCTTCCGGGTTCGGGTCCGGGACCCGCGCACCG
>CAYTRL010000492.1:0-4137 GCA_964439795.1 uncultured Thermodesulfobacteriota bacterium
CAGGAAGTGCCATCTGGTGATATCCGCCGATGAGCTCAACGGCGGGTTCTGCCCGGAATGCTACGAGGTAAACCGTGAGAAGTGTTACGATTTCGAAACGATTGAGGAGGAGGGGGATGACCTTACGCGCTACCGGTGCGAGGGTTGCGGGGCCATGATCGAGTGGAAGGGTTGAGAGGAAAACATGGACGCGGTTGTTCTCAAAGATATTCCCCTGGAACCGGACGCCGGGACCTTGATGGAAAAGTTCCGCCTGAAGCCGGAAAGCGACCGCGCCGAGGGGATCCGGCGGCTGGCGGAGCAGGCATCTAAAATCGCGGCACCGAAAGCCCAGTACGTGCCTTGCGGGATCGACTCGCGGGGTGAGGCCCATGTGGAGGCGGGCGGTGTTAATTTCCACAGCCGGGTGCTGGCCGTGAACCTGGAAAAGGTCCACCGGATCTTCCCCTTCGTAGCAACCTGCGGCTGGGAGCTGGAGACATGGTCCCGTTCCCTGGAAGGAAGCCTGGAGAAGTTCTGTGCCGAGGAGATCAAGGGTATGGCCCTGGGGGCCGCGGTGCTGACGGTGATCTCCCACATCCAGGAGCATCACTGCCCGGGCCAGCTCTCCATGATGAACCCCGGCTCCCTGGAGGACTGGCCCGTCTCGGAGCAGAAACCCCTTTTCGATATCCTGGGAGACCCCGTACAGTCGGTCCTGGGCGTCACCCTGCTCGAGAGCTTCCTCATGGAGCCCGGCATGACCGCATCGGGGATCTGGTTTCCCACCGAGGAGCGGTTCGAGAACTGCATGCTCTGCCCCCGGGAAGAGTGCCCGGGCCGCCGCGCCCCCCACGACCCGGACCTGTACGAGAGGAAGTACCGGAAGAAGTCAGGGTCAAGGGAAGAATAAAATACTTCTTTTGAGTTGGATACAGGTGTCATACCCTGACAGGGTTCCCGTGTCCCCTTCCTCCGGTCCTGGTTTATTAACAGAATGGTGAGGGAAGGGGGTCCCGCATGGACCGGCCAGTCCACACCCTGTTTCACCCGCTCATCCGGCAATGGTTTGAGGACCGGTTCGGAACGGCCACCGAGATCCAGCGCCGGGCGTGGCCCGAGATCGCGCGGGGCCGGCACGTCCTGGTTACGGCCCCCACCGGCAGCGGGAAGACCCTTACCGCCTTTCTCTGGGCCGTGAACCGGCTGGTCGTCGCAGGGGATCGCGGGGATGGCGGCCGCATCCTGTACATTTCCCCCCTGAAGGCCCTGAACAACGATATCCGTCGAAACCTGGAAGAGCCCCTGGAGGAGCTGCGGGCCCTGTTCGACAGGGCCGGGGAGCCGTTTCCCGGGATCCGGGTTTCAGTGCGAAGCGGTGACACGGACCCGGCGGAGCGCCGGCGCACGATCCGCCACCCCCCGGAGATCTTCATCACCACCCCGGAAAGCTTGAACATCCTGCTTACCTCCCGTTCCGGCCGGCGGTCCCTGGCCGGGTTTTCCACGGTTATCCTGGACGAGATTCACGCGGTGGCCCCCACCAAGCGGGGCGCGTTCCTCATGAGCGCGGTGGAGCGGCTGGTGCCGTTGTGCGGCGAGTTCCAGCGGATCGCCCTGTCGGCCACGGTGAAACCCCTGGAGGGGGTGGCGGAGTTCATCGGCGGATGGGAGCGGCTGGTGCCGTTGTGCGGCGAGTTCCAGCGGATCGCCCTGTCGGCCACGGTGAAACCCCTGGAGGGGGTGGCGGAGTTCATCGGCGGATGGGAGCGGAAGGCGCCGGGGGGAGAGGACGGGTACGAAAAGCGGCCGGTGAAGGTGGTGGCGTCCGGCGAGCGCAAACATTGCGAACTCCGGGTCTGCGCTCCGGAGGGAGTGGATGACCTCCGGGACCCCGAAGCCTGGTGGACGGCGCTGGCTGCAGATTTCCGGAGGATAACGGAGAGGAACCGGTCCACCATCTTTTTTGTGAACAGCCGGCGGATGAGCGAAAAGGTGGCGGGGATCATCAACGAGCAGGGTCCCGGCGACCCGGCCTATGCCCACCACGGCTCCCTGTCCCGGGAGATCCGTGCCGTGGTGGAAGAGCGGCTCAAGTCGGGGGTCTTGTCTGCCATCGTGGCCACCGGCTCCCTTGAGCTGGGGATCGACATCGGGTCCGTGGACGAGGTGGTCCTGGTCCAGGCACCCATGTCCATCGCCTCCGCGGTGCAGCGGATCGGCCGGTCCGGGCACAGTGTGGGGGAGCGGTCCCGGGGTACGTTTCACCCGATGCACGGCCGGGATTTTCTCGAGGCCGCAGTGCTCGCGGCCCGGGTGGATGCCCGGGACATCGAGCCGATCCGTCCCTTGAGAAACCCCCTGGATGTCCTGGCGCAGGTGGTGGTGTCCATGGCCGCCCACGAGGAACGGGATCTCGACGAAATCTACCGGGAGTTGCGCACGAGCTGGCCGTACCACACCCTGGGCCGCCGGGAGTTCGACCTGGTGATCGAAATGCTTGCAGGACGCTACCAGGACGCCCGCATCCGGGAGTTGAGGCCCCGCCTGGCGGTGGACCGGATCCGGAATACGGCCAAAACCCGGGAACACGCGGTGTCCGCGCTTTACCTTTCCGGCGGGGTCATCCCGGACCGGGGGTACTTCCACCTGCGGACGGCCGACTCCCGGGCCCGGATCGGGGAGTTGGATGAGGAGTTCGTCTGGGAGCGGTCGGTGGGGGACGCCTTTCCTCTGGGCAGCCAGGTCTGGCAGATCCAGCGGATCACCCACAACGACGTAGAGGTGGTGCCGGCCCGAAAGCCCCCGATAATCGTCCCCTTCTGGAAGGGGGAGGAGCTGGACCGGCCGTTTCACTACGCCGAGCGGATCGCACGGTTCCTGGAGGAGGCCGACGAGGAGCTGGACTCACCAGCGTTCCATGAAAGGCTTCTCGGCCTGCACCACATGACCGAACCGGCGGCGGACCACCTGATCCAGTATCTCCGGCGCCAGCGGGCGTTCACCGGGGCGTCCCTCCCGCATCGGCACCACCTTTTAGTGGAGCACTACCGCGATCCCGCGAACACCGCGGGCTCCCGGCAGACCGTGCTGCACACCCTCTGGGGCGGACGGGTGAACCGGCCCTTCTCCCTGGCCCTGGCCGCCGCATGGGAGGAGAAGTACGGGTATCCCCTGGAGACGTACGTGAACAACGACTGTATCCTGCTCAATCTGCCCCACGCATTCTCCCCGGAACAGGTGCCGGCCCTGCTCACCCCGGAGAACCTGGTCCGCCTGCTCCGGTCCCGGCTGGAGGGCACCGGGTTTTTCGGGGCACGTTTCCGGGAGAACGCCCAGCGGGCCCTGCTCCTCCCCCGGCGGAGTTTCCGGGAACGGATGCCTCTCTGGTTGAACCGGCTCCGCTCGAAAAAGCTCCTGCAGGCAGTCTCCCGGTACCACGATTTTCCCGTACTGCTGGAGACCTGGCGGGAGTGTATGGAAGAGTCGTTCGATCTGCCGGTCCTGGGGCGTCTGCTGGAGGAGCTGGCTGCAGGGGACATCGGCGTGACCGAGGTAGAGACCCGCAGTCCATCCCCGTTCGCCGAGGGCGTGGTCTGGTTCCAGACCAACAAGTTCATGTACCAGGACGACACCCCCGGCTCCGGGCTCCGGACCCGTATGAGCGACAACCTGTTCCAGGAGGTAGTGCACAGCGGCCGGTTGCGGCCCGGGCTCTCCGGGAAGGGGATGGAACGGTTTCGGGAAAAGCGGCAGCGGGTGGGACCGGGGTACGCTCCGGAAGGACCGGAAGAGCTGGTGGAGTGGGTCAAGGAGCGGCGGTTCATCCCGTACGGGGAGTGGGTGGAGCTGCTGGAGGCGGTCCGCCGGGATCACGGGACGGACCTGGAAGAACTGCAGGCCTCGGTGAACGACAGGATCCACGTCCTGCGCCGGGGGGAGGCCTGCGGGGTGATCGCGCTGGAGGACCTGGGGAGGGTGCAGCGGGCGCTTGGATCGTCGGGACCCGGGGAGGGGGCGGTAGACCTGTTCAGCCGCTTCCTGGCCGAGTGGCTCCGGTTCTACGGGCCCGTCACCCGCGGATTCATCCGGGAAACCCTGGGGGCGGATCGGGAAAGGTTGGACCGCGCGCTGGACCTGCTTTTGGAAGAGCGCACC
>CAYTRL010000493.1:0-4132 GCA_964439795.1 uncultured Thermodesulfobacteriota bacterium
GTGTATCCCCTCGCCGAGAAGGTCGCGGCCTGGAACAACCTCCCCCTGGAAAAGGTGACAAAATACATCCGGGCCAACAAGAAGAAACGGGAGGTCGGGGCGGATTTCCGCCCCCTCAAGGGGCTGGCCTTTTCCAAGGCCATCGACATCCGCGAGTGCGACATCCTGAACATAGCGGACACCCTCATGGCGGAAGGCCCGGTGAACCAGGAACGCTTTGAGCACCTGGGCGTCCCCACCGAGTTTGCGGAGAAGTTCGGGTTCTCCTACGTGGGCAATCCGGCCTTTTTCGAAGACAAGGCCATGGTCAAGCATTACAGCGACAACCACTGCGCCGTGGCCAACAGCCTGGGGATCTGCCTCCGCTTCACCACCTGGGCCCAGTTGCGCATGGGTCTGGAGGACATGGCCATG
Source organism: uncultured Thermodesulfobacteriota bacterium (assembly GCA_964439795.1). GTDB lineage: Bacteria > Desulfobacterota > DSWW01 > DSWW01 > DSWW01 > CAYTRL01. Next base: position 415 of record CAYTRL010000493.1, read on the forward strand.
TGTGTCAAGGCGTCCACCGGAATCGACACGACCTGGCAGGACCTTTTCGCCTTTGGAGAACGGTGCAGACAGATCGAGCGGGGGATCCTCCTGCGGCACGGCTTTCGAAAGGAAGACGACTACTTTCCGGATCATTACTACAACGTGCCCGTGGAAAGCGGCATGTTTGAGGGATCCCTGATGGACAAGGATGAATTCACCGAGGAGTTGGAAAACCTTTACGCGCTGAGAGGCTGGGACGAGCAGGGGCTTCCCCGCCGGGAGACGCTGGAGAAGCTGGATCTCGGCCGGGAGGCGGAACGACTGGAAAAGGAGGGGTTGCTCGCCGGGACGTAATTTGCGGATGAATCCCCGGGATGATAAACGTGCAAGGATCGGGAGGAGCAGGAGGCGCTGCCTTGGTTCGTATCGAACGTTCGGTCCGGTTTCAAACCCCGATCCACGAGGTTTTTGCCTATATCGCGGATTTCCGCACACTTAAGGCGTACAACCCCTCCATCCGTGAAGTGAAACTTCTCACCCCGGGGCCGCCCGGTCCCGGGAGCCGCTTCGAACTCACCCTCGCCCTGCCCGTCGGATCCATCCGAACGGTATTGAACATCACGGAGTTTGAAAAGGATGCGCTGATCGCCACGCACCTGGAAGCCTTTGTCCCGGCCCATGAAAGACGTGTGTTCCGGGCGGAGGGGCAGGACACCGTCTTCGATTTCTCCATCCAGTTCTCCTCCGGCTGGCCCCTCCTCGGCCCCCTGGCGGACCGCCTCATGGCCCGGTTTTTCGCCGAACCCCAGGCCGACACGGAAATCCGGCTCCTGGAGCAGCACTTCACCCGGGATCCGAAGCCGGCCGGCGGCTAGGGTGGATGCTGTGCAGACACCGGAACCCTGATCCGGGACGATGAGAGATCGGCCGACGGCCCCCTACAGATCCTCCAGCTTCTGATACACCTCGATCCAGCGCTGAAACGCCTCGTCGTAGGTATCGAAATCCTCTCGATTCGGTTCGATGACCTGTTCCGTTCGGGTGAGGCCCTTCTGGGCATCTTCGATCGAGCTGAAAGCCCGGACCCCGGTGGCGGCACAGATGGCGGCACCTAGGGCCGACCCTTCGCGGATCGAGGCAACCTCCACAGGGATGCCCAGGCAATCCGCCAGGATCCGGCAGAACAGGGCCGAATGGGCCATCCCCCCGGTCACGAAAACCCTGTCCGGCTGCTCCCCTCTCCCGGCACCCCGAAGCCTGTCCATGTTGCCCCGCAGGGCAAAGACAAAGTTTTCCAGGGTGGAGCGGATGAGATGCGGGATCCTCAAGGGCGTTTCGCTCATGGGGTGGGCCGGGGGAGGGAAAAGGAAAACGCCGGGCCGGACCACGTGAAACGCCTTTGCGTCCATGAGGATGGGTCCCAGGAAACTGTAGGAGTCATCGGTGCCCGGCGGAACACGGGCGGCCTGTTCTTCCATCCAGCCGAAGAGATCGGTTTTGACGGAGCGTTGCAGGGGGAGTCCCGCCAACAGGTCGTGAAGCCATTGGTAGACGTTGCCCAGCCATTGACAGTTGGCTTCCAGGATCCAGCTGCCGGGCGCCATGTGGCAGGAGGTCCAGAGCCCGTGCTCCGGGTCCACCAAGGGGGTGTCCAGGGTGAGGCATGCAGGGCCGGTGGTCCCTGCGGCAATGCCGACCCGTCCGGGCCCCAGAAGCCCGGTGCCCAACAGGGCGCACTGGGTGTCCGCGCCGCCCACCACCACGGGCGTGCCCGGGGCCAGCCCCGTTTCACGGGCGGCCCGTTGGGAAACCTCGCCTGCGACCTCTCCCGGATTCTTCAAGGGGGGGAAGAGATCGGCCTGCAGATCGAAGGTTTCCATGATCTTTCGGGACCAGGATGCGCTCTGCACATCCAGGAGCCCGCTCCCCGAGGCGGCCGAGGCCTCCGAGGTCCGTGCGCCGCTGAGCATATAAAGCACCCAGTCGTCGAGCATGAATACGGTGCGGATCTTCTCGAAATCGTCCGGTTTTTCCTCCCGGAACCAGAGCAGGCGGGCCAGCGCGGAGAGCAGGGGGGGCCACTGGCCGGTGATCCGGTAATACTCTTCCCCCATCGCCTGTTCGATCGCGGATTGCGTGTAAACGCCCCGTGTGTCCAGGTTGGGGCCTGCGTACACGTCACGGCCCTCCCCGTCCAGGAAGAGATACGAAAAACGTTGACAGGTGGCGGAGACCGCCAGGACCTCATCCGGCGAAACCCCTGTTTTCTCGAACATGGATTTCGTGAGAAGGCAGATGTTCTTCCAGAGCACGGCCGTGTCAAAGATCTGGAGGAAGGAATCTCCGGAGGGGTCCGGAAGGTAATACCTGGGTCTTGTTTCCCGATAGACGATGCGGCCGGCAAGGTCGAACAGAACACAGCGCACCGTTCCCGTACCCACGTCCAGGCTCAGCAAGGTTCCTTTGTCGCGGTTTGCACTCATGTTTCCTCTTCCTTCCGGGAGCGGGAAGCGGGTTCAGTCCTCTTCATCGTTCAGAGACCTCTTGTAGTCATAGATCATGACCTGGGTCTCCAGCGCATCCTCCGGGAGATCGTCGGGCTCCCCTACGGTGCGGGCCAGCAGGTAGATCTTCGCCGCCCGCTCCAGAAGCTCCACCACGTGGTAGGCCTTGTCCAGCGATCCCCCCACGCAGAGGGGGCCGTGTTTGGCCATGAGCACGGCGGCCCGGTTCTCGAGGCACTTGACCACATTCTCCGCCAGCTCCTCCGACCCGGATCCCGCATAGGGGGCCACCTGCACCGGACCGCCGAGGTAGATCACAAGCTCTTCCAGAAACTGCGGGAGGGGGATCTTCAGGGTGGCCAGGGCCGACGCGTTGGGCGAATGGGTGTGGTAGACCGCATTGACGTCTTCCCGCTCCTGGTAGATCCTCAGGTGCATGACGTGCTCCACGGAGGGGGCGCGCCCCTCGGTGAGAAGCTCTCCCTCGAAATCGACGAGCATGATGTCCGCCGGCGTGAGATCCGGATAGGGGACGCTGCTGGGGGTGATCAGAAACTTCTCCTCCCCGGGGACCCGCACGCTCACGTTTCCCGAGGTGCCCACCACATGCCCGTCCGAGGCCATTTTCTGTGCGGCCCGGACGAGCTTCTCATTGAGGGATGCATACGGATCGGTCATGTGGCGTCTCCTTTCTTTTCCAGGGCTTCCGGGTTCCACAGGTACCTGGGGGGTTCCCCGTTCAGGTAACGGACGATGTCCGTGGAGATCATGTCGCTCTGGTGCCGGAGCACGTCCCGGGCGGCCCCGCCCAGGTGCGGGGTGGCGAGCACGTTGTCCACCTCCAGAAAGGGGTTGTCCTGTTGGAGGGGTTCCTCGTCGAATACGTCCAGGGCCGCACCTTGAATGCGCCCTTCTTTCAGCGCCGCGAGCAGCGCCTGTTCATCGGTGAGGGATGCCTTGGCCGTGTTGATGAAGAACGCGGAGGGTTTCATCAGGGCGATCTCCTTTTTCCCGATCATTCCCTGTGTTTCGTCGGATTCGGGACAGTGGAGACTCACCATGTCGGAACCCTTGAGCAGGTGCTCCAGGAGTACGGGCTCCGCTCCGCACGCCGCGGCCGCCTCCGGGGAAACAAACGGATCGTGCACAAGAACGCGTGTCCCGAAGCCGCGGAGCCTTTCGGCAACCTTTCTCCCCCCGGCCCCCCCCCCCCCCCCCCCCCCCCCGCGGCC
>CAYTRL010000494.1:0-4128 GCA_964439795.1 uncultured Thermodesulfobacteriota bacterium
GACATCCATGAGAAGGGGGGACGATGAATATTCATGAATACCAGGCAAAGGAGCTTTTCCGGAAGTTCGGGATCCCGACCCCCGGGGGGAGCATGTGCACCGCCGATGACCCGGTTCGCGAGGCCGCACAGGCCCTGGGGGGAGAGGCCTGGGTGGTCAAGGCCCAGGTGCACGCCGGGGGAAGAGGCAAGGGCGGCGGGGTTCGCGTGGTGAAATCCCTGGAAGAGGCGGAAACGGCGGCCCGGGACATCTTTGCGCAGAAACTGGTCACCGCTCAGACCGGCGCCGAGGGCAGACCGGTCAACCGGGTCCTGGTGGAGCAAGCCGTTCCCATTGCCAAGGAACTTTATTTGAGCATCCTGCTGGACCGGAGCACGAGCCTGCCGGTGATCATCGCCAGCGCGGCCGGGGGGATGGAGATCGAGGAGGTGGCGGCCAAGGACCCGGACAAGGTGGTACGGGAAAAGGTGGACCCGTGTGCCGGGCTCAGGGCGTACCAGGTCCGGCGTATCTGTGATTGCCTGGGCCTGGAGAAACCCCAGATGAAGCAGGGCTCGAAGCTGCTGCAGGCCCTGTACAGGCTCTACCTGGAAACGGACGCTTCCCTGGTGGAGATCAACCCCCTGGTGGTCACCGAGGCGGGGGACCTGATCGCCCTGGACGCCAAGCTGCAGGTGGATGACAACGCCCTGTTCCGTCACCCGGATATTGTGGAGATGCGGGATGTGGCCGAGGAGCATCCCCTGGAGGTGGAGGCGTCCAAGCACGACGTGAACTATATCAAGCTCGACGGGAATATCGGCTGCATGGTGAACGGGGCCGGCCTGGCCATGGCCACCATGGACCTGATCCAGTATGTGGGGGGGGAGCCAGCCAACTTTCTGGACGTGGGGGGCGGAGCCAGCGCGGACTCGGTGGAGAAAGCCTTCCGTATCATCCTGGGGGACCCGCGGGTGCAGGCGATTCTCATCAATATATTCGGGGGGATTGTACGGTGCGACCGGGTGGCCGCGGGGGTTATGGAGGCGGCCAATAAGGTGGACCTGCAGGTTCCGGTGGTGATCCGCCTGGAAGGGACCAACGCGGAAGAGGCCCGCGAAATGCTGAACAATTCCACCCTGAAATTTTCCGTGGCCGGCACGCTGCGGGAGGCCGCGGAAAAGGCGGTATCCCTCGTTTAGAATCCTGGTGCAGGCGATCTACGGTTTCACGATAGATCCTGGCAGCAGATCTTTTAGGGCAAGGGGTGGAGCTGAAAGCTGAAAGCCGATTGCCGACGGCCGGCGGCTTCGCCGCCTTTGGATGCGAAGGGGATTGAACGATGGCTATCCTGGTAGATGATCAGACAAAAATCGTGGTCCAGGGGATCACAGGCAAGGAAGGTTCCTTTCATGCCCGGGCTTGCAGGGAATACGGTACGAACGTAGTGGGGGGGGTGACCCCGGGAAAAGGCGGGCAGGAGCAGGACGGCGTTCCCGTGTTTCATTCGGTCCGCGAAGCGGTGGACCGCGTGGGCGCCAATACGTCTCTGATCTTCGTCCCGCCGCCGTTTGCGGCCGACGCCATCCTGGAGTCGGTGGATGCGGGCATTGAACTCGTGGTGTGCATCACCGAGGGGATCCCGGTGCGGGACATGATGACTGTTCGAAGGGTCATGAAGGACGGGAACGCCCGGCTCATCGGCCCGAACTGTCCCGGCGTGATCACCCCGGGAAAAGCCAAGGTGGGCATCATGCCCGGGTTCATCCACAAGCCGGGCCGTGTGGGGGTGATCTCCCGCAGCGGCACGCTCACCTATGAGGCCGTGAAGCAGTTGACCGACCTGGATCTGGGGCAGTCCACCTGTATCGGGATCGGCGGGGATCCGATCGTGGGGTCCAGCTTTGCCGACCTGCTGGGGCTCTTCGCCACCGATGATCAGACCGAAGCGGTGGTTCTCATCGGCGAGATCGGGGGCACGGCCGAGGAAGAGGCCGCCCAGTATATCGAAGCATCCGGCTTCTCCAAGCCGGTCATCGGGTTCGTAGCGGGCAGGACCGCGGTTCCGGGACGGCGCATGGGCCACGCGGGGGCTATCGTCTCCGGCGGGCAGGGCACCGCCGCCGGAAAACTCGAGACCATGGAAAAGGCGGGCATGCGGGTGTGCCCCACGCCCGCGGATATCGGGCTCACCGTTCAGGACGCTCTCCGTTCCTCGTCCTGAACGGCTGCCGGGGGCGTTTGCACCCGGCCCCACCGGGAAGGCTGCATGAAAGAGGATCTCCTGTCCCTGGACCTCCCGGGTCTGGAAGCGTACGTCACTGCTCTGGGAACCCCCGCGTTCCGGGGCCGGCAGATCTTCCAGTGGCTGCATGCAAGGCATGTATTCAATCCGGAGGAGATGCATAACCTCCCCAAGCATCTTCGCAGCCTCCTTGCCGATCTTCTTCCGCCGTTTCCCATGGAACCGGACGCCACCGTACGAAGCCGGGACGGGACCCTGAAGCTCCGGTTCCCCCTCGAGGACGGGGGCACCGTGGAATCGGTCCTGATCCCGGGCAAGAACCGTAACACCCTGTGCGTGTCCACGCAGCTTGGATGCCGGATGGGGTGCCTGATCTGCCGCACCGGAAAGATGGGGTGGGTACGAAACCTGCGGGCCGGGGAGATTCTGGGACAGGTGTACGCGGTGCGCCGGCAGTTGGGGCCGCAGGATCCACTCCTGTCCCACGTGGTGTTCATGGGCATGGGCGAGCCGCTGGATAACCTGGAGAACACCCTGCGCGCCCTCCGGATCCTCACGAACCCTTTGGGGGCCTGCCTCTCAACGCGAAGGATCACGGTGTCCACGGTAGGGATTCCGCAGGCCATGGAGCGGCTTCTCCTGGAGGTTCCGGTTTCCGTAACCGTCTCCCTGAACGCCGCGGACGACGAGACCCGGTCCTTTCTCATGCCGGTCAACCGCCGATATCCCCTGGCCGAGCTCTGTGCCGCCCTGAAGGAGATGCCCCTGGCGCCCCGCAAACGGATCACCATCGCCTACGTGCTCGTCCGGGGGGTGAACGATCGTCCGGAAGATGCCCGCCGGCTGGCAGGTCTGCTCCACGGGGTCCGGTGCAAGGTCAACCTGATTCCGCTGAACCCCTTTCCAGGATCCGACCTGGAACGACCCGAGGAATCCGCAGTGCTGGCGTTCCAGGAAGGGCTCCGCTCCCGGGGGATCTCGGCGTTCATCCGGCTCAGCCGGGGCGAGGATATCCTGGCTGCCTGCGGACAGTTGGCCGAATCCAGGCAGCCGGCCGGGAAAAACGGTTGACAGGATCCGGTGATGGGATCTATTAATGGAGAAGAAGAAAAGCAAACAGACGACTCCACCCGGACTTCTGGTAATGTCCGGGTGGAGTTCTTTCATCGAACCTGTTTGCCATCCGTCTGCTTGGGGGAGGACGCATGCAGCTGACCACCGTCAAGATGCATATTCCCGAGGAAGCGAACCTGGTGTTCGGCCAGTCTCACTTCATCAAAACCGTGGAGGACCTTCACGAGATCCTGGTAACCCGGGTCCCCGGATGCCGTTTCGGCCTGGCCTTCTGCGAGGCATCCGGACCGTGTCTGATCCGCAGGTCCGGCAACGACTCGGCCCTGGAGGAGGAGGCGGTTCGGAACGCCGGGAACGTTGCCTGCGGGCACGTGTTCGTTCTGCTGATGAAGGGTGCCTATCCGATCAACATCCTGCCCGCCGTGAAGGCCTGCCAGGAGGTGTGCACCGTTTTTTGTGCCACGGCCAACCCCGTGGAGGTGATCGTGGCGGAAACCGAGCAGGGGAGGGGTGTCCTGGGGGTCGTGGACGGGTTTGTTCCCAAAGGGGTGGAGAGCGAGTCGGATCAGCAGCAACGGAAGGATTTTCTCCGTCAGATCGGGTACAAGTGTTGACCCCGGCCTGAAATTTATTTTAAATGATATACATACTATTATACCATGTTCGGGTTCCCGAGGGAGTTTCATCTCTGCGTCATCCGTTTTGACCGCTTTCCCTGAAAAAGAAAAGCCGGATTTTCTAAGCTCGTGATCGGGTTGTTCCGATCAGATGAGTAGGTGGAAATGTAAGGGAAGCGCGTCTAACCGATCGGTTCATCATCACGGATCTTG
>CAYTRL010000495.1:0-4106 GCA_964439795.1 uncultured Thermodesulfobacteriota bacterium
AGGGAGGCTCCTGGCAGTGGTTGCAGGCGGCCGGCTCGAAGGTCATGCCCAGGAACGGGTACTCCCCCCGCACCCCGGACTCCTCGATCCAGTTGCGGGAGATCGGCAGGGGTACTTGGTTCTCCGCCCTGCAGGCCACTACGCAGCCCTTGCAGTTAAAGCACTTCTGCAGCTCCACCACCATGCCGTAGCGCACCGGCCTGCCGGTGTTTTTTCCGCTCATCGCTTGTTCCTTCCCCATGCTCATACCCGGACCTCTCACCCCACGGGTGTCACGTTCACAAAGGTCTCGTGATAGCAGACCCCGCCACTGAGATTCTCCGATTTGTCCTCGATCAGGACCTGGTCGCTGACCCCCCGTCCCACCGCCGCCTCCAGGCCGGGGGAGGTGTGGCCGAAGCCGTGTTCCATGTAGACACAGTCTTTACGGATGGCCTCCGTGACCCTGGCGGCGAGGACCCCTTCGCCGATGGGGCTGGTCACCCGCACATTCTGCCCGTCGCGGACCCCGAGACGGACGGCCTCCTCCGGGTGGATCCAGAGGGAGTTATCCGGGTAGAGGGCCAGCAGCCACCGGTTGTTCTGGAGCGCGGCGTGGGTAAAGTAGGCGTTCCGGCCCATGAGCAGCCGGTACGTTCCCGCCGGGGGCTGGAGCAGTTCCCGGTACACGGGCAGCGGGTCTTTCCCATACTTCTCGAACCTCGTGGAATAGAGTTCGATCTTTCCCGTGGGCGTCCGGAAACGGCCCTTTGCCCGATGCTTCCCGTACCGGGGATAGCCGGGCTTGACCCAGACGCCATGCTCCTTCAGGGCTGTCTTGGCTTCAGCGGGAAGCCGGCGTGTCTGGTTTTTGATGTATTTCTTGATGTCGTAGTCAAAGTACTCGCCCAGGCCAAGCCGTTTTCCCAGCTCTCCCATGATCCAGATGTTGGGCTTGGTTTCGAACAGGGGCTCGATGGCCTGCTGCCGGTAGGAGAGGTGAGGCCGGGTCGTCTTCTCCGTGTGGACCGGGTCCTCCCGCTCCAGGTAGGTGGCCTCGGGCAGGATCACGTCCGCCTGCCAGGCCATGTCCGTGGGCAGGATGTCCACCACGGCGATAAACTCCATCTGGTCGATCATCCGTTGGGTTTTGGCCCGGTCCGGCATGCCGTGTATGGGGTTCTGCTTGTAGATCATCCACCCCTTCACCGGGTAGGGGTCCCCCTTGAGCACGTTGTTCCTTCCCGCGCCGTACACGCCGTCCTTGGTGTTGTTCAGGGGGAACGCCTCCGGCATCCCGTCGATCCGGGGCGCTTCTGCGTCCGGAAACGGAGGCAGGAGGGTGAAGCCAAGCCGTGCGGAAGAGGCGGGAAGCAGCCCGCCCTTGGTGTCCCAGTTCCCGACCAGGGCGTTCACGATGGCGATGGCCCGCCGGAACTGGGTCTGGTTGCTGTCAAAGGAGCTCCTGCGGCCGTAATAGAAGACGCACTTGGGGGCGGCCGTGGCGAACATCCGGGCAATCTCCGCGATCTGGCCGGCCGGGACCTCGCACTCCTTTGCCGCCCACTCGGGGGTGTATTGCTGGACATGTTCCTTGAGCTGATCGAACCCGTGGGTGTGGGTCTCCACGAACGACTTGTCGTAAAGCTCTTCGTTGACGATGACGTGGATCATGCCCAGGACCATGGCCAGGTCGGTGGTGGGCTTGATCGGCACCCAGATGTCCGCCTTGCTCGCCGTGACCGTGTACCGCGGGTCGATGTAGATGAACTTGTTCCGGTGGTGCAGGTTCTTGAACAGATCGATGGTGTCCGGCGTCATGATGGCCTCGGCCCGGTTCGCGCCGGCCATGATGATCAGGCAGCTCTGGGCCACGTCCGGCAGGGGGATCGTGCCGTAGGTGTGAAAAAACGCCACGTTGTTGGCCACCAAGCACTGGGTGGGGTGCCGGAAGGTGTTTGGCGAACCGAAGGCCTCGGCCAGGTCCAGGAAGAAATGTTCCTGAAACCCTTCCGTGGAGCTGAACATCACGCCCTGGGGGCCGTACTTCTCCCGGAGCCGGGTGAGGTTCTCGGCGGTGTAATCCAGGGCCTCGTCCCAGGAGGCCCGGCGCCACTTGCCCGAGCCCCTGTCTCCGGAGCGGATCAGGGGGTATTTCAACCGGTTGGGGTCATAGGTGACCTGCAGGCCCGCCTGCCCGCGCCCGCAGAGTCTCCCCTGAGATTTCGGGTGATACGGGTTGCCGTTCAGCTTGACCACCACCCCGTCCTCCACACGGGCCATGACCCCGCACTTGTTGGTGCACAGTGCGCACACCGAGGGAACGGTCGTTACGTTTTCCGCGGCCCCGCCCGCCTCCGAATCGGCAAAGGCTTTTTCCGGCAGGATCTTCCAGCCCCGCGCTGCTGCCGACAGGGCCACGGTTCCCGCCGCCAGGGAGAGGAACCCCCTGCGGCCCATGGAAAATTTTCCGGGATCCGGAGTTTCCCGCCTCCGGGCTTCCTCTCGTTCTTCCGCTTTCACGGTACGGCCTCCCCTCGCGTTCATCCGCAGGTTTCCGGCTGTTCGCTGTCAGACGCGTGGTTGATCAGGTAGGTCTTGATGTCGAGGAGTTCATCCTGAGTGAACTGCTCGTGCCAGATATCCTTTTTACGCTTGTGTTTGTACCGGGCGAAAAAGCTCTCCCACTGTTTCTGGGTAAAGGTGACCGGCGTGACATCCCCGCCCTCCTCCTCGGGCCAGTGGCACTCTTTGCACTTGGAACGGAACAGGAACTTGCCCTTTTTATCGCTGCCCTTCTTCTCCTCTCCCACCACCGGCAGGCTCAGAAGCAGGCTCCCCGCGAAAAAGCCGATGAGAAGAACGGCCCACACGCTTTTTTGTTTGTTCTGCTTCCCCTTCTCCATGGTCTTTCTCCTTCCGTTGAAAACGTTGGGTCTGGTTTTGGATGTATTAGAACCTGAACTCGAGCATGGCATACAGGTTGTGGATCTCCTTGGGGGTTGGGTAGAAGTAGGTGCCCCCGTCCTTTACCGGCACGGGCTCCCCGATGTGCCATCCGCTCAGGCTGTACTCGTACAGGTAGAACTGGTATCCCACCCGGGCGAGCAGGTTGTTTTTGTAGATGTTCAGGATCCAGTAGGGCTCGAACACGTGGCCCCTGGTGGCCAGCTTGTTGTTGATGTCGTCCGACGCCTGGGTGAAGCTGAACCAGTACTTGGAGCCGTAGTTGTACTCGAACCCGATCTTGCTGTGGAGGGCCTCGATGGGGACCTTGAAGCCCGTGAACACGGAGTAGCCGGCGTGGCTCTCGGAGGGGTTCGCATCGGGGGGGCTCCCCAACTGGCTCGCGTAGCGGGGGTCGTTGTTGCCCAGGGACCCGAAGCCGTACTGGGAGAGGTTCCCGTTGGGATGGAAGATGTTGCACCCGGCGGAAACAAACCATTCCACGCCGAAGTTCCTTGATTCCAATACAAAGCCGAACAGGTCGACGTCCCCCAGGTTCGCCGTGCCCGTCACTCGCTGGGCGGTGGAGCCCCAGGGATCGGGAAAGTTCACGGTAAGGGCGCTGGGGATATCGGTGAGGTCCATGCCCCGGAAGTAGGCCAGGCTTAACAGGGTCTTGTCCGACAGGAACGGCAACTGGGTGTCCGCGCAGCCTCCCAGCACCTTCATGTCCTTCATCCCCTCCACGGACACCCATCGGAACATGCCCATGTTGGCCGTGGACTTTTCCACCCGGCCCCCGCCCCCGAAGCCCGCCTCGTAGCCGAGGCCGTAGCAGACCCGGGCGGTGGTGGGCGGCAGGGACTTGATCAGCTTGTGCACCTTCAGCCCCAGCATAATCCCGTCGATCTCCGCGTCGATGAGAAGGGCCGGCGGGGTCCCCTGCCGGACCCGGTCTTCCTTGATCTCCCGGGGGGGGCCGTCGGTGGCCGCCTGACGGCCCACGGTGAGCACCAGGGGGAAGAAATCCGGGGTCCAGACCCCGTACGCCCGGGCGAGCTTGACGGTCACGTCCGTGGGGATGCTGGCGGCGTTGAAGCTGTTGTACACGGTGTTCGGCTGCCCGTTGAAGATCGGGTCTATGATCCCGGAGCCGAAGTTCCTCTTCACGGTGAGCCATG
>CAYTRL010000496.1:0-4093 GCA_964439795.1 uncultured Thermodesulfobacteriota bacterium
TATTTTGTGGGCTGGTTCAACCTGTTCTTCCTGTTCGCCATCTTCTGGGAAAAGCTGCCGAAACTGAAAGAGAGGTGGGGGAGGGCAAAGGCATCGATCCTTTTCTTCCTGATCCTCATTGCCACGGAGGTTGCCATCGCCGTATTTATGGTGATCTACAGCACGCTTGTGGGAATCCTGTTGCTGGGATTGGGCTACACAGAACCGTTGATGATCCCCGCCGGCTGGTGAACCCCATGAAACCCCGGGTTGCGGTTCATTTTTCCTTCAAGGTCTCCAGGTCCAACGTCTTCAACCACTCCATGGTTCGGACGAACCCCTCCTGATAGGAGACCGCCGGCGACCATCCCAGTTCCCTGTTCGACTTTTCGATGGAGAACCGGAGACGGGACCCCAGGTTCTTCACCGCGTAGGTGGTGAGCAGGGGCCGTTTATTCACGCGGAACAGTTTCCAGGCCGCCTCCATGACAACGGCGGCCGCGTAGGCCGCGGAATAGGGGATGTGCAATTTCACAGGCTTCACTCCCAGAGCCTCTGCAATGCCCCCGCAGAACTCCTGGAAGGTGACCGATTCACCGTCGTGTACGAGATACCCGTTTCCAACGGCCCGTTCGTCCTCGGATATTAACATCATAATATCCGTTAGGTTTTCGATATAAGTAGGCCAAACAAGAGAGTTTTTTCTCCAGAATACCATCTCTCTCTTTTGGATTGCATCCGCCACCAGGGGCACAAAGGTGCGGTCCCCTTCCCCGTACACCCAGCACGGATACACCATGGTCAGCGGCAGCCCTTCCTTCTGATGGACCTCCCACGCGTGCTTCTCCGCCTGGATCTTGGCATCGGGATACGGCTCGTTCCACGGTTGCATCGGGCAGGACTCGTCCAGCACCCTCGTTTCGTCCGGGCCGAACACGTCGTTGGTGCTCACATAGACCAGACGGTCCACCCCGCGCTCCAGGCAGGCCCTGCACACGTTGTCACTGCCCCGGATGGTGACCTCCTCGAACAGTTTCCAGGGGCCCCAGTCGGTGACCACCGCGGCGCAATGAAACACCAGGTCCTCGCCATTCACGGCATGCCGGATCACGTCCCTGTCCCGAATGTCTCCGTACTCCACCTCCACGCCCCTTTGCTCCAGCCGGGGCCCCTGCGGGTTTCCGGGCCGGACCAGTGCGCGCACCCGGTTCCCCTTTTCCAGGTTTCTCGTGACGAGGTGGCCTCCGATGAACCCCGTTGCTCCGGTAACAAAAACCTTCTTCATCGTTCATTCTCTCCTGTCTGGTTCTTCCCGGTTTCCTGTACATCCCGAGTCTAGAGGAGAGCCCCTTGCGCGGTCAAGATAAAGAGAAGCGCTGCTGGAACCCCGTTCTTTTCATGTCACCATCCTGTCCTCCTGCACTCTGGTTTTGCAGGGCCATGCCGCATATTGACATGACCCGGGGTTCGGGACCGGGGTTTCTTGACCCGGCAAGATCCTCCGGTCTATGCTGCGCCATGCGATTTTTTTGCCGAGTTTTTCCGTGAAGCTGAACCTCCTGGATTTGTCCATCATCGGCCTGTATGTCCTGGCCGCTCTCTTCGTAGGGGTCCTGTTCCGACGCAAGGCCTCCGGTTCCGTAAACCATTTCTTCCTGTCCAACCGTACCCTGCCCTGGTGGCTGATCGGCGTGAGCATGGCGGCCACCAACTTCTCCATCGACACGCCGCTGGCCATCTGCAAATACGTGTTCGAGCACGGCATCTCCGGGGTCTGGTTTTTCTGGTCCATGGCGCTGTCCGCCCTGCTGGCCACCTTCTTCTTTTCCCGGCTGTGGAGACGCGCGGAGGTCATGACCGATGTGGAACTGATCGAACTGCGCTACAGCGGACGTGCGGCTTCCGGACTGAGGCTGTTCAAGGGGTTCTACTTCGGGGTGCTGGTGAACTGCTTTGTCATGGGGTGGGTCTTCCGCGCCCTGATCAAAGTGGTCACCGGGCTCACCACCTGGGAGCCGGTGCCGATCATCGCCCTGTTCACCTTGTTTGTGCTGATCTATACGCTTCTTTCCGGCTTCTACGGGGTGGTGGTCACGGACTTCATCCAGTACGGGGTGTGCATGGGCGGATCGGTGCTGCTGGCCGCATACTCCGTCGCCGAGGCCGGGGGAATCGGGGCGCTGGTCCGGCGGATCGATGACGTCTACGGCAGGGAAGCAGGCATCCTGAACTTCTTTCCGGATCTGGGGGGGCAGGAAGCCTGGATGCCCGTTTCCGTGTTCCTGGTGTACATCATGGTGCAGTGGTGGGCGCACAAATACTCGGACGGCGGCGGAAAGCACATTCAGCGGATGTGCGCCGCCCGGGACGAGAAGCACGCCCGGCTCGGCACCCTGCTCTTCGCCTTTCTGAACTACTCCCTTCAGATCTGGCCATGGATCCTCACGGCCCTGGCCGCCATGGTGGTCCTCGGCCCCCTGGACGACCCGGAGATGGGGTACCCGCTCATGATGGCCAGGGTTCTGCCTCACGGAATCCTGGGGCTTCTGGTGGTGTCGCTGCTGGGTGCCTTCATGTCCACCATCGACACGCACCTGAACCTGGGGGCCGCCTACCTGATCAACGACATCTACCGCAGATTCCTGGTGAAAAACGCCCCGGAGAAGCACTACCTGGTCATGTCCAGGCTGGCCATTCTGGGCATCCTGGCGGTGGCCATCTTCCTGGCCTTCCAGATCCGGTCCGTGGGGGACGCATGGAAGTTCATCCTGGCCTTTGCCGGGGGCGCCGGGCCGGTCTGGGTCCTGCGCTGGTTCTGGTGGAGGATCAACGTCTGGAGTGAAATTGCGGCCATGACCGCTTCCGGGATCGTTGCGATCTACCTGCAGGTCCGCTACCCGGAAATGCTCTACTCATGGAGGCTTCTCCTGGTCATCGGGCTCAGTGCATCGGTCTGGGTGCCTGCCACCCTGCTCACTCCAGTGACCGATCCAGGGAAACTGGAGCGGTTCGTTCGCAAGGTCGGTCCCGGCTCCCTGGGCTGGCGGCCCGTCTACCGGAAACACGGCATCGCCCCCTCGCGCTACCTCTACACGGCCGCACTCGACTGGACACTGGGGGTTGCGGCCCTGTTCTCCCTCACGTTCTCGGTGGGTTCCCTCTGCCTGGGAAAAACAGAGACCGCCATGTTCCTCGTTCCCGCGGCCGCAGTGTCGGGAACGGTTCTTCTCTTTCGTATCCTCCGGAAGCGACCCCCATGACAGCATCGGGGATATTGCGAGGAGCCGTCAGCGACGCGGCAATCCACCTCCTCAGCAGCAGGCCATGGTGCTATGTATAGAAATTTATATTTTATATTTAAATACTTATGAATAACTCCTCAACCAAATATTTATTGTTTTCTTCCTTGTGGGAAAAAGCCGCCTTATAAACCAACATGAAAGGGAAAAGGTTCATCCCTTAAATAAATCCCGTTTCATTTGGGGTTTTGCATGTAATGTATCAGACACTCCTGCCGGAACTTGCAGTGCACGTTGGGGGAGGAGCATTTACATCTCATCCCCTCATCGCCAGCGGTACAGCACTTTCGGCAGTACCCGAGCTCGAACTTCTGACAGACGGCAACGGCTTCCTCTTCCGGGTGGTTCTTGCATTTCATGGGTGATCCTTCTTTAAGCGCTGCTGGATTTCACAATGTACCGGCAGTGACAGGTTCGGCGACGTCCTATTCCCCTGTGATGTCTTCGCACGCCCGGGATGTTTCAACTTCTTGCATTCGGCAATCAAAAAAAATAGGATCCCGCTCAGGAAAGGGACGACATGAAAACCTATTATTTCATAAGGCATGGGGCTTCGGAAAGCGACGTGGGGAACTCCCGGGTCCGTGATCTGAACGACGAGATGTACACGTGGGTCGACTGGCCCCTTTCGGAAGCAGGTAAAAACCAGGCTGTCCATGTGGGGAAGAAGCTCAAGGATCTGGGGGTGGAGCTGGTGCTCTCCAGCACCCTGTCAGGCAGCAACCAGCGACGGGAGGTGAACGATGGCTGGGCCAGGCGGAGCACCGGGGACGGCTTCCACACCGCCGCTCACCGAGGAGCAGGCGCGCAGGCGG
>CAYTRL010000497.1:0-4087 GCA_964439795.1 uncultured Thermodesulfobacteriota bacterium
ACTTTCAACTTTTTTCGAATATCCGAACGTGTGGGCCGGCGCGGCACCAATTACAAAATTTTTTATTGAAGACCTGACCCCACACATTCTTTTTTTTGTTGATCTTTGCATCCGGTTGGGGATAAAGGGTGGAGTTGAAAGCTGAGCATTGATTGATGAACGCTTTCGGCGTCGCCGCTTCAGGCAAGGGAGAAGGAAGATGAGCCAGCGCCCGCTGCGCATCGCCTACGGCCGTATCTCCCAGGAGACCAACGCCTTCTCCCCCGTACCCTCCACCCTGGACGATTTCCGGCGGAGCCACTTCCTGGAGGGGGACGCCCTGCGGGCCGCCGGATCCCTTACCGGAAACGAGGCCCCCGGGTGGACGCCCGTGGCCGAACTTACCGGGTTTTCCCTGGCCGCGCGCCGGTGGGGCCGGCACGTGGAGACCGTGCCCCTGTTCAGCGCCTGGGCCCTTCCCTCGGGCCCCCTTTCCGAAGAGACGTTTCTCGCCCTCCGGGACAGGCTCACGGACTCGCTTCGCCGGGCCGGGCCCGTGGACGGCGTCTACCTGGCCATGCACGGGGCCATGCGGGCACAGGGGGAGGTGGTCGAGCCGGAGAGTGCTTTTCTGGCCGCCGTCCGTGAGACTGTGGGACAAGGCGTACCCGTGGCGGTCTCGCTGGACCTGCACGCCCAGCTGTCGCCCGCCCTGGTGAACGGGGCCGATCTGCTGGTGGGATACCGCACCAACCCCCACTGGGACCTGGCCGGGGCGGGCTACCGGGCGGGTTCGCTCCTGATCCGGACCCTCCGGGGACAGGCACGGCCGGTCACGGCCTGGCGAAGCCTGCCCATGGTTTTCGGCGGGGGAAAGACACTGGATCTGCTGCCGCCCATGCGCTCCATCTTCCGACGCATGCGGCGGTTGGAGAGAGACCCGCGGGTGTTGTGCGCCAGCCTGTTCATGTGCCACGTGTGGAACGACTCCCCGGACCTGGGTTGGAGCACCCACGTGGTTACCGACGGGGACCGGCCCCTGGCCGAGCAGCTGGCCGAGGAGCTGGCGGACCGTGCGTGGGCGGTCCGTCACGTGAAACCGCCCCGGTTTGTCTCAGCGGAGGAGGCCATCGCGCAGGTGCGGGAGACCCGGTTCAGGCGCCGGGTGGGCACCGTCTGCATGAGCGACGCCTCGGACAACGTTGGGGCCGGGGGGTCGGGGGAGAACACGAACCTGCTCCGGGCCGTGCTGGAGCATGGAGGGGGGCTGACCGGCTATCTTCCCATCCTGGACGCTCAAGCGGTGGCGGACCTGTGGGACCGGCCCATCGGATCCCGCGTGGTGCGTTCCGTGGGGGGAAGGCTGGACCCGGAGACCAACCCGCCCGTCGACGTTGAGGGGACCCTTGTCTCCAGGAAGGAGCTCAAGCCTTCGGGAAGGGCCGTGGCGCTGCGGTTCGGAGGACACGGGCTCGTGATCACCGACCGGCCGCCGTTCAACATCCGGCCGGGCTTCTTTCGGGATCTCGGGCTCGAACCCTGGTGTGCCGACTTTGTGGTGGTAAAGAGCCTGTTCCACTTCCGCGTTTTCTACCTGGGCCTGAACCGGCGCTCCCTTCTGGTGCAAACCAGGGGGAGCACGGACCTGGACCTGGTACGGACTCTTCAGTTCAACGACCCCGTGCACCCCCTGGACGATGTCCGGGAATGGCGGGCGGCCGACCGGCATCGCCGGGGGAGCTGACATGGAAGAAACCGATACAAAGACGGGAAGGTTTACGGAAGCGCGCCTGATTTTCGCTTTGACGATTATGGTGGGGCTGATCCTTTCCTTCGCGGCCTTCCACAGGGTCCGGCACTGGGAAGAACTCAACGTACAGCGGGAGTTGGACAGGGTGGCGGCGGTTCGTGCCTTCGAGATTCGGAACGAGCTGGAGACGTGTTTCGTCGTTCTGGAATCACTCCGGGCCTTCTACCATGCTTCCCGGGAGGTGGAGAGAGGGGAGTTTCACGACTTCGTGGAGCCCCTGCTGCGGAACTTCCCTGGCATCCAGGCCCTGGAGTGGATCCCCCGGGTCCCTGTCTCTCGGAGGGAAGCCTTTGAAATGTCCGCCCGGCGGGACGGGCTCCCCGGTTTCCGGTTCACGGAGCTGTCGGCGCAGGGAGAGAGGGTCCGGGCCGCCGAGCGCTCCGAGTATTTCCCGGTTTATTTCCTGGAACCCGGCGCGGGTAACGGGCCAGCCTTGGGGTTCGACCTGGCCTCGGACCCGGTGCGCATGGACGCCCTGATCCATGCAGGCCGTTCCGGCAAGCCGGTGGCCACGTCAAGGTTCAGGCCGGTGCAGGAACCCGGGGAGCCGTTCGGGTTTCTCGTGTTCCTGCCCGTGTACCGGAAGGGGACTGTTGCGGATTCCCCGGAGGAGCGTTGGGCGAACCTGGCGGGGTTTTTCCTGGGTGTGTTTCGCATCGGCGACATAGTGGAGAACGCATTGGCCCCCCTGCCCGCGGAAGGGGTGGATTTTCAGGTGGAGGATCTGTCCGCACCGGAGGGGGAGCGGTTCCTGTACTATCATGAATCCAGGTGGCGAACGGCAACCAGAGGACCGCTCGAAAAAGACGGCACCACCCGGGACCCGGAAAGGCAAAACCGCCAGACCTTCCAGGTGACGGGCCGGCAATGGTCTGTCCTGTGCTTCCCGTCGCCCCACTTCCTTGCTGCGTACAGGACATGGCAGCCGTTCATCGTCCTTCTCCTGGGCCTTTTCAGCACCGGCCTTGTGGCCGGCTTCTTTACGATGATCTCCCGAAGCAGCTCCCGGCTGTCCAAGGTCAACGAGGATCTCCGGCACGAGATCCGGGAGCGAAAGCGGGCGGAAGCGGACCTTTGGGAATCGGAGAAGCGGTTCCGGACGCTCTTCCAGAACGCGCCTGTCGGTATCGGTCTGGCCGAGATGGGCGGCGGGCTGGTTCTACAAAACGATGCCATGCTGCGGATGTTCGGGTTGACCCCGGAGGAAGCACGGGAATCTAACGCCGTTGATTTCTATAACGATCCGCAGGACCGCGCGTCGATCCTGGAGCGAGTCCGGTCGGCCGGTTTCGTGCGTGATCTTGAAGTGAGGATGCGCCGGAAGGACGGAGCGGTGTTTCATGCCAGCATGACCATGATATTCCTTTCCGTCGGAGCCACCGAACGTGTCCTGACCGTGATCGAGGACATCACCGACCGCAAGGGGGCGGAGGAAGCGCTCCGGTCGAGCGAGGAGCGGTTCCGCGCCGTCTTCGAGGGGTCCATCGACGCCATCTTTCTGGTCGACCCCGGGACCGGCCGGATCCTCAGCGCGAACCCGGCGGCCTCGGAGCTTCTCGGGAGGCCGCACCAGGAGATCGTGGGCCTGCATCAATCGCAGGTACATCCTCCGCACATGAGGGAGTATGCAGAGGAGGCGTTCGAACGTGTCGTTCACCAACGGGATCTGGTCTCCCCGGTCCAGACCCTGGTTCTCTGTTCCGACGGGACGGAAAAGCCCGTGGAGGTGCAGGCCCACATCATCCAGATCGGCGGTTCGCCGATGGTGTACGGTGTGTTTCATGACGTCACGGAGAGGACCATAGCCGAAAGGGCCCTGATGGAGAGTGAGGCCTCCAAGAGGAGCATCCTGGAAGCGGCTCCCATCGGGATCGGACTGGTGTACGACCGGGTGGTGGGATGGGTGAGCGAACGGTTGACCCAGATGCTCGGTTTTTCAGCCGAGGAACTGCTGGGCAAGAGCGCCCGTATCTACTACGAGAGCGACGAGGAGTTCGAGCGGGTCGGGAGGGTCAAATACGGGGCGATCCGGGAGAAGGGGATCGGGGAGGTTGAGACACGGTGGAAGCGCAAGGACGGCAGGGTCATCGATGTTTTGCTTCGTTCCTCCCCCATCGACCCGGAAGATCTTACCAGGGGTGTGACCTACACGGCCCTGGACATCACCGCGCGCAAGGAGGCGGAGAAGACCCTGCGCATGCTGGAGACGGCCATGGCGCAGAGCCGCGACGGAATCATCGTGGTGGATCATTGCTGTCCAAAATATTCTGAGATCGGTCTTTTCGGAGGCCTAACCCG
>CAYTRL010000498.1:0-4066 GCA_964439795.1 uncultured Thermodesulfobacteriota bacterium
CTTAGGCTTCGCCATCGGGGAAGGGATCTACACCGGCATGACCCCGGGCTACACCCTCTGGACCCTGGCGTCCACCTTTCATCCGCAAGCGGAGCAAACGTTCAACAGCATGGACAACCACGCCGATCCCGGCGGCAACTACCCCGAGGTTGTGATCCATGACGAGACCTCCGCCCTCATGCCGGTATACGATCCTATCGGGATCCTGGGAGAACTCTGGGCCCGGTACCGGTCGTGGGAAGGAGGGATCAACGCCGAGGCGGCGCTCTTCTTCCTGAGCGGCTATCAGGGCGACCCGATCCACGGCCAACTCCGCCTGGCGCCCCGTCTCCCCAACCGCTGGCCGTTCTACCACCTGACCGGGCTTCCCCTGGGCGGGTCCCGCGTGGACCTCCACGTGGAACGGACCGGCCTGGCCGCCATACGGGTCCGGGTGGTTCTGCATGGCGGTTCCCCGGTCACGGCCCGGGTGACCCTCCCCGGCCCGGAACTCCGGACCGCCTCCCTGAACGGAACCACGCTGGCCCCGGGTACGCGGCTCGGGGAACGCTGGGGCGGTACGGCCACCGATCTGGGAGAACTCACCCTCGCTCCAGGGGAGAACCGGCTCGAGCTGACGTTCGTGGAGACCATCCCTTAGCACTCATTGGCGTAAATACGCTGACGTATTGTATGGATATTGCGAGGAGCCGCCGAAGGTCTGCGACGAAGCCCCCCGGGAACAATAGCCTTCTTTCTGGGCCGGGGGGTTGCCGCGCTTCGCTCGCAATCTCCACTTCTGTGTCTCTTTTAAAATTGGGTAAAATTGGGGACAGGCACCGAGGGAAATCGGTGCCTGTCCCCAATTAAGATGGACGAAGTCGGGTCGCACCTTGCAGTTTTTCCGTACGGGGGCTATGCTCATCCCGAAACGGTTTTCCGCAAAATAGAACCCAAGGGGAACGGTGCATGGAGACCACGGCAACTCAGTACAGCGGTATCGAGATCTTCTACCTGGTCTGTGCCGCCATCGGAGGGGTCCTTCTTCTGGTCCGGCTCGTTCTGCAGTTCATCGGAGCCGACGGAGACGCGGACGCCCCCGACTTCGATGCGCACCATCTCGACGCGGACGCGAGCCTGAAACTGCTCTCCCTGCACGGGCTCACCTCGTTTCTCATGATGTTCGGGCTCGTGGGGTTCGCCCTCTACCGGGAGAGCAACTCGGGGTTCGTGCTCTCCCTGCTGGGTGCCCTGGCGGCAGGGGCCGTCTCCTTCTGGATCATCGGCAAGCTGTTCGCCTGGATCACCCGCCTCCAGTCCAGCGGCACCCTGTCGCTGGACGATGCGGTGGGCTGCGAAGGCGAGGTCTATCTCACCATTCCGAAGGACGGGACCGGGAAGGTGAACATCCGGTTCAGCAACCGGCTGCGCGAACACGACGCCGTCAGCAAGGAAGGGGAAGAGCTCAAGACCGGGGAACGGATCAAGGTTCTCCAGGTCCGGGGAAGCACGCTGGTGGTGGGGCGGAACTGATCCCTGAAAAAAAACCGTAAAGGAGACATGTCGATGTTCGGACTGAGCATCTGGGCCCTGCCCGTAATCGCGTTCGTTGTCCTGCTCATTTCCACCGTGGTCTTCCTGGCTTCCCGCTACAAGCGCTGCCCCTCGGACAAGGTGCTGGTGGTTTACGGGAAGGTGGGGGAAGGCCAGTCGGCGAACTGCCTCCACGGAGGCGGCGTGATGGTCTGGCCGCTCATCCAGGACTACGCGTACATGAGCTTGACGCCCATGACCATCAGCATCCCGCTCCAGAACGCCCTGTCCCTGCAAAACATCCGCATCAACGTGCCCAGCACCTTCACCGTGGGTGTAAGCACGGAGCCGGCGATCATGAACAACGCGGCGGAACGCCTTCTGAACCTGAACCAGCGGTCCATCGAAGAGATGGCCAAGGAGATCATCTTCGGGCAGTTGAGGCTCACCGTGGCTTCGCTCACCATCGAGCAGATCAACCAGGACCGGGAGAGCTTCCTGGAATCGATCCGGAACAACGTGGCCCCGGAACTGAACAAGATCGGCCTGTACCTCATCAACGTGAACATCACCGACATCACCGACGAGTCGGACTACATCGAGAGCATCGGGAAAAAGGCCGCGGCCGAGGCCATCAACCAGGCAAAGGTCGATGTGGCCTCCCAGGACAAGCACGGGGCCATCGGCCAGGCGGAGGCCAACCGGGAGAAGGAGATCCGGGTGGCCGAGAACGTGGCGGCATCGGAAAAGGGCCAGAAGAAGGCCGAGGCGGACCGGCGTATCTACGTGCAGCATCAGGAGGCCGAGGCGGCCATCGGCGAGGCGGATGCCAACCGGGAGAAAGAAATCCGGGTGGCCGAGAACGAGGCGGCCGCGGTGAAGGGCCAGAAGAAGGCCGAGGCGGACCGGCGCATCTACGTGCAGCACCAGGAAGCCGATGCGGTCACCGGGGAGAACACGGCCAAGGCCGAAATCGCCGACGTGGACGCGATCCTGGCCATCAAACAGGCGGACGCCCTGAAGCGCGGGGAGGTGGCCAAGCGCGAGGCCGAGGTGGAGATCCAGAAGGCCCAGTACCTGGCCGAGCAGGAGCGCTTGAACGCGGAGGAGGTGGTCCAGCAGGAGATCGACAAGCGCAAGGTCGAAATCGCGGCGGAAGCCACGGCCGAAAAGTCCCGGCGGGAAGCCCGGGGAGAGGCGGACGCGATCCTGCTCAAGTACGAAGCCGAGGCCCGGGGGATCAAGCAGGTCCTGGAGTCCAAGGCGGCCGGGTACCTCGAACTGGTCAACAGCTGCAACCACGACGCCAAGGCGGCCGCCACGCTGCTCATGACCGAGAAGATCGAACAGGTCGTTGCCCTGCAGGTGGAGGCCATCAAGAACCTGAAGATCGACAAGGTCACGGTCTGGGATTCCGGAAACAATGAAAAGGGGGGTACGGCCACGTCCGGGTTCCTGTCCGGGCTCATCCGAAGCCTGCCGCCCCTGCACGAAGTGGCGGAGATGGCGGGACTGGAGTTGCCGCAGTACCTCGGGGAAATGGTGGCCAAGGGAACGGACAAGAAAGCCCCGCCCGAGAACGCGCCAAAGGAAAAACCCGAAGAACAGGCCTGAAGGCGTTCGAGCCCTCTGCCCTTTTCTTTTTACTGACCGGGCATCCCGTTTCCTTCAGGGGCCGGCCTTCCCCTCACATCCTCCAGGTCCCGGTAGCCCACGGCCCAGAAGAAATCGGCGGGTTTCATGGGAAATGCGGGGATCTCCACATCCATGAGCCGGTCCCTCTTATCGTCCGGGATCTCCACGGCGAAGGGGCTCACGATCACGTACGGGAGGGACACGCGGCGGAACAGCCTCCTGGGGACCCCGAAACCGTAACGGACATGGTTTCCCCCGGCCAGGATCAGCAGGTGTTTGCCCTGCCCCCCCTCGCTGTTCAGGTACGTGGCGGCGGTCTCGGCCATGGTCTCCTCCCAAAGGACCTGGATGCGGTAGAAGGCGTCCGCGATCCCGGGTCCCATGGGGTGCCCCTGAAAGAAGCTCTGGTTCAGGGCCCTGTGATACGGGTCATCCAGATCCATCTCCGGCAGCCGGCGGGCCACCTCCGGGGACAGCTGTTCCGGTGGGTTTTTCCGCAAGGCCCGCTTGAGGTCGGCTTCCGTGTTGAGGGCCAGTACCGGGATACGCTTCTCCCGGGCAAAGCGAAGGATCGGGCGGTAATAGCCGAACGTGTGGCCCCAGTGCGCCACCCAGGTGCGGGCAAAGGTTTCCGGTTCCATCTCGCCCCGCAGGTAGGCATCCAGATCGCGTTGCGCGGACCGGGGCAGCATCTCGATCCCCACGGCCACCTTTCCCGGGAACCGCTCGCAGAGCCCTTTCAGGACGGCAAACTGAACCTCGTGATCGTCCACGCTGTCGTGGGTCTCCCCCACGAACACAACGGGATAGTGGGACACGTAGTCCAGCAGTTCGGCCACGGTGAAGAGCCTGCCGGTCTCCAGGTGCAGGATGTCCCCTTTTTCCAGGGAGAGGGGATCCCGGTAGGGAGAGGCCGTGT
>CAYTRL010000499.1:0-4062 GCA_964439795.1 uncultured Thermodesulfobacteriota bacterium
ATCAAGACCAGGTCCCTGGTCACCTGCCTTCTTGAAGGGGGGGGGTCAGTCTCCCTTTTTCGGCATCACCACGGAGCGGAACCAGTCCCGGATGGTGTTGTCCTTCAGGTTTTTCCTGTCCAGTTCGTCGATCTCCTGGTAGAGCCTTTCCGGGTCGGCGAACCAGTGGGCCCGGGTGGTCATCTTTTCCTTGGGGTCCAGGGTCTTCACGACCTTGGCCGGGTTTCCCGCGGCGATTGTATTCGGCGGGATGGAATCCACCACCACGGACCGGGCCCCGATGATGCTGTTCTCGCCGATCGTTACCCCCTTGAACACGATGGCGCCGTCCCCCACCCACACGTTCTGCTCGATCCGCACCGGGTCGGTCTTCCCGATGGGGGCCACACGGTTGTAGGTGTCGTGCCAGTCCGAATCGGTGACGTACACGCCGTTGGCCAGCATACAGTTGTCCTGGATCACGATTTCGGTGGCGGAACTCACCCGAACGCCCGGGCAGATCAGGCAGTAGTCCCCCACCGCGATGCGGCCCTCTTCCTCGCTCTTGCTCCAGATGGTGAACCGGACCTTGTTCTCCGAGGTGGCGATGACGTTGACGAATTTCCCCAGTGATACCGGACCGCCGAACACCTCCACGTTCCATGGCTCCATGAAGGTGAACCCTTCCCCCAGTTCCTGGAACTGGGGGGCCAGGAAGTGCTTCACGTGGAATTCCCGGATCTTCAGGAACGCCTTTTTCACATAGTAGGGTCGGTGATCTCGCTGCATGGCTTTTCCGTACGGAGGGTCATCGGGATCGGACGGCCTGTTGCCGGTTCTCCTGCGTCACCGGGAAGAGGGGTTCCTGGATGCCGGCTTCTTCCTGAAAACCGGGGGTGCCGGGGTCGATCTTTTCCCCGGTCAGGGATGACTGCGCCGGGTCGCTCCAGAACCGGTGGCTGAACAGGTCGCCCGCGGGGGTGATGCCGTACAGAGCGTCCGCGGCCAACAGGACCGCGGCGTTGGTCCAGGTGAGCTTCTCCTCGGGCCAGACCACCCTGTCCGGGAAGGTGTACCCGCACCAGTAGGAGCCGTCCTCATACCGGTCTTCCTGGATCCAGCCGAAGACGATCTCGCTCAGCTTGCGGTTCCCCATGGCCGCCAGGGCGATGCACAGCTCCGAGGTCTCCGCCATGGTGATCCAGGGCTGGTCGGACACGCAGCGCACGCCCCGGTCCTTGACCACGAACTTTTTCCAGTACTTTTGCACGCGCTGCTGCGCCTGTTCCCCGGTGACGGCCCCGCACAGGATCGGGTAGAACCAGTCCATGGAGAACCGGGACTTGGTCATGTTGAACAGCGCCGGCCGGTTCCGGATAGCCTCGCCCAGGGCCCGCAGGGTCTTCTTCCATTGCGGCCTGCTCTTGCCCAGCTTCCCGGCGATGATCAATGCGCACTTGAGGCTCATGTACACGGAGCTGCACCCGGTGAGCAGGGCCATGGGGTCCACCTTGCCCTCGGGGCTCATGGCCCAGTAGATCTCGCCGGTGTCGTTCTGGAGGCTCACGGCGAAGTCGATGGCCGGGGCCACGGTCTTCCACATCTCCCGGAGGAAGGAGTGATTCCGGGTGAGCAGGTAGTGGTGGTACACCCCCACCGCGATGTAGGAGGTCATGTTGGTGTCCAGGGTCAGGTCCTCGGGGCCGCCTTCCCGGTAGGCGGCGTGCCAGGCGCCGTCCTGCCGCTGGGTCCGGGCCATCCACGCGAAAGCCTTCCGGGCTTCCTCGAAGCGGCCGCCGATGCCCAGGCCCATGGCCGCTTCCACGTGGTCCCACGGGTCGGTCTTGTCCCCCTCGCTCCAGGGGATCTCGCCGTCGGGCCGCTGGGTTTCCGCGATGAGGCCCGCCACTTCGTCCGGACTCCACCCCGCCTTCAGGGAGTCTCCGAAGATCTTCAATGCCATAATCAGTCCCCAGTCTTTTCCAGGTAAAAAACGCAGCTTTTCGCCATCACAGGGTTGAGCAGCCGGTCCAGGGTCCGCGTGAGCCACGGGCGCTTCATAATGTCCCACACCAGCAGGCTGTGGTACATCTTCACCGGCCAGGCTTCCTCGTTCTTCAGGCCGCAGATGCACTTCAACCACCAGTATGGGACGTGAAGGGCATGGGCCCAGCCCGTGGAGACGCACCGCGCCCCGGACCGCTCCAGCTTCCGGATCAGTTCCTTTTTTCGGTAAATACGTACGTGGCCGCCCGGGTCGTTGCGGTAGGTTCTGGACAGGGCCCAGCAGACACTCTCCGGCAGGAATCGCGGCACGCTCACCGCCAGCCGTTCCCCCGGCTTCAACACCCGGATGATCTCCCGGATGGCTCGGTCGTCCTCCGGGATGTGTTCCAGCACTTCGGAGCAGATTACCAGATCAAAGGAGTTGTCTGCAAACGGCAGCTGGGTCAGGTCGGCCTGCATCGTTTCCCAGGAACCGCCGCCCCCTTCCCCCTCTTTCTCCATGAGCCGCATCAGGTTCCGGGTCCGGGTCACGTCCTCCAGGCAGAAGTCCACCCCCACGGCATGGACGCCGGGCCGGCGAAACGATTCCCCAAGGTGCCGGCCCCGGCCGCATCCCGCATCCAGGACCCGGAAGCCGGGCTTGATTTCAAGTCGAGTGAAGTCCACCGTGATCATGCATGGCCTCCCGGTACACCGCAACGATCTTTTCCGCGGCATGTTTCCATGTGAAGTTCCTGTGGATCCTTTCGTGGCCGGCCCGGGAAAGCTCCTCGCGCCGCTCCGGGTCGTCCAGCAGTT
Organism: uncultured Thermodesulfobacteriota bacterium; assembly: GCA_964439795.1. Lineage (GTDB taxonomy): Bacteria > Desulfobacterota > DSWW01 > DSWW01 > DSWW01 > CAYTRL01. The sequence continues at coordinate 2,785 of CAYTRL010000499.1, forward strand.
CCAGGATCGCCTTTTCCAGGGCCCCGGCGTCCGCCGGGGGGACCAGGACACCCGCGTCCCCCACCACCTCCGGGAGGGCGCCCCCGGTGGTGGTGATCACGGGCGTCCCGCAGGCCATGGCCTCTCCCGCGGGGAACCCGAACCCCTCATAGATGGAGGAGACCACCGCCAGGGTGGACCGGGCATAGTGCAGCGGGAAGTCCCGATCTTCCACGCGGCCCGCGAACTCGATGTGTCTGCCCAGGTCCAGGTCCCGGACCAGTCCCTCGATCACACCGTGCTTCTTGGGGGTTCCGATCACCGTGAGGGTGATATCCCTCTTTTTCACGATGGAGGCCACGGCCTCCAGAAGAAAGCGGACCCCCTTCACCGGGGAGTCCGCGCTGTTTGTGACGATGAGGCGGTTCGGATCCCTCTTCACTTCCGGATGGGGACGGAACAGGTCCGTGTCGATCCCGTTATGGACCACACGGAACCTCTCCGGGGGGATCCGGAACGATTCGGCGGTGTCTTTTTTCGAGTTTTCGGAAACCGTGATGATATGGGACAGCTGCCGGGCCACCCGTACCTGCATGCGCACGAACGAATACCACCTGCGGATCTTGAGCCGCCTCCACCACCATTTTGCCTGTTGGAGTTCTGCCTTCAGGTCGTACGTGATCGGGTGGTGGATGGTGGCCACCAGGGGGATCCCCGTGCGCCGGACCTTCAGGAGCCCGGAGGCCAGGCTCTGGTTGTCGTGCAGAACGTCGAAACGGACCGGACAGGTCCGGAAAAACCGGTGGGCCCGGAGGCCGAAGGTGTAAGGCTCGGGGAAGCCTCCGGTGGAAACGTCGAGCCACTCCAGCAGGTTGACGGGAGAGGTCAGCTCACGGAGGGTGGGCACCCGGAACAGAGCATCCGGGTTGTACAGATCCAGGCTGGGCAGGCGGTGCAGGGTGATCCCGGGATCCAGTTCGGGATAGGGAGGGCCCGAGAGCACGTGCACCTCGTGGCCGATGTCCGTGAGGATCCTGGAGATCCGCTTCACGTAGACGCCCTGCCCCCCGCACGTGGGGTTGCCCCGGTAGGTAATCAGGCAGATCCGGAGCGGCCGGTCCGGGCTTCCGTTTTTTGTTTCCGTAAGCAATCTTCCACCTTGTGCGGCACGGCCGCGGGCCTATTGGCTGTTGGCGATCAGCTGTCAGCTTTCAGCTCCACCCCCCCCCGCCCCGAAATATCGTGCAGAAAGGGTATTTATGAATAGATAGCCCTCCTGTCCGTAGGGTGGGGCCCTGC
>CAYTRL010000500.1:0-4038 GCA_964439795.1 uncultured Thermodesulfobacteriota bacterium
CGGGGGTCCAGTTCGTCGAACGTGGCGTTCATCACGCGGATCGCATAGGAAGCGGAGCAGAAAAACTGGGCGAGGATGATCCCCGGAACCTTGTAGATAAAAAGGTTGCCGAGCCATGTGAAGAGGCTGCCGACGGCCACGAGCAGGTGCCCGAGACATGCCACGGGGAGACATCCTGCCCGGTCGGTCCAGCCACCCGCTTCCGCCAGGCAGGACGATGCATCGAGCAGCAGGGAACGCCCGGGTACGGCAAGATCCGCCCCTTGGCGGAACGCCACCAGAAGGCTGATCCCGATGACCAGGACCGGAAGAACGATCAGGGCGTCCACCAGGACATCCAGCAGGATCCTCCCCCGAAACGAGTACCTGCTGAGCGCATAGCCCGCGGGAACGGCCACCAGGACGGACAGGGCCATTGCCGCCAGAGAAGTGATGAGAGAGAGCAGGTACGCATGCCGCACGGAAGAAGAGCCGAGGGCGTCGATCAACGAGGTGCCGTGGATGTAGGAGATGTCAGCGGCCAGGAGCGTTACGATGGCGGCGCCGAACGCGAACAGCACGGCAAGGGAGGTTTGCCGAAAGTAGGATATTTTTTTTCTTTTCACCGTTCCCCCGGTGCCGGCGTGTCTCCCTCCGGATTCATCACCGTGTATCCGTACTGCTCGAGTGTTTTTCTTCCCTGCTCCGAAGCAAGAAACGCCAGGAACGCGGCCGCCGCCGCCGGGTTCTCCGCCGTGGTCAGGACGGCACCGGCCACCTCGGGACGGATCACCCTCTCCGGATCGATCTCCACGATCGTACTATCCATCGGGTACTTGCGCGCAATACATCTCCACACCACGGCCGCATCGATCGTGCCGAGCTTCACCTTGAGCCCCAGTTCGTTGACCGTAGGGGTGGAAAGCACCACGTTTCTGTTCCAGGTCTTCCTGTCCACCCCGTTCAGATCCAGCAGCCGGGGTGTCAGACGGCCCACGGCCGCGGCCTTTTCATCGCCCTGGCCGATCCGGATTCCCGGACGCGTCAGGTCGGACAACGCACGGATGCCATGCGGATTCCCCTTCCCGACCATGATCACCGGGGTGAACGTACAGATCGTTCTCCTGGATTGAACGAGTCCTTTTTCCTGGGCCATGCGGACGTAGTCGGCATCGCCCGCAATGTACACATCTCCCCTGCGGTTGAGATCAATCTGTCCGAGCAGCATGTTCGAACCTGCGTAGGTCATGTTCACACGGACTCCATGATCCCGCTGAAACTCTTCGGCGAGCCGCCGGATCGGCAGCCTCATGCCCGCCGCGCAATGCACGAGAAGCTCACCGGAGAGAGGTGGAGCCGGTCCGGCACAGGCCGTGGCCGCTTCCACGGAAGAAAATCCGAAATCCGACCAGACACGGGCCGCCTCTTCCGAAGCAAGAAACACGGCGAAACCCGTGGCCTGTTCCAGTTCCTGAGAGCACTTCAGCGTGGCCACGGTCACCTTGATGCAAGCCAGCTCCATCACGCCGAACGTCGCACTCGTGATGGCGTCCACACCCTGGATCGGCAGGAACGCCGGCTCGATCTCCACCGCGTCGAGACGATCTCCGCGCAGGTGCGCCACCGGGCCCCAGCAGATTGCGGCATCGGCCGTGCCCATGATAACCGCGTTTGCCGCCCCGCTGCCTCCCTTGGTCCGGGAGATGACGTTGGCCTCCAATGCTTTCCTGACCCCGGCCCGACCCGCCATGACCGGGATGATCCACCCGGCCGTGGAATAGACCGGATGGCTCAGGACCACGCGGACCCCGGGCGCGGCAAGGTCCCGCAGGCCCTGCAGCTTCTTCGGGTTGCCCTTTGGAACCACGATCACCGGCTTCAGCGCGGCCACCACCCAGCCATGCTCCCCCAGCCCTTTCCGCATGATGGCCGCCAGGAACGGGTCGTGGGCCACGTACAGGTCTCCGCGCCTTGTCTGCTCGATCTTCACCAGCAGTTCGCCGGAACCGGCATAATCGATGAGCACCTTGCGGCCTGTGCGGTCTTCATATCGGCCGGCCAGGACTTCCATGGCGGGCCGCATGGTCCCGCCCACGTAACAGAGAAGGGGGTCCGGGGTCGATGTTTCCCCTTCTGTGCAACCTTGGATCAGGCAGAGAAGGATAGAAACAACCAGGAGGGATCGGACCATCCCCAACCGTTTCAGGGATGTTCGGCCTTTTCGGTGTCTCCCGCCAGGCGGGATGGTCAGGGATATAATAAATTGGAGCACAGGTTCGTCCACGGCGTTGGTATGCATGGTTGCGTGAGGTGTCGATGTCTACGGTTCAAGCAGCAGGATCCATGGGGTCCACGGCGTTTCCGGATCCGTTTTCAGGGATTTTCATCGTCCCTCCGCCGGTCCGGATTTCCGCTTTTTCTCCGCCCCGCAGCCACCCCCATAACCACCACAGCCACCAGTGCCATCAAACCCAGGATGGAGGCTCCCAGCGGAGAGAGGCCGATCGTACCCGGTGGACACTGTCCCGCGGCGCTGTCCTGCTTGGTTTCCCCGGGCCCTTTCCCCTGGCACATTCCTCCGTTCCCGGGCGCCGGTTTCCTCGACGACACCCTGGCCGTGTCCCCTTTTCCCCACTGCATGGGGATATCCACGCCCATTCCGCGGACGTCAGCGCGGCACGTGCACTTGCCTGCCAGCTGGTTCAGGTGCGCCAGCAGGTTCTTCTCGGTGATCTGGTTCCCCAGCATGGGGGGGATGATCATCTTGGCCGGCCCCGCAAGGACACCGACCCAATCCGGGCCCGACGCCGGTATTTCTGCAAAGGAGACCAGGGTCCGCTCGCGGGGGTCGCCGCGGTTCAACCGGAGAACGGTTATGTTTTTCTTTCTTTTGCCCTTCTTCTCCCCGGCCCGCTGGTCAAGCCATTTTCTCGCCGTCTTCCGGAGCTGCTTCTCCGAGTTCCCGGAACCCTTTTCGGTCCCAGGAGAGTAGATCAGCAACGCCATGTTGTACGGAGCCTTTTCCCGGATGGACTCACGCAACGGGGAGCGAAGGAGCACGGCCAGGTCTTCTTCATCCGGGGCCGGCTGCCAGCGATCCACCACCTTGGCCCCCAAGTGACCGGCATGCCGGGTTACCAGGACCACCACGGGCAACTCCGGGGGCCTGGACTTCATCCCGTATGTCTGCCAGCGGATCTCCGGATCGTCGGCAAAGACCCGCTCCACCCGGAGGTTCAGATCCGTGCCGGGTCCTTTCAACCAGGCCTTGAGGCGCTGGCTGATCTCATCGCCCGACGGATCGGTCCGGTCGGCGATCACATACAGGGGGTGAACGTCGCGGGCGCCCTTGAACATGGCCCGCGCCACCGACGTATCCTTGCACGCGTTGGCATCCGGCACACATACAAGGCTCAACGCCAGGAGAATTCCCATGATTCGTATCAATCCACCACCCGTTTTGTGCATTGTCAGCGCTGCCATCCGTCTTCCTTTCCTTGCGCCCCTGCATTCGAGGATGTGAATCAGTCCCACACCTTGTCCGGATTGTCGGGATGGCAGCCCGTGAGGAGCATGGCGAACACGGCGCACACGGCAACATACAGCGGTATCTCCTTGAACCTCATCATTCGGCCCCCTTGTCTTCAAAGCACTGAACCGTTCGAAAAAGCCCGGAATCATGCTACCATCCGGATCCGGCATAAACAAAACCACGTTACTTCATCCTTCCCGACCGGCGTTTCTGGAGAGAGGCCGTGAATCCCGGGAAGAGGAAGAGGATGAAGCAGGCCAGAACGCCCGCCGCGGCCGCCGAACCCTGGCGATTCCCGGATGCCCCCATGGAGACAAGGGTCCCGCACACGGGATGGCTGCCCGGATCGGTCGGATCGGTCTTGCCCGTGAACTCTTTCAGGTTCGAGTGCCCGTCCCCGTCAAAGTCGTCTCCGGGCAACACATCGTCAAAGGACTCCAGAGGGTCCCCGGGATCGTGATCGATGATCTTCCATTCGAAGTTGTCTCCCATGCCGTCGGAGTCGAAGTCCACCGCGTCGTCCGGGT
>CAYTRL010000501.1:0-4022 GCA_964439795.1 uncultured Thermodesulfobacteriota bacterium
CAGAAACCATGATATTTGAGGGGCACTCCGAGGGCCCCTGTCCGAAAACATCTATGTTCCATCGTGGATATTGCACCAACACCTAAGAAACGGATCCAATTTATAGGATCCGGCGAAAAAGAAGTGCTCGTATGCAAGGCGGGCGAAGGGCCGGGTGGCGAGACAGTACTGCAGTACGTCGCAGCGACACGGACCAAGCAGATCCCGGATCAAGTCCGGGACAGGCGCCGCAGACGGGTGCTTATCGTTAGCCGGATCAGGGTCCCACACAACCAAGATTGGAGGTTCAACATGGAACGGAAACGGTTATTCGGATTCTCCCTGTTTTTCCTGGTTATTAGTCCGCTTCTCATTTTCGAAACCGCTGCCGTGGCAACCCCGGTGGCGGATCACGGCCGGCTCCAGGTTGTGGAACAGGTCCTGGTCGACGCCCAGGGGGAACCGGTTCAGCTGAAAGGGGCGAGCAGTCACGGCCTTCAATGGTACGGCTGGGGGGATTGTATCCAGGAAGCGTCCCTGGAGGCCCTGGCCTGGGACTGGGGGGCGGACCTGTTCCGGGTCTCCCTGTACGTGGACGAGGGCGGCTACAAGACAGATCCGGAGGGCTTCACCGCCATGGTGGATACCAGCGTGGAGGCGGCTTCTTCCCTTGGCATGTATGTAATCATCGACTGGCACATCCTGACTCCGGGAGACCCGTGGGACAACGTGACCCACGCCAGGGAGTTTTTTGCCCACATGTCACAGGAACACGGCGACAAAGAGAATATTATCTATGAGATATGCAATGAGCCCAGCGGTGTTGCCTGGAGCCGGATCAAATCCTATGCGGAGGAGATCATCCCGATCATACGGGCAAACGATCCGCTCGGGATCATCGTGGTGGGGACCCCCGCATGGTCCTCGTTCGGAATCTCCGAGGGAAGGGATATACAGGAGATAACCGGCGACCCCCTTACCGGGGAAATGGGTACCAACGTGTTGTATGCCTTTCATTTCTACGCCGCCTCCCACGGCGCCGACTACCGGGCAAAGATCGAAGCGGCGGCGGGACAGGTACCGATCTTTGTCACGGAGTGGGGTACGCAAAGCTATACAGGCGATGGCTCCAACGATCTTGAAAGCTCCCAGCAATGGGTGGATCTCATGGAGGCGGCTAATATCAGCTGGGCGTACTGGAACTACAGCGATGACTGGCGGAGCGGAGCGGTTTTCGAGCCCGGGACCTGCCCCGACGGGCCGTGGACGGGCGACAGCCTGAAGGAGTCCGGTCAGCTGGTCCTGGGCTGGCTCCAGGGGACGGCCATGGAAGCCGCGTGCGGCGATGGCATCGACAACGACGGCGACGGGCTGATCGATATGGAGGACCCGGGGTGCGATCATCAGAACGATACAAGCGAAATCGATCCTTCCCCGGAACAGCCCCAGTGTGACGACGGCCAGGACAACGACGGCGACGGGCTGGTGGACCTGGATGACCCGGGCTGCGCAAGTTCCGAGGACGATGACGAGTACAACCCCCCGGTTTCCGGGGAACTGGACACCCGGGTCACGATCACGGACGACTGGGGGACCGGCTACTGCGCGGATGTGCAGGTGACCAACGGCACCACGGAAACCGTGGCCTGGAGTGTCACCGTAGGGGTGGATGGTCCGGTCACCGATCTCTGGAACGGTCAGTTTCAGCAGGACGGGCGGATCCTCCAGGTAAGCGGGGCGTCCTGGAACCGTTCCCTGGCCGCCGGTCAATCCACGAGCTTCGGTTTCTGCGCGGAGAGGACCAACCTGCCCCTTCCCGCCTGCAGTGACGGCATCGACAACGACGGGGATGATTTTATCGATATGGAAGACCCGGGCTGCGTCAGCCCGGAAGACGACAACGAGTTCCATTCCCTGGCCGCTGACTGCAACGAGGAAAACTACAAGGGTTGCATTTCAGGCCTGTGGCCCGAGGTCACGGAGGTGGGGGACGACGAGCCGTGGCACCATTCCCGGTCCACGCACTACGGGTTGACCTATGCCGGTGCCTGTGGCTTCGGCCTGTACGGCTTGTGTACGCCGTCGTTCTCGTTTACCGATCCCGAGCTTCAAGACAAGTGCACCCGGTTCTGCGGCGCCTATCCCGACCTTTGCCGTGACCCGGCGGGAACCTCCCTGCGCGGAAACTTCACGGCCCCCCAGGGGAACTACTACACCCAGCACTGGCCCTCCCTGTCCGAAGACGGCAACAACTACCTGAGCTGCGGGGAGTGTTTCGAGGTGGTGAGGACAAAAATCGACGGGAACGACTACCTCCCGGGGCAGGACGGTTACCAGGATCCCGTGGTGGTGCAGATCTCGGACTCCTGTCCTTGCGGACCCAACCCCAAATGGTGCTGCGGTTCCGGCAGGAACGACTGCGGGGAGGTCAGCCATTTTGAATACGGCTGCCCCCTTCCGCCCGGGCCCCCGGCCCCTCCCCTGGATCACGACCCTCTGCCCGGGGAGAGCATCCACCTGGACCTGTCCAATATCGCCATGGCCCGGCTCCAGACCGGCGACCCGAACGGAACCATCACCGAAGGGGTGATCCCGATCCGGTACCGACGGGTGCCATGCCCGGTGGTGGGTGACATCCACGTGTGGGTGCGAACCGGTGCGGGTCCCTACTGGTTTTCCATCAACGTTGTGAACATCTCCGGTACCGGGACGCTGGCAAAGGTGGAGGCCTACCGGAACCCGGGGCCGGTCTATGACGGCGGACCGGACCTGCCCGGCGAGTGGGTCCCCCTCATGCGGGACCCGAACTATGCACATCCCCAGGAGCGGTATGGCGCCTGGATGACGCCCAACGTGTCCAACGTGCAGCCGTTCTCCCTCCCCCTGTCCATACGGATCACCGATTTTCCCGGCCGGACCCTCACCGCATCGGAGCTGATCAAGCAGTGGACCCCGGAGGACGAATCGCTCCAGGAGATGTACTACATCGATACGGGCCTGCAGTTCCAGGACGGCTGCACCACGGACGCGGACTGCGACGACGGTTTGTGGTGCAACGGGACGGAAACCTGCGACCCCGGATCCGGGTGCAAAGCAGGGACGTCCCCGGTGTGCGATGACGGGAATTCGTGCACGGTAGATCTGTGTGACGAGCTGGCGGATTCCTGCACCGGCACGTGCAGCGCCTCGGGGCCGGAAGATCCCTGCTGCGACGATCCTGCCTGCGAGGAGGAACGGGAGAACGGCATTTGCCAAACCGCCCCCCTGGCCCAGTGTGACGACGGGGAGGACAACGACGGGGACGGTCTCACGGACCTTGACGATCCGGGCTGCGACGATCCCCTGGACGACGATGAAGCAAACGACCCCGGACCCGGCGAGGTCACGGCGGAAGTTATAATCCGGGACGACTGGACCACCGGCTACTGCGCCGACATCGTCATCCGCAACTCCGGATCACAGTCCGTGGACTGGAAGGTTTCCGTGCAGATCGAGGGCCGCACCACCACCCTGTGGAACGCCCTCTACGAAGAGCAGGACGGGACCCTGACCCTGGAGGGCCTCTCCTGGAACAACGAGGTGCCCGCAGGGGGCACGGTCAACTCGGTGGGCTTCTGCGCCCAGAGGTAATAGTAATGGTAGTAATGGGGTCAGGTCGTGAATATCAACCTTCTAGCCTTGGGCAAGCAAGCCAGCTGAGGGTTGATATTCACGACCTGACCCCTCTTTTTTTCCGGCCCTGTCAGAAGGGGATTTGGACGCTGCCGCCGATGTTGAGGATATAGCCCCAGACGGTTGTGCTCCCGTTCATGATTTCCAGGGTCCTGCGTGGGCAATGCTGGTATTGAAAGTAGAGTTGAAACTGCAGGGGCTTTCCCAGGACGCATTTGAGGAGATGCCAGGAAAGCTGGCCGGCAAAGGAGAAGACGTGTTTGTCCGTGTCCAGGAGGTTGGTATAGGGTTGAACGGATTTCACCGGCGAGGGCTGATAGTAGTAGCCCAGTTGAAACTTCAACACCGGAGAAACGGAATACTCGGCCCCG
>CAYTRL010000502.1:0-4014 GCA_964439795.1 uncultured Thermodesulfobacteriota bacterium
ATCGGCCTCCACCCCACCGTCGGTGTACAGGACCAGAACGTCACCCGGGGCGAGTTGGTAGTTCTTCTCCTCGAACTCCACATCATCCATGAAACCGATGCCCATGCCGTCGGCGTCCAGCAGTTCAGCCTCATCACGGCCGGCCCGGAGCAGAATGGATGGGTTGTGGCCTCCGTTGGCAAAGGCAAGCGTCCGGGTGGCCGGATCGTAGGAAACGTAGACCATGGTGATGAAGAGTTCGGAGGAGACGAGATCCGAGAACAGGGAACGGTTCACCTCCAACAGCACCTTGCCGGGGTTCTGCTTGTGAAGCTCTTCGCTCTTGAGCAGTCCCCTCGTAACGGCCATCATGATGCCGGAGCTGATGCTGTGTCCGCTTACATCCGCCACCACCAGGCCCACGCGCTGGTCCGGGCAGAGGAAGTAGTCGAAGTAGTCGCCGCCCACCTCCTTGGCCGGGATGCATCGGCCGGCCAGCTGGATGCCGGGCACCGTAGGGGCCTCCCGGGGGATCAGGTTGCTCTGCACCGCCTCCGCGATCTCCATCTCCTTGAGGAACCGCTCGTTTTCCTTGAGGTCCTCGATGAGCAGGCTGTTGTGCACCGACAGGGCCGCCTGGGAGCTGATGGCCGACAAGAGCTTCAAGTCGCCCGCGTGATAGGGCCGGCGCGCGGGTTTGTCCGCCAGGTTGATGACCCCGATGATCTTCTCCTTGACCTTCATGGGGCTGACGAGCATGGGAACCGAGAGGAACGATTCCGTCTGGTAGGCGCCGTTCCCCGGTATAAGCTCTCCGGGCAGGGCCTCCATCTCTTCCACGAACAGCGGTTTTCCGGTCTTGAACACGTACCCGCAGATCCCGCTGTTCGCATCCACGCAGAGATCGTCAGCCACGGTTTCGGGGAGTCCAACGGACGCCATCATGCGCAGTTTCTTCTGGCCCGGGTCCCACAGGAAGATGGATGCCTTATCCGCACCGATGACGCTCAACGCCTTGCGCAGGATGATCTCGCACACCTCGTGTGGGTCGAACACGGAGACGATCTCTTCGCTGATTTCGTAGAGAAGGTTCAGCTCCTCGTAGTTGTTCAGGATCTCGGCGGAGAGGCTGTTGGTGTTGTTCTCCGCCGCCATCTTCTCTTGAATCCAGTCCGATGCCAGGTGAAGGATCTTCTCTGTCTGAACCGGGTCCGCATGGGGGGGGGGCGAGCCCGTGATTTTTCCCACGATAGTCTCCCGGAAGGAGATCACCCGGACCAAAACCTCTTCCGATTGATACGGGGTCTCTCCTCCCCGTGAGGTGTCCGCCGGATCCTGTTTCTCCCCGGTCGGGTCTTCGGAGGGAACATTTTCCCGGTCTTCGGGAAAGGTTGCCTGGAGGAGACCGTTCTCGTCGAAGACCTGCAGGGGAATGTTTCCCATTCCGGATAGCCGGTTCAGGTGCTCCCGGACTTCATCCTGGAACAGAACCTTTTCCAGCGAGCAGTCGATCGTGTCACTTTCCCACATGAGATCCTGTGCTCCTGTGTGGTCGTTGAAACCTGTGCACCCGCCCCAACGGACTTCCTCAACGGGCTGTCAAGGTTCACGAAAAAAGAACGTCACCTTTTGTTTCCCATCTCCCGCGAACTCCCCTGTCGGTCAGGGGTCTGCTGTGTTCCGCCGGTCCCCACGGCCGGTTTGTCCGCCGTCCGGGGCACCTTGTTCACGCTTTCCCGTTTCGTCGCCGGCCGTGCCGGCGGCCTGTGAAAGGTCGTGCGTCATCTGGAGCACGTTCCAATGCTCCCCCCTGCGGTGGTAACGGACCTTGTGCATGATGGTCTGGATCAGGTGGATCCCGTACCCTCCCTCCCCGGGTTCGTCCAGGTTCGGGGGGGAGACCCGGGTGGGATCGAACGGATCTCCCCGGTCCAGGATCAGGATTTCGATCGTCCCATCCAACCGTTTCATGGTGATGCCCATGATCTCCGCCGAGCGGGGCAGTGTGGCGTGACGGATCACGTTGGTACAGCCCTCGATCACAGCCAGCTCCACGAGATAGCTCTGCTCGGGGCTGTCCCGGTATGCCTCGTTCTCGGCCAGACAGTCTTTCACAAACCGGGAAATCGCGTGCAGGTTGTTCATCTCAGCCCGAATCCAAAGCGACGACCGGCTGTCTTTTTTCAGGATTCGCATCGCACCCTTCGACGGAGGGTTTTCACAGGGAACAGATGACCTTGCCAGGACTTCATGCTATCGATTTTCATAAGAAAGAACCAGGAAAAGATAGTAATGGTTTTTCCCCCGCTGAAGGGATACCTTGCCCGGCTCTATCTCTGCCACTGTATAGTCGAAAACACGGTCACCCACGCTCACGATATGGCCGGAGATCAGGGCCCTGGATTGCCCTGGATGGAACAGGATCGCCTGCAGGTCCAGCTGACCGGGGTCTACGGACGGTGGGTGTAGGGTTCCATACCCGCCGTCACCGGGAAGAAACGGATCCCGGTTCGGGACGGCGTCGGTTTGTGCCGGGTCCTGTATACAGGCGTGGGGCAGGGACAGTGCCGGGATGCCTTCCGTGGCGTTCCCCGTCCCCAGGAGGCAGAGCAGGATGAGGAGAGCCGCCGCCGTTATCGATGCGGGAACCGACGTTTTCCAGGCGAAGGAGATCCGGCTCTTGCTCGGTTTTCTTCCCTTCCAGACCGGTTTCATGAGCCTTCCCCCTCTTTCTGGTCTTCGTTCTCTTCGTCACGGATCCCCGTGACACGGAGCGTGAAGGAACCCTGCAGGGTTTGCCGGTTTTCCCCTTTATGGTCCAGGTCCATCTCCGTCACCAACGCGGGCACCATGGAGGTCTCGATCCGTTTCAGGTAGCGGAACAGGCCCGCAAAGGTTCCTTCGCCGGTTACCTTGTATTGCATGGTGCCCAGGAACGGGTCCAGCCCGGAATCCTCTCTGTTCAGCTGCTCCATGGCCAGGATCTTCCACCCGAAAGAGTAGGGTACCAGCGTGATCTCGCGCAGGAACACCCCAATGGATATGCCCTCGGATATCCCCTGTTGCCAGTACTCCTTCCAGTTGGCCTCCGCCGATTTTACATCTTTTTCCAGACCGCCCAGCTCTGCCTGCAACGTTTCCGCATTTTCATCCACGCCGTCGGCTGAAAGGGCCTCGATCTCTTCCTCCAGCTGCTGCCTCGCCGTCTCCAGCCGGGTCAGCTTGCGCTGTTCCGGTTCCACCACCAGCATGTAGACGGTGTACAGAACAACCAGGAGCATACCGGCGAACAGGACCAGCTCCCGGTGCTGCAACAGGTCCTTCAGGGAGAAGCCCCGGATACGGTCCCGGAGCGAACCCAGGGAGGGAAGCTGAAATTGTTTCATCCTGGCGAGAGAGAGTGCTCCCATGCTCTTTTTTCCTATGCGGCCGGAACCAGCGTGATCTCGAAACGGTACAGGTCCGGCAGTCTCATGGTGGCGTTCGGCTCCCTGCCCGTCTTCCGTAGAGTGGCGGATTCCCAGCGGGGGTTATCTTCCATCCGGGAGAGAAAATCCAGGAGTTCCTCCTGAGAGAATGTTCTTCCGGAAAGGGTCACCTGGACCCGGTTCCCGGGCCTTTCCATTGTTCCCGTCACCAGGGTTTCCTGATCGTTGGTGTTTCCCGGTTCCCCTTCGTCCGTTTTCACCTGGAGTCGATCCAGCCAGACGCCCTGGGGAAGGGCTCCCGCCAGGTCCGCCAGGATGCCTGACCAGCGGGCCTTTCCGTCCTGCATGCCGCTCTGGATCTCCAGCATCCTGTGGAGCCTTTCCCGGCGCTCGAGCAGATCCTCTTTCTTCCGGCTCAGGGAGGCCTGCAGGACATGAAGGTCCTTGAGCTGGTCGATCCGGGTATCCAAGGCCCGGTTCTCTTTCTGGATGTTTGACACCTGGAATTGCAGGATCCCGAACCAGGCGCTGAGGACCACCACTCCCAGGGCCGCGATCACCAGGAACGTCTGCCGGACCCGGTTCCGGAAATCATCCCCGGCCTGAA
>CAYTRL010000503.1:0-257 GCA_964439795.1 uncultured Thermodesulfobacteriota bacterium
CCTGGGTTTCCAGGGGCAGGTACACCACCCGGGGGTCCGGTTGTTCCTCGGCCCCCTCTTCTTCCTCCGGCTCCGGAGCCGGTTCCGGCTCTTCAGGGGCTTCTTCATCCGGGGCCTGCTCCGCCTCCGCCGTTTCCGCCGGTTCTTCCCAGGTATCTGCTTCCTCGGTGTATTCCTGCTCATCCTCCTCTGTGGTCTCTTCGTCCGTTTCCGTATCTTCCACGGTCTCCAGGATGTAATCTTCCAGGGTCTGTTCG
>CAYTRL010000503.1:268-4004 GCA_964439795.1 uncultured Thermodesulfobacteriota bacterium
CACCGTGGATCTCGGCCGCCTCCGGCGACTCGGTGACGGCCTCCACTTCCTCGGGGGAAAGAACCCGCGCGCTCTCCAGGGACGCAAACATCCTCCGCACCGACTCCTGGCGGATCCATGCCTTGTCGGCACCCGCCGGTGCGTTGTCGAAACGGGGCAGGATGTTGTTGAAAACCCGGTCCGGCAGGCAGGCGGACAGGTATTCAATGCTGGAAACCTGCAGGATGGGGTTTCTGTCCCTCTCCTGGAGCCAGGCCTGCTGGTTTACGCCCCCCAGACCGCAGGAGTTTCTCCCCTGATGGTTGATCATGTAAAAGGCCAGTGCCTTTGCCGTGGGGCTGCAGGACCAGGCCCAGGTGAGGCGGTGGTCCTCGCCCCTCCCCCCGGCCGTAAACTGGTTCAAGCCCGCCTTGAACGGAAGCATGGGGGTGTTCCCCCAGTTGTTGGAATGGATCCAGTAGCGGTCCGGGTCCGCTTCCCCCCCCATGTTGAGGGCATCGGCCAGGGTCCCCCCGTAGACCATGCCCCGGGCGTTGATCCGCTGGCGCTGGAAGGTGAAATGGTTTGCCCGGGAGGCATAGTCCGCACCGTCAAACACCGGGTTGCCGCTGAAATAGGCCCCGATTCCCGCGTTGAGAAGCAGCTGGAAGCGCATGGCCATCATGTTGTCGTGCAGCCTGGGACGACCGGAATCCCCGGAGCCGCCCCGGACGCTGGTGCCCAGAAAGAAGCTGCCCCGGGGATCAAAGCTTGCACCGTCAAAAACGGAGAAGCCGATCCGGGCCCAGAACTTGAACAGGGGGAACTCCAGCACATCGCCCGGGAGAAACACCGCATCCGGGTTGAGCACCTCCTGATTGTCGCTCAGGTTCAAGACGAACTCCTGGCCGGCGAATTCGAACCGTGGCGGCCCCTGAGCCTCTTCCGCTCCTTCCTCCGGGACAGGTTCCGGGGCCGCTTCCGGGTCTCCTCCGGCTTCGCCTCCCTCTACCGCTGCTTCCGGTTGTAGCGCGTTGTACTCCAGCACGGTCCGCAGCGGGCCCCGCCAGAGCCGGGCAAAGAAATCCAGGCGGACCGTGTTGATCACGTTCGGTTCGTTATCCGCGGCAATCGGGTGGCCGTCTTCATCGTCCTCTCCTTCTCCGGGGGAACCCTCCGTTGCGGGGCGCTCCCCGGCGTCTTCCGCCGGCGCGCCTTCGGCGCTTTCCGTGACGCCGAAGAAGCCTCGGACCCACGATCCCAGGGTGATGACCAGGAAATCGTACTGCAGGTCCAGGACGACACGGCTGTCCTCTTCCAGGAGGGGTGTATACCACTCGACCAGGGTGTCCCTGTACGTCCTCAACTGTTCCCGCCAGGACGCGACCACCTCCCCGTAGGTGGCCGTTTCAGAGTCGATGACAACCCGTCTCGCCGGGACGATCCAGTTCAGCGCCACGTTCTTTTCTTCCCTTTAAATGCTTAATTCACAATATGAATACTTTTCAATATAGACCTGGTAGCTATCAGCCCGTTGAACAAGTCCAAGTTGTCGTCATCCCCGCGAATGAGGGTGTCGATAAACTGATGCAGGCGGTCTATTAATAGCGAATGTTGCGAGGAGCCGGAGGCGACGTGGCAACCCCCCGCGATGAAAATGCTCACGGGGCCGGGGGGTTGCCGCGCTCCGCTCGCAATCTCCCCTATTGGGCATATTACCTGAATCATTTAAAAACACCCCATAAGTTCAAAAATCGACACCCTCGAACGCCGGGATCCAGGGGTGGTCAGAGGGGGATGCAACAGAACCTCCCTCTCCTCTCCCCTGGATTCCGGATCAGGGGGGTATAAGGATCAAGTCCGGAATGACGGAAAATCCTGAATCTTTGTTTTTTAGGCTCCTAACCCGGATTCCAGTAGATCTTTCCGCAAGTGATATCCGATACAGTACACGAGCAGGCGGTTCACAATTCCGAGCCTGCTCCCCAGAGTGACGGAATTGGACACGTCACCCGAAGGGCTGACGTGCCCGCAGGGTGAGGGCCGGTGTCGGCCCGAATCCAAAAGTGCCAGATGCAAGGCGGACGAAGGTCCGGGTCGCGAGACAGACCTTTGAGGTCGTCGCAGCGACACGGACCGAGTCCAACGCAGCAGATGGTGCTTTTTCAACCGCCTGCTAGCTTCCGTACAGATCTCGCAGCCTTCGCTTCGCATTCTCATCCGCTTCTCCGGTAGGGTCCTGGTCGTTGTCCTGCTGCATTTTCCCGAGCGCGGCCCGGGTCTTGGGGCCGATATCACCATCCGCCCTGCCACAGTGGAGGCCCAGGTTGTTCAGTCTCTGCTGGATACCGCTGGGTTCATCGATCGGGTCAAGGTTCCCGATCTTGAACACATACTTCTGTTGCTGCCCTTCCTCGCCCACCAGGGCAACCGCCTGCCGGGCATCGCCCCGCACCCTTTCCCGGAGCCACCCGTCTTCGTCTAGGCTCCCCTCCACCCGCCGTTCCCCGACGGTCAGCACGTAAGGTTCGCCGGCCATGGGTTCATTGTCCTGCAGCAGCCGTACCTTCAGCCAGGTGTTCATCCGGCAGCGAAAGCGATGGGACTGACCGGTTTCGACCTCTACCTCCCGGGTCTCCAGTTCCGGGATGGTGATCTCTTCACCGGCCTTCAGGATACCCGGTTTTCGACCACGCTCTCTCAGAAAACCGTTGTCCGGATGGTCCCATATTTTCTCTTTCGAGATCCCGTACCGGGTGCTCAGGCTGACGATGGAATCTCCCTGTTGAACCGTATGTCGGGGCATGGCTACGCCTCTTCCCATTGATCGATATCAAGGTAAGGGAAGGAGACGATCACGCTCCCGGGCCGGATCCCCTCCAGCCGGGCCTTCCCTTCCTGGTTGAGTGTTCCCTCTGCCAGAACCGTGCCGTCCGGTTCACTGATCTTGTACCGCACCCCGGCAACAGGGTTGTCGTCCTCGTCCACCAGTTCGATCTCAACCCAGTCGAGTTCTTCCTCTTCCGCCTGCTGCGGAGGGGGCGCCGCCGGGGCCGCCACAGGGGTGACCGGGCTGTAGGACGTATCCTGCCCGGACAGGGTCTTTTCCACCTCGCCGGGGCCTGCCGGCCCGGACGGGCTTGCGGTAACACTTGGGCTGGTGGGGGAGCCTCCGCTGTTGATGAGCACCGTGGTGCCCTGAAGGACCACCCCGGCGGGGTCCATCTTGATAAACCCGCCCGGGCCGAGCAGCGTCGCATCCCTGCCGGCCTGGATGAACACGCTCTGTGCCTTGAGATAGTACTCGCTGGCGACCTCTTCCTTGTGGTTTTTCCGGAAGGCCTCCAATACGTTCTTTTCCACGGTGAGGGACGCCTTCCCCCCCACCTTGACCTTATCGTCCGTTTCCACGGTGAGCGAACTCGTGCCCAGGCTCTCCTTGCTCGCGCTCTTGACCAGCAGGCTCGCGGCCTGATCCACCGTCTCCTTCATGTCATGGAGCACGCGGGTGTCCAGGTCTTTCTGGGCGTGCAGGTAGAACTGCTCGGAACCGCCGTTGTCCTCGAACCGGATCTCGTTGCCCCCATCCCCCTTATAGCTCTTGGTCCGGATCAGGCTCCGGGTCTTTTCCCCGGGCAGGTCGCAGGGCACCGGGTGGTCGCCGTTGTACACACGGCCCGTCACCAGGGGCCGGTCCGGATCTCCCTCCAGAAAACTCAGTACCACCTCCTGGCCGATCCGGGGCAGAAACAGGGTG
>CAYTRL010000504.1:0-4001 GCA_964439795.1 uncultured Thermodesulfobacteriota bacterium
TTCATGAAGTGCAGGAAAAATGCACAGCCAGGCCGATCTTCGACTCAGAGATCCCGGGGATTCCCCACGGCAAGAAGATCAAGCTGTCGAAGTGGCCCAAAGAGTTGTCCTTGATGGAGGAGTGGTTTTTGGGAACGGGATGGGCCTACATGTGCTCCGGGGCGGCGGGCCCCGGATTCCGCTGGGCGTCGACCCCCCTGTTCAACATCGGTGGAGCTCCCAACGCCCTGAGCGTGAAAATGTACCAGTACCAGCTCGCCACCCGGAGGATCACCGACCGGGTGGACTGGAACGTGTTCGACCCGGTCCCGTACACCGGCCTGTCGGTGCAGGGCCCGGACGGTCAGGACCTCCGGGTCCTGTCCCTGATCTCCCGGGACCGGAAACGCGTGCTCGCCTGGGTTTTCGAACGGTACGGGGCCACGGCCCCGATCCGGGCAAAGGTCTCGTTCTCCTCCCTGGGAAGCGGACCCCACCTGGTCAGCTGGTACGATGACAGAACGGGCAGGGAACTCGCGTCGGGAAAGAACAACGGCGCGTCGTTCACCGTCACCTCCCCGTCCTTCCTGGGGCACACGGTCCTTATCGTGAAACCCGCCGGTTCCTGAGGAAGAAACGCCGCGTTCCGGCAATTCCCGCCATGCAGAAGACAAGGGGTTGTACTGGCAGGGACAGATTACGGCTGAAGCGACTCGGATCTGCCTTCTTCTTCAGGCCTGACTTTCTGTCCGGCTATTCTGTCGAAGGCCTGTTTGAAGCGATCCACCACGTTTGGCTGACTCTGGTCCATAGCTGCGAACACCCTTCCGTTGACCACGATCCATACGCGGTAAGTTCGAGCGTCGGCTATGCCGAAGGTTTCCAAGTACCTGCCGTCCCAGTCCGGGGTGAGGTGAAATGCAAACCGGTCCCGGGAGTCACGGACCCCTGCCGCCTTGAGGGCGCCGTGGGCTTGTTGATCCGATCTTTCGTCTATCCTGCGTAAAATCGGTCTGACCATGGGATGCACAAACCTGGGAATGGACTTCACATCCGCAAAATTGAGATAGGCGATCCTCATGTCGGGATGCTTCCTTTGGACCTCCGCCCCGGCCGGGATCATCCAGTCCATCAGAGGATCGTTGCTCTTTCGGTCAGCAAAGGTATAGACGATCGTCCAGTCTTTGTAGTCGTCCGTGGCAGCCTTCTCTCCCCGGATGTCTTGAAACGAAAGGGACGGGGCTGGATCAGCCACGCTCAGCTCTCCTGCAAGGGAGAGGGAAACCGGATACCCCGTGAAGATTACGGCCGCAACGAGCAGGGGAAAAACAGGAAAGTGTTTGATTGGATTTTTCCTTATAAAAGAGAGAGAAAGAAAAAACCATTGTCGTGCATTTGCCCCTGGTTCTTCAACACCCCCTTCGAATGGACGGCTCTGGCAGGACCGCGAGGGATGAACGAACAGTTGATCGGGACTGCGGGCCCCGCCCGGGATCAGGCCCCCTTGAAGTTCCCCTTGCGCTTCTCCAGGTAAGCGTTGATCGCCTCGGCCATGTCCTCCGAGGGGACGACCATGCTGGAGCGGGCCGCGTTGTACTCCAGGGACTCTTCCATGGTGGCGTCCTCATCGTAGAGCAGCACCTCCTTGGCGCCCTGCACGGCCAGCGGTGGGTTGCCCGCTATCTCCTCGGCCATGGCCAGCGCACCGGCCTCCAGGGCCTCCCGGTCCGAGTAGATCTCGTTGACCAGGCCGATGGCCAGGGCCTTGTCCGTCTGAAACCGGTTGGCCCGGAAGGTCAGCTCCCTCGCCTGGGCCCGCCCCACCAACCGGTTCATCCGCTGCAGGCCGCCGATGTCCATGATGAAACCCAGCCGGACCTCGGGCAGCGAAAACACCGCGTCCGCGGTGCACAGACGAATGTCGCAGCACAGGGCCATCTCCAGACCCGCACCCAGGCAGTGTTTCTGGATGACGGCGATGGTGGGCTTGACGAGTCGCTCCAGCCGTGTGTGGATCCCCTGCACCCGGCGGACCTCCCTGTAGAAGAGCACCTTGTTGGCCGCGCTGGGGCCCTGGGAGGCGAACAAGAACAGTTCGTTGTCCGGGCTCAGGTCCAGGCCGGCGCAGAAGGAGATCCCCTCCCCTTTCAGGAGCACCACCCGGGCCTCCGGGTCGCTCTCCGCCGCGGCCACCGATTCGTCCAGCGCATCCCACACCCGGGGGTTGAGGGCGTTCCGCTTGTCGGGACGGTTCAGGAGGATGGTTCCCACGTGCCCTTCCCTTGTGTACAGGACGGGCGCTTCCCTGCCGGATGCCGCTTCGCTCATTGTGTTGCTCCTTCGGACTTTTCTTCCTGTTTCATTTTATCCAGCTCCCGCTGCCGAAGCTCCCGCCGCAGGACCTTCCCCACCGTGCTGGTGGGAAGCTCGTCCATGAACTCCACCGCCTTGGGCACCTTGTACGCAGCAAGCTTCTCCTTGCAGAACGTGATGACCCCGGCCTCGGTGAGGGATGCGCCGGGCTTCATCTGCACGAACGCCTTGATCGTCTCCCCCCGGTAGGGGTGCGGCACCCCCACAGCGCATGCCTGCAGGATGTCCGGGTGCTCCATGAGGATGTTGTCGATCTCCACGGGGTAGATGTTGTACCCGCCGGCGATCACCATGTCCTTTTTCCGGTCCACCACGCTCAGGTACCCGTCCTCGTCGAAGACCCCGATGTCCCCGGTGAAGAAGCACCCGTCCCGGATCACCTGCCGGGTCTCCTCCTCCTTCTTGTAATACCCCATCATCACCTGGGGCCCGCCGATGACGATTTCGCCCGCCTCGCCCACCGGCAACTCCTTTTCCCCGGTCTCCAGGTCCACGATCCGCACGTCCGTGTCGGGCACGGGTATGCCCACCGTGCCGGGCTTGATGGTCCCCCCCCGGGGGGTGACCGTGGCCACCGGCGTGGTCTCGGTCATCCCGTACACCTCGCACATGGTCCCGCCGGTGAGGGCTTTCAGGTCCCGGATCGTGTCCGCCGCCAGGGGAGCCGCCCCGGAGAAGAACCCCTTGATAAATTTCAGGTCCATCTTCCGGAACTCCGGCTCCGCCAGGAGCCCCACGAAGATGGTGGGCACCCCGGGGAGCCATCCCGGCTTCTCCTTCTTCAGGATGTCGATGATCCCCTTGGGTTCGGGCCGCGGGATCATGATGTTCTCCCAGGCCTGCCAGATGATGAAGTTCTGGATGGCGGTGAACCCCGCCGAGTGGAAGATGGGAAAGGTTCCCACCAGCCGCTCCTCCCCCGGCTTCAGGCCGGGAAACCAGGCCACGAACTGCTGCACGTTGCAGCTCAGGTTGGCGTGGCTCAGCATGACCCCCTTGCTCACCCCGGTGGTCCCGCCCGTGTAGATCAACGCGGCCAGGTTCTCCCACCGGCTCCGCTCTTCCACGGGAGCATCGGGGGCCTGTATCACCATGTCCCGAAACACCTTGACCTCATCGGTGGGAACGATCTTGCGGAACATCTCCTTCTTCACAAAGGGGAAGAGCTGCCGCTTGGGAAACGGAAGAAAAGAGTGGATATGACAGGCCACGATCTTTTCGATCTTGGTCTGCGGCTTGATCTTCTGCATGCGCGGGACCAGCAGGGACAGGGTGATCACCACCCGGGCATCCGAATCGTCAAGCTGGTACGCCAGTTCCCGCTCGGTGTACAGGGGGTTGTTCTGCGCCGCCACCGCGCCGATGCGGAAGATGGCCAGGTTGGCGATGATCACCTGGGGGATGTTCGGAAGACAGACAGCCACCGTGTCCCCCTCCCGGATGCCCAGGCCGGTGAGGGCCCGGGCGAACCGGTTCACCAGATCCTCCAGCTCCCGGTAGCTGATCTTCCTGCCCATGTAGTTGAGCGCGGTGCGATCTGGAAAGTTCCGAACGGACCGGCTAAGCGCCTCGGAGATGGTCACCCTTTCGTAGTCCAGAGTCTTCTCCACCCCGGGGGCGTACGATTTGTGCCAGATCTTCTCTTCCAT
>CAYTRL010000505.1:0-3997 GCA_964439795.1 uncultured Thermodesulfobacteriota bacterium
GGTTGTGGGAACGGGTGCTCCAGGATGCCCGGAAAAAACGTCTGGGAGGCACGTACCGATCCAGCCGGGGTCCGGACGCCGGCGCCCTTCGGTACGATATGGACATTTTTCAGGGGAAGAAATACCACCCTCTCTTCCCCGTGGAGTTCACCCGAGGCTGCCGGTACGAATGCGAATTCTGTTCGGTGAGCGCCTTCAACGCCCACGGCTATGTCACACGTCCGTATCAGGCGGTCCTGGAGGATCTCCGGCAAACCAGCCCGAAGCGGATCATGTTCGTGGACGACAACATTTTCGCCGACCGGCAGGAAGCTCGGAAGCTGATGGAAGCCCTGATCCCTCTGAACATCCAGTGGGGATGTCAGATCAGCATCGACATCGCACGCCATCCGGAGATGCTGAACCTGATGGCGCGGAGTGGATGCATCCTCTTTATGATGGGCTTCGAATCGCTGCGAAACGAGAACTTGAGGCAGATGAGGAAGGGGTCCCACGTCTCTGCCCGTCACTACGACGAGGCGATTGAAAAGATCAAGGATCACGGGATCATGATCTACGGCTCGTTCGTGTTCGGATACGACTCCGACACCGTGGACGTGTTTGAACAAACCCTGGACTTCGCGATGCGGCACAAATTCGTGATCGCGAACTTCAATACGTTGAACCCCATGCCGGGCACCCGGCTGTACGACCGTCTCGACCGGGAGGATAGACTGCTGGACAGGGCGTGGTGGCTTCACGAAAAATACAAATACGGTGAAGTCATGTTCGAACCCAGCCGGATGACACCCAGACAACTGAAGGAGGGCTGTATCCGGGTCCGGTTTGCGTTCAGCAAACCGTCGGGGATCCTGCGCCGGGCCCTGGACCGGAAAGCCAATGCAAGCAGCATCCAGAACCTGAGCCTGTTTCTTTTGGCCAACCTGGTCACCCGTAAGGAGTACAAACGAAAGATGAAGAGGATTGAGCGGGGGGACACTCCCTGACCCGGTCCCCGATCCGGGATCCGCCGGGACAGGCTCCGCAGAAGGTCGTTTTTCAATTGCCTGCCGTGACCCACCCGTCCAGTACGTGGGAGAAACCGTCCACGATCCAGAAGTGCCCGGCCCCGGGCATGAGTTGAAAACGGGCGGAGGGAAGCCCCCTGGCAAGGTTCCGGCTCATTTCCACGGGTATGAAACGGTCCCCATCCCCGTGGTACAGTCGGATTTCCAAGGGAAGCGCTTCCAGAGGGAACCCCCACGGCCGTGAAAAAAGGCGTACTTCGTCCGCCACCGCACCGGACCCCTGGCGGAAAGCCTCCGTATATTCGGCCCGCAGCGCCTCGAACACCGCCCGGCGGGCCAGCACCCGCCGGTCTTCCACGGACGCGGCAAGGCACGCCTGCAGCCCTACCAGTTCCGGAAGGCGCCGGATGCCCATGGAGATCATGCCGGCAGGCAGCCTGGCAACCGCGGGAAGGGAGCGGGAAAGGGAAAAGGTCATCTTCAGGTGAGGCGGGAGCAGGGCGAGGGCCTCGCGGGAGGCCAACGGCCCCAATCCGCTGACCACGGCCACGTGGGAAAGGCGGTCCGGAAAGAGAAAAGCGCAAGCCAGGGCGTAGGGTCCCCCGCCCGAGTATCCTGCCACGGCAAACCGGTCCAGGTCGAGCGCATCCGCCAGAGCCGCCGTGTCACGGGCCATATCCAGCAGGGACCGGCCCGGCTGCGGATCTGAACGACCCATGCCCGGACGGTCCGGTACGATCAGACGCACCTTTTTCGCAGCAGCAGCCGATGCCAGGAGCCGGCCGCACAGGCGCGAACCGGGCCAGCCGTGCATGAAGATCATCGCCGGATCACCGGGGGAGCCCCAGGCGGCGAAGGCGAGCTGCCGACCGTCCGGGAGAACAACCGTACGGAGGTCTTCGCTGCTGACCATACCTCTTCCTCCCGCTTCTCCTGGTTTTTCCGGGGGGGGGCCGGGGAACCACACGGTCGCCGGTTCCCTCCGAGAGTCCCTTGTCAGGTTTGACCCGGAGCCGAGACTCGGGGGTTCCCGGGGGACGCGCCCCCCGCCATCCGGGACAGGACCTGGTGGGGCGCCCGCGCCGTCACGGGCATCTCGAACCCTTTCTGTCGATAGAGTCGCTTGACGAACACCTTGTACGCCAGGTTTCCCACGAAGGTGATGGGGAAGTTCCGACCGCTGGCCAGCGTCCGCTTGAGGATGCGGTGCATCCGGAAGGTTTCCCGGTAAGCCCACCGGAACCCCTCGTAGAGTTCCACGGGGCTCATCTGCTTCGGCCGGTACACCACGTGCATGGTGTCGTAATCCCCCCAGTCGTAACTCAGGATGCGGCCCTCTTCCTCCAGGCGCTGGAAAAGCCGGGTGCCCGGGTACGGGGTGTAGATGGAGTAGCGGGGAATGTCGATCTTCAGTTCGTGGATGCGGTCCAGAGTCCTGGGAAACACGTCGTGGGTATCATGGTCGAACCCGAACACGAACGTGCCCTGCACGACGATATGGGCTTCGTGCAGACGGCGCATGAGTTCGCCATAATCCACGGCCCGGTTGAACCCTTTGGCGATGTCCGTGAGGGCCTGCTGTTCCACCGACTCGAACCCGATCAGCAGGAAGCTGCACCCCGCTCGAACCAGCAGATCGAACAGTTCAGGATCGTCTGTGA
Organism: uncultured Thermodesulfobacteriota bacterium; assembly: GCA_964439795.1. GTDB lineage: Bacteria > Desulfobacterota > DSWW01 > DSWW01 > DSWW01 > CAYTRL01. The sequence continues at coordinate 2,669 of CAYTRL010000505.1, forward strand.
TCCGCGTGGTGGCCAGAGCGCCCCATTTCTTCTTGAGCGGGATCATGGCGGTGAGCAGTTCCTTGGCCCAGGACTCGTCTTCGAAGGGGCTCACATCGCTTACCGCGAACCGTTTTCCGGGAAGCGCCCGGATGTCCCGGATGATATCCGCTACGGGCCGCCGCTGGAAGCGCTTCCAGACCACGGGGACCATGCAGAAATCACAGGCGTGTGTGCAGCCCCGCGTGAACTGGACCGTATAGGGGGACATGTATCCGCTCGTGCGCATCAGGTCCCAGCGCGGAGTGGGCAACCCCTCTGCGAACGCATCCCCGGACTCCTCCTGACGGTAAAGGGGTTGCAGTTTCCCGGACCTGAAATCCCGGATCAGCCGGGGCCAAATGTGTTCGGCCATGCCCACCACCACGCTGTCCGCGTACTGCCCGGCTTCCTCCGGCATGGCCGTTACATGGACCCCGCCCAACACCACCGGGATGTCTCTCCGCCGGAAATGGTCGGCCAGGGCGTACGCACGACGGGCCGTGCCCGTGATCACACTGATGCCCACCAGGTCCGCCGGGAAATCCAGCGGCACCGGATCCACGCTCTCGTCCACGAGCCGGTATTCTACGTCCGGTTCGCCGGGCGTGAGTGCGGCCAGGGTGGTCAGGGAGAGGGGCGCCTCTCGAAACGAGCGAACGTGGGAGCCGAGGATCAGCTTGTGCATGTTCGCGTCGGGCATGATGAGGAGAACCTTGATCGACATGGCACCTCCCGTTGTCATCCAAAACCGCCTCCCCGCGGGGAGCCGGGACAAACACAGCCACCGTCATGCAGGGGCGCCCGTTTCAACCCGTGGCGCTCACCACCAGCCAGCCGCGCCCCTTTTTCCGATGCAGGACCTCTACCCGGAGGAAACCGGCGTGAAGCAGCATGGCCCGGAATTCCTCGGGCCGGAAAGAGCGAAGGCCCAGCCTCCCGAAGGGGAGAACCGAGATTTTCCGTGCAACGGTTCCGGCCGGCGTTCCCAGAACCGCGGAGGTGAAAACCCCTCCCGGCCGAAGCACCCTGCGAACCTCGGTCAGGGCCCGTTCCACATCGGGAAAGAGGTGCAGAGCGCCGCAGCAGTTGACCGCGTGAAAGACCCCGTCTTCGAAGGGCAGATGCAGGGCGTCGCCACGGATCAGCGTGAGGTTGGCAAGCCCCTGCGCCCTGCGGCGGAACGATTTCAACATGGGCGCGGAACGGTCCAGACCCACGACCCACCCGCGTTGCAGCCGGCGCGCCAGGGGACGTGCGTAAATACCGGAACCACAAGCAAGGGCCAGCAGAAACGCATCCGCGGAGAGG